>CAVCGV010000016.1:0-33034 GCA_963601815.1 bacterium
GAGCAACTGACTCTTAATCAGTGGGTCTAGGGTTCGAATCCCTAAGGGTGTACAAAGAACAAAAGTATGAATATCTTAAACAGATATTTATACTTTTTTTCGTTTAGGAGGTATGGCGCCCCGCCGTACCATAATACTTGAAATACAGTGTGGGCGCCCAGGGCAAGCCATAGTAGGTGCAGCACCCTTGCGGCAAACCCATTTGTTACGACGCGAGGACGCGTCTCGCTACTACAAACACCCTACTTAGGGACCATAAATGACATACTTAGGACCCATAAATACCATACTTATGGGCAAGAAATAGGGCAGATACGCCGTACCACACATGATTACTATATTTGATGGGCGCTGTCCCCCCCCAGTTAACATGCCCGCTCATCCATACTGCTCGAACATAATTGACAAACGAGATGTAGGCGCATTGCCAAATAAAACGCACGTACGTGCATTGGTCGCCGCACGTATGTTCATCAAACATCACACGTACGTACATCAGGCATCGCACATTGGTATCGTGTGGTTAATGTTGTTGATGCAATAGTTACGATTCCTGTTACCGCCTGCGCTCCAAACAGCCAAACTCGGTAAGTTGGCGCATATAACACTTGGCTGTAGTGGCGGCGAAACCAAATCGACCTGTACGGTCGAAATTCTTTGTTTCATTTTCCGTGAAAGGATTTCGGAATGTTTTCTGCGTATTTCATACAGTTCCAACGTGTTCCAGCTTGTTTATACTTGTTTCAGCTTGTTTCATTTCCGAACTGAAACAAAGCTGAAACATCTCCCTCTTCTCGTACTTGTCATATTTCATTTCACAGCATATGGGGCGGTAACGGCAATGCACATTCAGTTAGGAAGTACGGCTGTACCAACACATAGTCCCCATTCCTCGCCGTAACAACACATGGTTACGATGTTGAGGAGGCGCAGCTAGGGGGGGCAGTGCCTCCTACCCATTGAAGGACCTCCGAACAAATACGGCAGAAAAGCAAAATGCCAGAACAACCACATTTACCTGGTTGTTCCGGCAAGTTATACTTGTTGCTTTATACTTATGCAGATGTTCCACATTCTATATACGAACGGGAAGACTGCACGAAGAGACAAAACGATTAGTTGTTCTCAGGACGCAATTTGCGTACAGTAACGCCAGCCTGCCACATCTCCTTGTTGCGCATAGCCTCGAGCTCGGCGTTCAACTTCTCACGATAGTCGGGCTGAGAGTTCTTGTCGATGGAAATCTGAGCCTCGTTGCCAGTCTTCACAGAGTAGTAGAGCCACTCCATAACAGGCTTGATTGCCTCACGGAAACGTGGAGCCCAGTCGAGCGCACCACGCTGTGCTGTAGTAGAGCAGTTGGCATACATCCAGTCCATACCCTTAGCACCGAAGAGCGGGCCAAGGCTCTGTGTCAGCTCCTCAACAGTCTCGTTGAATGCCTCAGAAGGAGAGTGACCGTTCTCACGGAGCACATCATACTGTGCCTCCAACAAGCCCTCGATGGCACCCATCAATGAGCCACGCTCACCGGTAAGGTCAGAAGTAGCCTCACGCTGGAATGTAGTCTTGAAGAGGTAACCGGCACCGATACCGATACCGAAGGCAATCGTCTTCTCCTCAGCCTTGCCAGAAGCATCCTGGTAAACAGCATAAGAGCAGTTCAAGCCACGGCCCTCGCAGAACATAGTACGGAGCGAAGTACCCGAACCCTTGGGAGCTACCATGATGACATCGATATCCTTAGGAGGAACAACACCCGTGCGGTCGCTCCAGTTGATGGCGAAACCATGAGAATAATACAAAGTCTTACCTGCTGTGAGGTATGGTTTGATTTTTGGCCAAACAGCTATCTGGCCGGCATCAGAAAGCAGCATGCAGATGATAGTACCCTTCTGTACAGCCTCCTCGATAGAGAACAAGGTCTGTCCAGGAACCCATCCGTCGCTCAGACACTTCTCGTAGGTCTTGCCCTCGCGCTGACCGACGATGACATTGAAACCATTGTCGCGAAGGTTACAAGCCTGACCAGGCCCCTGGATACCGTAACCGATGACTGCGATGGTCTCGTCTTTCAGTACTTCACGTGCTTTCTCCAATGAAAATTCATTACTGGTGACAACTGTTTCAATTACGCCACCGAAATTCATTTCTGCCATAATTTAGTTTTGTTTTGTTGTGCGGCTTGCCGTTGTGGAGCCGCGGGTTATACTTGTCCATACGGATGCGAGCATGTTCTTGTCCAAAGAGAGCCTGTTTGATCCGTCCATTCCCTATCCAAGAGAACGGCATTGGGTTTGTTTTTTATTTTGACTGCAAAGGTAATGAATCGCCACAAAACAACCAAATTTTTCTTTCACTTTTTAATAAATTTAGCCTTACTTCTTACGACTTCCACCTCTTGGTCGCTATTTTTGCAAGTTTTCGTAATCTTTATGCAGTATTCATCATCGCCAACCGTCTCCATATAGAAGTTGAGCCTGTCGCCTTGATGGCTTTCCGCCACATAGGCTATTTCGAACCTGCGCAGGAAATGAGACTTGTAATATTCTATGTCGAAAAGGTCGAGGATATGCTCGATGTACTTTACCGAGTTGATATGGCCGTTTACATCCACATCATTATAATGAGTATCTATGCTCCTTACCAGTTGGGCTGCAGCAGACACCTTTACGCGCGACCCTGAAGCCATAGGGCACGGTTTCTCATCTTCTATATATTCCTTTATCAGAGCATCGTTGATGGAGAATATATCGACGGGCTGGCGCGTCTCGGTGTCTATCATCGCCCATACGCTCTTGCCGTATCCGTACACCTTCTCCCCTCCTCCATCGCCAGACTCCTGCTGTCCGCTGATTCGGAAGTTACGTGCCGTAAAGTACTTCATGGCACTCTCTACCCACGTTTCGACAAAGAAGCGGTCGTACGACTTGGGCATCTCTTCCATCTCTATCGCCAGTCGACTGAGCACCCATGTACGGTGGCGCGGCATGAGATAGTTCATGCCGTAGCCCCGGTCATTGCTATGGAAGTCTGCGGCATTCAGCAGATGGTTGCCCAAATGCCCCATAAAGAGACGGCTTGAGAAATCGCAATGGAAGGGTTCTGCGAGAAATTCGTACCGCCCCACCTTGTCCAATATTTTTTGTCCCATAGATTACAAACTGTTAGCAGTCGTCTTCTGCCATCTGCCTTACGTAGTCACAGATGGGATCGTCGAAACTTCTCGTCACGGCTATTCGGCCACTTCGGGTATAATGCTGCAGACAACCATACTCCTTGAGCTTGAAGAAAAGGGCGGCAATGTCTTCTGTCAGTCCTGCGAAGAGCACAGTGGCATAGACGGGGTTCACCTCCATCATGCGGGCATTGTGCTGCCGGATGGTACGCGAAACCTCACGATTCTCCAGCAAAATGGGAGTAGAAATCTTGAAGAGCGCCACCTCGTGGATAAAAATCTCGTCATCTGTATAGTAGTTGCTCTTCACTACGTCTATCTTTTTCTCTATCGCCTTGTTTATCTTCTCTATCTGCTCAGGCGTGCTCCATGCGGTTATCGTATACTTATGGATATTCTTGATACTACTTGCCGACACGTTCAGGCTCTCGATGTTAACCTGCCTGCGTGTGAACACTGCGGTAATCTGGTTAAGAATACCCGCTACGTTTTCCGAATAGACCAGCAGCGTATATAAATTCTTTTCGTTGTTATTCTCCATACCATATTCAATTACTTTGTGTCTTTTAAGAACACGCCTTAATAGTTGAGTTCGAGCTGCATCTCCTCTACGCTCTTGCCGGGCAGCGTCATGGGCACGATGTCCTCGTCTTCCTTGATGGCACACTCCAGCAGGTAAGGGCCGGGGGTATTTACCATTTTCGCCACCTTCTCCTTCAGGTCCTTGCGGTCTATCACCACATCGTAAGGAATACCGTAAGCCTTGGCTATCTCGGCATAATGGGGATTCAGCATGTGCGTAAAGGAACGGCGTCCGTCGAACATCAGGTCTTGCCACTGGCGCACGTTGCCCAGATAATTGTTGTTGAGCAGAACCATCTTCACAGGAGCCTGCTGCTCCATGATAGTACCCAACTCCTGTATATTCATCTGGAAGCCACCGTCGCCGAAGAAACAGCAAACGGTACGTTCCGGGGCACCAAACGTAGCACCCACAGCTGCGGGAAGTCCAAAGCCCATGGTACCGAAACCACCACTGGTAACGACACTCAGCTTCTTGGTAAACTTGAAGTAGCGGTTGGTGACCATCTGGTTCTGGCCCACATCGGTTACAAGCACAGCCTCGTTGTGCGTTGCCTCCGTCACTACGTTCGCCACCTCGCCCATGAGCAGCGGTCCTTCAGTAGGATGGATATCCTTATCTATGACCGTCTCCTGTTCTTGTTGGCGATAGACCTCGAACGAGTCGCGCCACTCGCGGTGCTCATTCTTCTGGAGCAAGCGTGTGATGGCTGCCAGACTCTGCTTGCAGTCGCCCACCACAGCGACATCGGTCTTGATAATCTTGTCTATCTCTGCAGGGTCTATGTCGAGATGGATAATCTTTGCCTGCGTAGCATACTTTGAGGGGACACCCGTGATACGGTCGCTGAAACGCATGCCGATGGCGATAAGCACATCACATTCCTGCGTCTTCATGTTAGTGGCGTAAGAGCCGTGCATACCCAACATGCCCATGTTCAGGGGATGGTTAGAGGGAAGCGCAGAGAGTCCTAAGAGTGTGCGGCCAGCCGGAATGTCTGCCTTCTCCAGAAACTCCATCAGTTCGTTGTGCGCATTACCCAGTTCGACACCATGTCCCACGAGGGCAAACGGTTTCTTGGCTTGGTTGATGAGTTCGGCAGCCTGTTCCACTGCTTGAGGGTCTATGTCGGGATAAGGCACGTAAGATGATATCTTGTCGCACTTTACCGGTTCCCATTCGCAGGTAGAGGTCTGGGCGTTCTTCGTGAAGTCGAGCACCACAGGACCTGGGCGACCGCTTTTAGCTATATAGAAAGCGCGGCTTACAGCCCACGCCACGTCTTCGGGTCTCCGTATCTGGTACGCCCACTTGGAGATAGGCTGGGTGACACCTACAAGGTCTACCTCCTGGAAGGCATCCGTACCCAAGGCACCCGTGCCAACCTGTCCGGCAATGACAACAATGGGCGTAGAGTCCATCATAGCATCGGCAATGCCCGTAAGCGTATTGGTGGCACCCGGGCCACTGGTAACGAGCGTTACGCCCACCTCACCACTTACGCGGGCATAACCCTGTGCGGCATGTGCCGCTGCCTGTTCGTGTCGCACCAGTATATGGTCGAACACTTTATTTTCACCTCGCGTATATCCATAGAGAGCGTCAAACACGGGCATGATGGTTCCGCCAGGATAGCCGAAGATGGTCTTTACGCCTTCAGCCTGCAGCGATCGCATCAATGCCTCTGCTCCCGTTATCGTTTCTTTTGTCATTATTTAGATTTGTACAGATTCTTAGTCTATGATTCTCACACCACCTTTGTCGGCCGAACTAACACTTTGAGCATACGCACGCAACGCTTTGCTTACCACGCGGTTACGCTTAAGTGGCTGTTGTGGACGTGCATTCAGTTCCTCGTCGGATAACTTCACGTTGATGCTGCGTCCAGGTATATCGATAACGATGATGTCACCGTCTTTTATCTTTCCGATGTTACCGCCCGCTGCAGCCTCCGGACTGATGTGACCGATGCTAAGACCAGACGTACCGCCAGAGAAACGTCCGTCGGTAATGAGCGCACACTCCTTGCCGAGGTGACGGCTCTTGATGTAAGACGTGGGGTAAAGCATCTCCTGCATTCCCGGACCTCCCTTAGGGCCTTCATGCGTAATCACTACACAGTCGCCCGACTTCACCTTGCCGCCAAGTATTCCCTCACAGGCATCCTCCTGCGAGTCGAAGCATACAGCCGGACCCTCAAAGTGCCAGAGTGACGGGTCGACACCTGCCGTCTTCACTACACATCCGTTTTGGGCAATGTTGCCGAAAAGTACTGCCAAACCGCCATCCTTGGTGTAGGCATGCTGCAGGTCACGGATACATCCGTTCTCGCGGTCGGTATCCAGACTCTCCCATTGCGCATCCTGACTGCCCATCTGTATAGAGAACTTGCGTCCGGGAGCAGAATGATAGATTCTGTTAGCTTCAGCATCAAGTGGTTCAGAACCTGTAATGCAGTATTTCTTCAACTGTTCGCCAAGGTTCTTGCCGTCCACACGCTTGCACTCCTTGCGGATAAGTCCACCCTTGTCAAGCTCGTTCATGATACCCAAGATACCACCTGCGCGGTTACACTCCTGCACGCTGAACTTCTGGGTGTTGGGAGCGAGCATACAAAGACAAGGCACCTTACGGCTCAGCTGGTCAATGTCTTCCATCTTGAAGTCGACACCGGCCTCCTGTGCCACTGCCAAAAGGTGGAGCACGGTATTGGTACTGCCGCCCATGGCTATGTCGAGGGTCATGGCGTTGAGGAAAGCCTCACGGGTAGCGATGCTGCGTGGCAACACGCTTTCGTCACCGTCCTCGTAGTAAGCAAACGCATTCTTTACTACCTGGCGAGCTGCATCCTTGAAGAGCTGGATGCGGTTTTTATGGGTAGCGAGGATGGTGCCGTTGCCAGGGAGACTCAAGCCGATGGCCTCAGTAAGTGAGTTCATGGAGTTGGCGGTAAACATACCCGAGCAACTACCGCAACCAGGACATGCGCACTGCTCTATCTGCCTCATCTCGTCGTCGGAAACAGAGGTGTCGGCACCCTTGACCATAGCTGTAATAAGGTCGGCGTTCTCGCCCTTCCACTTACCTGCTTCCATTGGACCACCCGAACAGAACACAGTAGGGATATTAAGACGCATGGAAGCCATGAGCATACCTGGAGTTACCTTGTCACAGTTGGAGATGCAGATCATGGCGTCAGCCTTGTGAGCATTGACCATATACTCCACCGAGTCAGCAATGATGTCACGACTTGGCAATGAATAGAGCATTCCGTCGTGGCCCATAGCAATACCATCGTCTACGGCGATGGTGTTAAACTCGGCAGCATAACACCCCATAGCCTCTATCTCCTTCTTCACTATCTGACCAATCTCATGTAGATGCGTGTGTCCAGGGACAAACTGTGTAAAACTGTTGACTATCGCAATAATGGGTTTTCCAAACTGCTCGTGTTTCATACCGGCAGCCACCCAAAGTGCACGGGCACCTGCCATTCGTCTGCCTTCTGTACAGACACTGCTTCTTAATGGATGTTTCATTATCTTATTTTTATAATCTTGTTCCTATTATCAAATGCAAAGATACTGAGTTTTTGTGTAATAACCAACTAACAAGAGGTAAAGTTTTGCTAAAATATCGTTTTTATTATTTTTATTGCGTTTTTTCTTTCAGACTATAAGCACTATTACACATATATCTAATAATTGTGCAGTTTTACAAAACAAAAAGCCTAAGGCAATGAACGTAGAACATGCATTGGGGAGCGCCATCGATGTACTATCCACAAGCATGTGAGTACGGCAAGGGCGCCGTAACCCCTAATGCAACCTTGTTCAAAAGATAATCTGGGGCGATAGTACTACTATTCAAAAAAAAATGCAGCGAGGACGCTGAAACTATCCAAGTGCAGCGCGGGCACTGCAACTACCATAAAAAAGTGCAGCGAGGACGCGCACACTATTATTTCGTGCAGCGAGGATGGCTGCACACTACTATACAAAAAAATCCCCGGAACCGAAGTTCCGGGGACACATTTAGATATTTTATGAATATCCTAATCAAGTAATCGCGAATTACTCAGCAGCGTTATCGTTGAAAGTAGATACGCGGTTGAACTCAACCTGCTTGAAGAGCTTGTCTGTAGCGCCCATACCCTTAGCGGTCAAACGATCTGCAGAGATCTTGTAGTTCTTAACGAGAACGTTCTTAACAGCGTCAGCACGCTTCTGAGAAAGAGCCTGGTTGAAGTCCTTGTTACCCTCTGGAGAAGCGTAACCCTTGATCTCAACGTTAGCCTCAGGATGATTCTTCATGTACTGAGCGATAAGCTCGATATTAGGCATCTGGCTCTTGTCTACGACAGCCTTGCCCTGACGGAACAATACAGTAGGCTGCAAGTTAGTAGCAGTAGCAGGCTTCTCATACTTAGGCTTGCTGTTGCACTCGTCGAGAGCGTTCTGGAGATCCTGAATCTGCTTGTCCTTAGCAGCGAGCTCAGAATCCTTACCGTTCAGGTCGTTGCGGAGGCTGTTGATCTGGCTATTCAGACCGTCGATCTCGTTCTGGTCGCGGAGCTGAGCGATAGTGAAGTTGTGTGTACCGTTAGAGTTCTTGAACTTGTAAACAACACCTACGTTTACCTGGAAACCAGACTTATTGATGTTGTACTCTACAGGCTCATAACCATCGCCATTCAAAGCCCAGTTCATAGAAGGCTCGATGTAAACCTGCCAAGCCTTGCTTGAACCAAGGTTGAAAGCGAAATCGATACCAGCCTTAGAAGTAAGAGCGTTCCACTCCTTACCATCATTAAAACCTGTTCCGAAGCTGTGAGCCCAACCGAAACCATAAACAGGAATAACCTCGAATGTACGTGGCTCACCCTTGTAACCACCGAACCAGTTGCTAAGGTTAACAGTACCGATCAAGCTTGTGTTCATGTAACGAACAACAGTCTTAGAAGCGTAAGCGTTGTGGTCGTTGAAATAAACGTTGCTCTCAGCAGCCAAACCGAAAACTGGAGTAAACCAGCGGCCGATGCGAAGACCTGCATTAGAATTCAGGTTCTTCATCCAGCGTGAGTGAGTTGTCTTGGTCTCAACACCGCCATTGATACCGATGTACCAGTTGTCGAAAGTCTTGCTCTCAGTTACAGTCTGAGCTGAAGCTGAAACTGCCAAAGCGGCAGCAGCAAACAATAAACCTAACTTTTTCATGTCTCTCTAAAAAATTAATTTATTAAAAGTGTTATTTTTCAATCTTATTACACCCCACAATAAGGGCTTTTCCGAAATCGAGTGCAAAGTAATAAAAAAAACTCTTAACTACCAAATAATTTGAGGAATATTTTACAATTTAAGCTGCAAAACTGGAAAATCAGACCATTAATTGGGCTTTTTTAATCTAAAATACGCTATTCTAAAGAGTTTTCGTTTCGCTATTTCTCTTTCCGAAGCTAAGTCATGTTCAAAAACAACTTGCGCAGTACAGTTGAAGCGGACTAAAAAGCCAACGCTCACCGGCGCGAAGCGGAAAGGTGACCGTTGGTTCAGGGCGTAATGACAAGAAATTGCGCAAGTTATCTTTTGAACATCACTTACTTAAAAAAATAGTGGATAGAACCACTCCTACTCTCCAACCCTTCTACTCTACTCTTCTCTGCCACTCCTTACGCGCGTACATTATATAGTATATAAAGGGCAGGATGCATCACTTCGCCTGAACAGACGACATGAAAGAGTTTTGCAGGAATAAAACAAAAAAAAGGGCAGGATGCATCACTACACCCCGCCCACAAATTAGAGAGTTACAAAAAATCAAGTATTTATTGCTACTTGTAGAGTTCTTTTTTGCCTGCGGCAAGCGTATTCTTCATCAGTGAGCAGATGGTCATCGGCCCGACGCCTCCAGGAACGGGAGTGATGAAAGAACACTTCTCTGCCACCTCGTCAAACTTCACGTCGCCATTGAGACGGAATCCGCTCTTCTTCGTTTCGTCCGGCACGCGTGTAGTGCCCACATCTATGACCACAGCCCCAGGCTTCACCATGTCGGCAGTAACGAAGTCGGGGCGGCCGATAGCGGCAATGATAATGTCCGCCTCACGACATTCTTCCTTCAGGTTTGCGGAATGAGAGTGGCACACCGTCACTGTCGCGTCACCATACTGCTTCTGCATCATGAGTTGTGCCATTGGCTTGCCCACAATATTGGAGCGTCCCAAAACCACGCATTTCTTGCCGCTGGTCTCTATATGGTAATGCTGCAGGAGCGTGAGGATACCGAGCGGCGTAGCCGAGATGAAGCAAGGCATTCCAAGAGCCATACGTCCCACATTGACAGGATGGAATCCGTCCACATCCTTGCGGTAGTCTATGGCCATGGTGACTTTCTGCTCGTCGATATGCTTGGGCAAAGGCAACTGCACGATAAAGCCGTCCACATCGTCATCTTTGTTCAGTCTGTCGACACATGCCAGCAGTTCCTCTTCTGTCACATCGTCCTCATAACGAATGAGTGTCGATTTGAAACCGCACTTCTCGCATGCCAGCACTTTGTTCTTGACATAGGTCTCACTGCCTCCGTCGTGCCCTACGAGTACGGCTACGAGGTGTGGTTGCTTGCCACCGGTTGCCACTATCTGGGCTACCTCCTTGGCAATATCCTCTTTGATGGCGGCTGCTGTCGCCTTTCCGTCGATTAGCTGCATATTGTTATTTTATAAGGAGTTAAGGGAAGGTAGAGGAGTTAAGGAGTTAAGGAGTTAAGGAGTTAAGGAGTTAAGACAACAATTTTTGTGGCGCCAGCCCCCTTTTTACTTTTTTACCTTTAATCTGCCCTTTACTTTTTACCCATTTACCTTTAATCCGCCTTTATTACATTTTGGGCATTCCGGGCATTCCCTTCATCTTCGCCATCATGGAAGCCATCTTGTTGCCCGTCATCATCTGCATCATCTTGCGTGTCTGGTCGAACTGCTTGATGAGTTTGTTAACCTCCTGGATATTGGTACCCGAGCCTTTAGCGATACGCTGGCGGCGAGAGGTATTGAGTATGGCCGGATTGGTACGCTCCTTGGGAGTCATACTCTGAATGATAGCCTCGATGCCCTTGAATGCGTTTTCGGGAATATCCACATCACGGATTGCCTTTCCTACACCCGGAATCATGGCAGCCAGATCCTTGATGTTACCCATCTTCTTGATTTGCTGTATCTGGGCATAGAAGTCATTGAAGTCGAACTGGTTCTTACGTATTTTCTTCTCCAGTTTCTTGGCCTCCTCGAGGTCGAACTGCTCCTGCGCACGTTCTACAAGCGAAACGACATCACCCATACCGAGGATACGGTCTGCCATACGTGCGGGATGGAACACGTCCACTGCCTCCATCTTCTCGCCCGTACCGATAAACTTGATGGGTTTGGTCACCACGGTACGGATACTGAGTGCAGCACCGCCACGGGTATCACCATCGAGCTTGGTGAGGACCACGCCGTCGAAGTCGAGACGGTCGTTGAACACCTTTGCCGTATTGACAGCATCCTGACCGGTCATGGAGTCAACCACGAAGAGTGTTTCGTCGGGATGGAGATGATTCTTGAGGTTACTGATTTCCTGCATCATCTGCTCGTCGACAGCCAGACGTCCAGCGGTATCGACGATAACCACATCGTTGCCGTTGGTCTTCGCCTGCTGTATGGCATGGTCGGCAATCTGGCACACATCCTTGTTTTCCGGTTCGCTGTATACAGGAACACCCACTTGCTCGCCTACCACATGAAGCTGCTGGATGGCTGCCGGGCGATAAACGTCGCATGCAACGAGCAACGGCTTTTTGCCACGCTTGGTCTTGAGCATGTTGGCCAACTTTCCACTGAAAGTAGTCTTACCGGAGCCCTGCAGACCGCTCATGAGGATGATTGCCGGATGACCTTCAAGCTTCAGAGGAGCTTCCTCGCCGCCCATCAGTTCTGCCAGTTCGTCATGAACCAGCTTTACCATCAGTTGACCAGGCTTTACTGCCGTCAACACGTTCATACCGAGCGCCTTTTCCTTCACCTTATTGGTGAAATCCTTGGCAACCTTGTAGTTGACGTCGGCATCGAGAAGTGCACGACGCACATCCTTCATGGTCTCTGCCACGTTTATCTCCGTTATCTTTCCTTCACCCTTCAGTATCTTGAAGGAGCGTTCCAGTCTATCTGATAAATTCTCAAACATTGTTTCGTTTTTTATTTTTTGCGGGCGCAAAGATACAAAAAAAATCCGAGACTGCCTATAACTGTCGGCAAAAAAGCGTGTTTTGCTATCTTTCCTGTTGCTTTTGTACAACATTGGGCAACGCCTTGGGCGAAGTCTCGGGTACATCTTGCAACGGAGCGGCAGGAGCTCTGTGGTCATCGCCAGGCGAAAGGACTGTCGCGGGAGACAATTCCCAGCACTCTGTTTTCGGCATTTTATTGCCGAATCGGGCTGCAGAGTCTGATGCAGAGAAGTATTTTGCCGTATCGGGAACAGACAGATTTTTCTCTGGAGAAAGGAGCGCCTTTTTACCCGTAGCCTGCTCGTAAGCAGCTATTATGGGGTCTTTGCGATCCATATCACGCAGTATGCTTTTTGCCTTTTTCAGGTGTTTGCGGTCACGGTTTCTCCGTTTGTCCATCCATCCCAAGGCATCAAATCCGAAGCCTGTAATGGGACGCGGCTCTTCCAACATCTTTTTCTTGATAATATTCTCCATATCATCCACATGCTGCTGGTTGTTTCCCCACACCGTCACCTCGTTTATCTGGAGCCTTTGCGGCAGGAGGAACACCGTGTCGGGCAACTCCTTGTAACGAATGGTGGTCTTGAGAAATCCATGCTTGGAGACCGTAGCACTATCAAAGGGATACTTCATGGTCCAGTATCCCCTGTAGTCGGTACGCGCCCAGTGGTTGTTGTCGGTGTGTATCAGAGCCTCGCGCAGGGGCAGGTGATCCTCGGCGTTAGCAATCACGCATGTCTTCTGCGCCTGTACCGCCGACAGGTGCAGGCATGCTGTCATTGCCACAAAATATATTTTCCTTGTCATCGTTTAACGTTTTTGTCATAAGGAAGGGGTGCATATTCTGTACAAAGGTAGGCAATAAAACAATATCTTCCAAAAGCGCAGCTGTGCTTTTGGAAGATATTAATTCGTTTTAATAGTCTATAACGCTACTATGTCGTTTACCAGCGATTATTCCGCGCCTGTAGTACCACTTTCCTCGATGCGCTTTGCCTCTTCGAGCAGTTTGATGGCGTCTACGTACTGGGCTATTCCCTGTGCCACCTCCTTGGCGGCCTTCATGGCGAGCACCACGGTCTGAGGACGGTGCACCACGTCGCCACCGGCAAACACACCACGTCGTGTAGTCATGCCGTAAGGACGCTCTACAACCTTAACATATCCCTTCTCGTCCACCTCGATACCATCGGTGGTAGAGACGATACGGTTGGCAGGACGCGAACCGATGGCGAGGTAAATCCTGTCGAATTTCTCTACGCGTTCGCCGTCCGGCGTATTGAGCACGCAACTGCCCAGTCGGCCGTTCTTTCCCTTGAGGAAAGCCTCGACGGTAGTTTTCCACTCAAACTTAACGCCTTCCTTCACAGCATCTTCGTACTCGCTCTGGATGGCAGGCATTTCCTCCTGCGTCTTACGGTAAAGCACGGTGACATCGGCACCCAGACGAATGGCTGTACGTGCCGCATCCATGGCCACATTGCCTCCACCTATCACGCCCACCTTCTCACCGTCGTGCAGGGGCACCATGTCACGGGTAAGGGCACCTTCGTTGTAGGCATTCACGTTATGCAGGAAGTATGTACTCTGGCTCACGCCATGCAACTTGCTTCCGGGTGTAGAATCCATATTCTGGGGCACATTCGTTCCGGTACCCATAAAGATGGCATCATATCCGGCACGGAAAAGACTGTCGACGGTGACATTGTTCTCGCCCACCATACAGTTCATGACAAACTGCACGCCCAGCGCCTCTATCTTGCTCACCTCGTCGCGCACCACGCTCTTGGGCAGACGGTACTCGGGAATGCCGTACATGAGTACGCCTCCCGCCTCGGCCTGTCCTTCAAAGATAGTGACATTGAAGCCCTGGCGCGCCAAGTCGCCGGCAACGGTAAGACCGGCAGGTCCCGAACCGATAACTGCCACACGTCCGCGTGTCTTCTGCGGCAGTTTCTCGCGCGAGAGGTTCATCTTGGTATCGAAGTCGGCAATAAACTGCTCCAACTTGCCTATCTGTACAGGTTTACCCTTCTTGCCGAGCACGCAGTGCCCCTGGCACTGTTTCTCGTGGGGGCAAACACGTCCGCAGATGGCAGGCAGGTTGCTCTTGGCATTGATGATACTCATTGCCGCACCCATGTTACCCATAGACAGCTCATGCACAAAGTCGGGGATGTCGTTCTCTATGGGGCACCCTTTCCGGCACTGCGGCACCTTGCAGTGCAGACAGCGCTTGGCTTCCTCTATCGCCTCACGGGTAGAGAAGCCCTCGTTTACCACCTGAAAGCCATTGGGTTGTTCCACTTCCACCTGCTGTTCCGGCACGTTCTGTTGCTCTGCGATATTTTTCTGTTCTGTTTGTTCGCTCATGTCTTTAATTTCTTCTATATAGTAGTTTGCTGGTGCAAAGGTACGAATAATATTCCAATCGCTAACCAAACCACATAAAAAAAGTGGAGACGTATCTTTCCACGTCTCCACTTTTTATACGGTTCTACAAGTAGTATCAGTCCTTCAGACTCTCCTGGTACCAATCGAAGAGTTTCTGTACTCCGTCTTCTATCTCCACTTTGTGTGTCCAACCGAGACTGTGGAGCTTGTCTACGGAGATGAGCTTGCGCATGGTGCCGTCGGGCTTGCTGGCGTCAAACTCCACTGTTCCCTCGAAACCGACAGCCTTCACCACGAGTTCGGAGAGCTCGCGTATGGTCAACTCCTTGCCAGTACCCACATTGATGTGGCAGTTGCGAATCTCACCGAGCGACGGGATGGCTCCGCCACGGCCCTCAGAGTTGTTGCGGTCTACGGCCCCGTCTACCTTGGCACCATAGAATACGGAAGAATACTTCTCTATGCCGATGATGTCCTTGAAGTCTACATTCAAGAGCACATGAACGCTGGCGTCGGCCATATCCTCGCTCCAGAGGAACTCACGGAGCGGAGTACCTGTTCCCCAAAGTACCACCTTATTATTATATATACCGTAGAACTCCAGTGCTTTCAGGATACGCTCATGGTCATTGCTGCCGTCTACGTTACCGTCGCCTATCAGTTCGCGCAACTTGTCAGTGGGGTTGATGGGGCGCTTGTTCATGTCCACCTCGATGCTGTGCCAGTCGCCGTCGTGAATGAGCTTGGCAAGATAAATCTTGCGCATCATGGCGGGCATCACGTGACTGTTCTCCAGATGGAAGTTGTCGTTAGGACCATAGAGGTTGGTCGGCATTACGGCGATGTAGTTAGTACCATACTGCAGGTTGTAGCTCTCGCACATCTTCAGACCGGCTATCTTGGCAATGGCGTACTCCTCGTTGGTGTACTCCAGAGGAGAGGTCAAGAGCACATCCTCGCTCATGGGTTGAGGTGCG
Organism: bacterium; assembly: GCA_963601815.1. Lineage (GTDB taxonomy): Bacteria > Bacteroidota > Bacteroidia > Bacteroidales > Bacteroidaceae > Prevotella. Next base: position 15,398 of record CAVCGV010000016.1, read on the forward strand.
TTTTTGGGATAGATGCAAGTACTTCCCAAGAAGAGGAGTTTCTTCACGCCATGCGAGTAGGCATTGCTGATGACATTGCACTGCATCTTCATGTTCTGCATGATGAAGTCGGCACGATACAGCGAGTTAGCCATGATACCGCCCACGAAGGCAGCAGCGAGGACCACAGCGTCTGGTTTCTCCTCGTCGAAGAACTTCTCTACCGCATACTGGTCGGTCAAGTCGAGTTCTTTGTGCGAGCGTCCAACAAGATTGTTGTAGCCTCTTGCCTTGAGGTTATTCCAAATAGCAGAGCCCACGAGTCCGTGGTGTCCTGCAATATAAATCTTACTATTCTTATCCAACATTTTATTTTACGATTCCTTTTTCCAAGTACTCAGCAAGGTTGGTGCGCACTTTCATGCCGGCATCCTCTGCAGCCACCTTCGCCATATCGTTCTCTACCATAATCTTGACCAAGTCCTCGAACGAGGTAGTGTTAGGATTCCAGTTGAGCTTGGCCTTTGCCTTGGTGGGATCACCCCAGAGGTTTACCACGTCTGTAGGACGGTAGAAGTCTGGAGAAACCTCGACGAGTGTCTTGCCGATAAGCTCCTCAGGACCCTCCACGCAGATACCCTTCTCGTTCTCTTCCTTGCCTTCCCACTTCAGTTCGATGCCCACATAGTGGAAAGCCAACTGAGCGAACTCGCGTACAGAGTGCTGCTTGCCTGTAGCGATGACAAAGTCCTCTGGCTTCTCAGCCTGGAGGATGAGCCACATACACTCCACATAGTCCTTGGCGTAACCCCAGTCGCGGAGCGAGTCGAGGTTGCCGAGATAAAGTTTCTCCTGCTTGCCCTGCTTGATGCGAGCGGCAGCGAGGGTAATCTTACGCGTCACGAAAGTCTCGCCACGTCGCTCACTCTCATGGTTGAAGAGGATTCCCGAGCAGCAGAACATGTTGTAAGCCTCACGGTACTCCTTGACAATCCAGAAGCCATACTGTTTGGCTACGGCGTATGGAGAATAAGGGTGGAACGGCGTGTTCTCGTTCTGCGGAACCTCCTCTACCTTACCGTAAAGCTCGGATGTAGAAGCCTGGTACATACGGCAGGTCTTCTCCAAACCACACTGGCGGATAGCCTCCAAGATACGGAGCACACCCGTAGCATCCACGTCGGCGGTAAACTCTGGAGAGTCGAAACTTACCTGCACATGGCTCTGTGCCGCAAGATTATACACCTCTGTAGGCTTCACCTTGTTCATTACCTGGATGATACTCATAGAGTCACCGAGGTCGGCATAGTGAAGGTGGAAATTGGGGGTACCCTCAAGATGGGCGATGCGCTCGCGATAGTCGGTAGATGAACGGCGGATAGTGCCGTGCACATCATAACCTTTACTCAGCAACAACTCTGCCAAGTAAGAACCATCCTGACCCGTGATACCTGTGATTAAAGCTACTTTTCGATTTTCCATTTTTATGTATTATGGTTTATTAATTTCGTAATCCGTGTATATTATATATAATGTTCTAAAGACACCCTTTCTACATTCCCCAGTCTGACAAGAGCAAGGAATCGGCTGCAAAGTTAAACTTTTTCTGCGTAACAGGCAAGGTTTTACCTAACTAATAGTAAAAATTACTGCTGTCCGCTTAGCAAGTTGTAAAAAAATAACCGACCGGTACGGGCAGAAAACAACTTGGTACATTTTACAGCCTGTCCTGTTCCACCGAAATCTCCAATATGCGTGACGTGCCGGCAGTCACCCCACTATCCTGCGACGTGCGCCTGCCGACCACCCATACGATGGAGGGGCGGGAATCGTGCAGCAACAGTTGGTCTTCCTTCTCGAAGGCGTTGCACTTGCAGTCCGTAAGGTAATCGCTTACCAACTTGCTGCCCTTCATGCCAAAAGGCCTGAAGCGGTCGCCCTCTGCCGTTCTGCGCAGACACAGCGGGAAAGTCACCTTGTCGGCATCGAGCGTTACGAGAAGTGGAGTCTTCGAAGGCACAAAGTCCTCTGGCCTGTCATAGGCACGCACCTTCACCGCCCTGCCGTCGGGCAAGACGTATTTCCCCTCCTCGGGAATGCGCAACGAGGCAAAGGGATGTTGCGGCAAGGGCCTGACAAGAATATGGCTGCGGTCTACCGTCAACTGATGCGTAGCAGACCGCCACTGCTTGCCCACAGAGGAAAGGCTGCCCACCACCTCTGCCGCCGTAGCCGAAGAAAAGCGGAACGGTTCCAGACACGCGTGCAGAACATACTGCGGACTTGCCGACCGGGCAAGTACCGACTTGTCTATCTGCACAAGTCCGTCGGGCATCGTTTTCACGACACCGCTCCGGTCTATATGCTCGTCAATCAACAAACTTGCCTGCTGCAGATATTCGGCCGTCTCTGCCATGTTGCAGCAGACGGAAGGATTAATTTCGCGGAGCAGCGGCAGCACCTGTAGCCTTATCCTGTTGCGCACGACATCCGCCACAAGGTTAGTGCTGTCCGTAACATACTTCTGCCCCCTTGCGTCAAGGTAACGGAGAATATCGTCTCTTCCCACACCCAGGAGCGGCCGCAGAATGTTTCCGTTGCGCGGGGCAATACCCGTAAGTCCCTTGATGCCGGTACCCCTCACCAGATTGATAAGCATCGTCTCCACACTGTCGTCCCGATGATGCGCCACACAAATCGCCTCAGCCTGAATGTCATGCTGTAGTTGGGCGAAATAGCGGTAGCGCAGTTCGCGTGCCGCCATCTCTATGCTCACGTGGTGTACAGAGGCATAGAGGCGGGTGTCGAAGTGGGTGCGGTGCAGGGGAATGTTCCACTGGGCACAGAGGTCGACGCAGAACATTTCGTCACGGTCCGACTCTTCGCCACGCAAATGGAAGTTGCAGTGGCACGCCTCTACCGTGTATCCCAAATCGTGAAGGACAAGGAGCAGCGACACACTGTCGGCCCCACCCGAGAGGGCAACAAGATACTTGCCGCCCTCGTGCAGGAGGGCGTGCTGCCTTACGAAGGTGGCCACACTATGCTGAAAGGATGTTTGGTTAGACATGGCAGACTCTTATCCTCTTGTTGCCAGAAACTGCTCAGCCCGTTCCAGGTCCTCGGGCGTATCGATACCGATGGTCTCCATATCGGTGGTGCCCACCTTTATCTTGTATCCGTTCTGCAACCACCTGAGCTGTTCCAGACTTTCTGCCAGTTCGAGACTACTCTGCGGCAACTGCGTTATCTGGCGCAGAACCTCGGTGCGGTAGGCGTAGATGCCCAGATGCTTGAGGAAGGGATAATGGGAGAGCCAGTCGGCACGTTCTTCGTTACGGACAAAGGGGATGACACTACGGGAGAAGTACATGGCGAAGCCCATATTGTCCACCACGATTTTCGGACTGTTGGGATTCTCCACAGCCTCCATGCTTGTGAAGGGCTTACCCAATGTGGCAATCTGCGTAGAGGGGTCGTCGAAACATAGGCAGACGGTACGCAACTGACTTTCGTGTACAAAGGGTTCGTCGCCCTGGATATTGATAACGACATCCCATTCGCCGCCTATCTTCTCCATGGCTTCCTCTATGCGGTCGGTACCGCTCTTGTGGTCGGCACGGGTCATGACGGCTTTGCCGCCAAACGCCATTACCGCATCGTAAATTCTGGCATCGTCTGTGGCAACATAGGCTTCACCCAATGCGGCGGCTGCCTTCTCGTAGACGTGCTGTATTACTGGTTTGCCGCCCAGGAGGGCGAGCGGTTTGCCCGGAAAGCGTGTGGACGCAAAACGGGCGGGAATGATACCTATAAATTTCATTTTTATGATTATATTCTTATTCTTTTGTCCGCCTCGCTCGTGGGAGGGAAGTGGACTGTTATTATCTATTGATTTCCTTTCGGGATTCGTTCGGGATCCGTTCGGGATTGGTTCAAGACACCTTCGTGCCGACAGATTTCCTCTTCCGTAAATCTCATGCGGAGCACACGGGCGGGCACTCCGCCGATGATAGAGTAAGGCGGGCACGAACGGGTAACGACAGCCCCTGCAGCCACCACCGACCCACGCCCTATCGTAACACCCTTGAGGATGGTAACATTGGCTCCCACCCATACATCGTCCTCAATCGTGACAGGTTGGTCATAGGGGTTACTGCCACCAGCCATCTTGTCCGCCACCGTCACATCGGCTATGTAGCGGCCTATAAGGTCAGTGCGGTGGTCGCCCGTAATGATGGTGGGGTGCGGTCCGAAGAGCACCTTGCGCCCTATGGTGCAGGGAGCCTCCGTACAGTAGATAGTAGTGCCGGAGGGCAGACTGGTTCCGTCTCCCACGGAGAGATTGTACAGTCCCTTGATGTCGGACGACATGGGGCGCAGGTACACGCCCTTGCCACAATGGCGCATGCAGCGTTTCCATAGCGGAGCCCACATCATGTCCCATAGCCATGAAGGGGCAAGGCTCAACTTCTGCAAAACAGTAAACAAATTGCTCATCAGTTTCTTTTTAGACGTGTAATATAAATCGACGCATTATTTAACTTCTTCTTCAGGCGGATGCGCTCTTTGCCCCCACCCTTACTTGAACATTCTCCACAAAAAGTGCCACATTCTGAACACCGGTTCGCCGAAAGCCTCAGCGGGATAATAGCGCATGAGTCGTACGTCACGTATCATCCTCAGCATGTTGTGCCCGAAGATTCCCTGCTTGAAGCGGTTGCGTTCGTTCCAGTCCTTTCCCCACACATAGCGATTGTCAAACTGTCCGAAGTTGCCGCCCGTCAGAATCTCTTCGAGCAGCATCCAGCCACGCCTGTCGTCGGGAGGTACTATCATCCGCTCCTTAGGCATTGCCAGCACTTCCTGCAAGACATACATTATGGCGCCGGCAAACTTCCAGAGACCGAGATGGCGCAGCGTCTGCTGCAGCGAGCGCAGCGCCTCGTCATCCTCTGCTTCCGCGAAGAACTGCTGCACCACATAGTAGTAATCTACGACCTGGCGCAGTCCCACGCCTTCGTAGAAGAAATGGTGGAAGAGATGGAACAGTTGGTAAACGGCATTAAAGTCGGCGGTAGGCACAGCCACAGGGCGCGGGTCGTAGGCGAGCGTTATCATGTGTGCGCACTGCCTGTCGGCCTGTTCGCTTATCCACTTCTGCAACCTCTTGTTGTACTTGAAATTGGACATGATGGCCGGAGTGGAATGCAGCTCAACGGGCACACCGTTCAGCATCATCTCTATATGGTTAAGGCTCTCCTTCCCCACGGTACCACGGTCGGCAGCCAGCATCGTGGCGATACGGCGCAACTCATCGCGGTCTGCCAACACCCATACGTCTACATCGCCCGGAGTACGAGCCTGCGGGTTGGGGTAAAGCACGGCGTTGCCCTGCCCCTTGAGAATACAGCAGCGGTATCCTGCCGCCGTTATCTTGCGGTACACATACGCCGAAGCCTTGTCGAGCAGCACGTTCTGTCGCTTAAGCTGTTCGCCCACCCCTATCCACTGCATGAGCAGCGGCATGGGCGGAGCAGCCTCCCTGGACAGTTGCTGAATGCCGTCGAAGACAAGTCCGAGCATGGTCTGGCGCATCGCAAAGTCATAGAACATCTTCCAGTCGAAACCAGCCAGCATTGCACCATCCATGATGTCGACAGCAGACTCCAGTCCGAGCGAGAAGCGTATGAACCGGTAATAGATGGTGGTACGGAGACTGGTGAAATAGCGGCTGTCGGGAGCATACTTCGTCAACGCCACCTGGAACAGTTCGTTGTAGACGCCATTGAGTATCTGCACGTAGCGCACCGGACTGAAATTTGTGAAGATGGTGTTCCTTGCCTCTGCCCCCATACGGCGCAGCTCAGGGCGATGGGCGTCAAGCCGTTTCACCGCCTGCACGATGCTGTCGACATCACGCACCTTGACAAAGATGCCGTTCTCTCCATCATGTACCACCTGCGGAATACTGCCCACAGGAGTAATGACAGGCACGACACCATAGCTCATGGTCTCCAACAGCGACATGGGCAGTCCCTCGAAATAGGTAGGAAGTGCAAAGACATCGAGCGAACGCAGGAACTGGCACTTGGTCTCTCCCGAAACCAGTCCGGCATACTCGAACTTGTCGCCGAGTTTCTGCCAGAAGAACGGAAGGCACTGCCCCTCGGTATCCTCCTTTCCCGCCAACACCAGGCGGAAGTCGACGCCCTCCTGCTTCAGCCGGTCACACGCCTCGAGCAGTTCATTCATTCCCTTTCGCGGCTCTATACGCCCCAGGTAACCTATGCGCAGCGGCTTTTCCTCGTCGTGAGGCAGTGCCGACTGTGCGAACGACTGTGCGTCGTATAGGTCCACACAGTTGGGGAGTACCAGGACACGGCGCGCTCCGAACCGCTGCTGCAGCGTTTTGCGCTCCGACTCGCCGAGTACGATAAACGGCACGTCCTGACTGAATATCCATTTCAGTATCTTGCGGAAGGGCAGAGCAATATGTGTGGCGGTAAGAAAATAGCCACCGTGCACATGCACCATCACCTGCCCGTTCTTGCGCAGCGCATAGCGCAGAAACCACGGGTCGCGCAGCAGCGAACCCAAGGACAGGGGCAGATTGTAATGGATGACAGCATCGGGGTGCATTTTAAGCATAACCTTCCACCGGCGGTAGCATTTCCAGAGTGCCACTACGCGGTTAAGCCCCTGACGCTCGTTGTCGCGCCTGCCCAAGAGGAAGAACCTGTAGTCGGTCTCCCAGTTGTTGTCGATGATGAACCTCGTAACGCTGGAAATACCGCTTACGTTGTCCTTCGGGTCGAGCGATGGTGAATTGATGATTATCTTCATTGTATATGGTTCAAAATGTCGAACACCTTACCCAGGTAAGTCATAGGCTGCCCTGAGGCTATAGAAGGTGCATCGTGTATTGCCGGACACGCCTGCTTGCGATAGTTTAGTTTGTGGAAAGACACATGGTCTACCAAGTCTTGCCAGCGCCCCTCGTCGTACGGTTCGTGTAGTGCTCCTGCCAGCAGCAGACTGTGCCGACTGTTCTCCCTCGGCATCTTGGCAAGCAAGGCGGGGGAGCCCTCCAGTGCCTTGGCGATGAAGAGGTGTATGATGTAATAGTCTACCAGACATTCGTGGTCGTGCCAATAGGCCAGGAGTGCATCCAGTACAGCTCGCAAGAGGGGTGACCCCTTCCTTGCCGCAACAAACCACGTGGAGAGTCCCGCGGGCGTGTTGCTGCCTTTCGGGTAGTAGCGGAAGAGCGTCAGACAGCTACGCTCTATCGCCTGCCACCGTGCAGCAAGCCTCTCGTTGCCCATTCCCGTGCAAAACACGCAGGCGAGCCTTCAGTCTGTCAAGGTCTTTCATGGGGCTGTACTTCCGCAGTCCTTTCTGCGGTACTCTCCACATCTACAGAGGAGGCGGAGTTCTGTACGGAAGAGGCGCTACTCTCTACAGAGGATGCAACGCTCTCCACAGCGGTCATGGCGCTTTCCTCTGCAGCCATTCTGTTGCCGATGGCTACGGGCTCATGTCCATCGGTCGCGGGCAACAAGCGTTTTCTACGGCGTGGCCTTCTGCGTGCAGAGTTGAGGCACAGCGCCAATATCATGAAGTATCCCATTCCCTTGCCCGAGAGGTAAGAGGAGTCGGCGGTACTCTCCAGCGCCAGCGCCATGATAGCCATCAGCGCCATGCGGTAATACACCATGTTGGGTATGCGGTTGGCCTCCCAGAGGCGCCGTTTCCAGAACACAAGGAAGAGCACGAAGCCCACGATGCCATATTCTACCAATGTGGGATAAAAGGCATCGGCAAGGAACATCGGGTTTTCGGGTGTCAAGCCCCACACCTGGTCCAGATTGTACTTGTAGTATAATGGCGAGTACTCCTTGGCGGCTGCAGCCACGCCAAACGAGCCGAGTCCGCTGCCGAAAGGAATGTAGTCATGGAACATAATCTGCAGTCCGGTGGTGTAGGTGGCAGGGCGTGCCATCACCTCACTGTCGTCCTGGAATCCCTCCACGTAGTAGGCATTAAACTTGCTCCACGTGAAGAAGATGACTACCACTGCGAGCGCAGCCACCTTGAGGAGGGTGAGAGGCGAGGTATAGTCGATCTTTTTCTTGACAAAAACCACCAAGGCAATAAATACGACACACTCGCCGAAATACTTCGACTTACCCGACAGAAGGCCGACGAGCATGATGAGGATGGCTATGTTGCGGTTCATGGGGGTATGCTTCGAAAAGAGATAATAGACCATACCGCAACAGATGGCAATCTGTCCCAGCGAAGCCGACTCTATCGTACCGCCGGCCGCAGCACCTGCCGCAGCAAAGGGGTCTACCAACGAGGGATAGAACAAGAACGCAAGCAGATACGCGCCATAGGTGGCAAGCATGACATTGCGCAACAGTTTGCGCTGGAAGAGCGTAAACCTCGGGGCCATCATCCACGTAAGGTAGAACACGGCATAGGGGCGCAACTGCTGCATGAAGTCGAGCATTACGCCGCGAGGAGTGGTGACACGCAACAGGAGCGAATAGCCCAGATAGAACACCATTACCCCTATGTAAATCATGATTTCCCTTGTACGCTCCTTACTCTTTACCAGATACCTGTGGCGCACCACGGCATAAGCCAGCAGCAACACCGTAAGGATTTCGTCGCTCCAGTCGAAATTGACAGTATAGGCAAAGGCTATACATACCGGAAAGTAGACTATCCAGAACCAGGTGTAAAATTTTGCGATTCCTCTCATCGTTTATTGTTTGTGTCTTTATGGGTTGCAAATATACAATGTTTTTCCGAAACGGCAAAGTATCAACGGGCTTTTCCTTCAAAAAAAGTCAGTCACATTACCCTCCCGTCCAACCGCATTTTAGTTAAATAGAGGTTAAAATCCCCGAAAAAGATACAGTATGTGCGAAAGAAAGGCTATCTTTGCGTGTTAATGAGCCTTAAATATGTATAAGTAAAAAGACGACAAGACTCTATTCTACACAACCTGCAACAAGAAGAACCTGCACCAAGAAGAACCTACAACAATGAAGAAATACGTTCTCATCCTTTTTCCCGTACTATGGATACTGTTAGTCATAGCCTATATAGTCGATCCCGGCAGGTTGAGCACCCGCAACGTGCTCAACGCCACGAGCAGCCAGACAGCCAAAGACTACATGCTGTCGTCGCTCAACGTAACAGCCATAGCGCAAGACATGCGCGGGCTGGTGTGGATAGGCACCTCCGCAGGCATCAACATCTATGACGGAAAGAACTACATACAGTTTTTTCATGACAGAAATGACACCACTGCCCTCCCCGACGACTACATCAATGTGCTGCACCTCGACCGCAAGGGAAGGATGTGGGTAGGCACCCAGAACGGACTTGCACGCTATGAGGGCGGCGGACTGTTCCGGCGTTACCGGCTGCCGTCCGGAGAAAACATCACGGGGATAACAGATGCTGCAGGATGTCCTGCCGGCAAACTCTCTACCGACACTGCCGCCATCGTGGCCAGCACATCACGCCGGGCTTACCTGCTGGCAGACGGTGCAGAGCCACAGCTACTGCCACCAGCAGCCTGCGCAACAAAGCCAACCGCCCATCTCTCCATCCCCACAGTGCCAGAATGGATTCTCAACAAGCCTAAAGACCTCATATCTACCACTTTCAGGGACAAATACGGCAACCTGTGGATAGGCTACCACAACGCCGGCTACCAGATATTGTCCACCAACAGGGTATCGTTCAGACAAGCCAACGACAACATCCTTGCCCGGGAAACGGAAGGACGCGACATCACCGTTCTGGAACGGGTGGGCCGACACATCCTGGCAGGCACTACCCTGCGCCTCTATGTCTACGATACGGAGCAGGACCGCCTGGACTATACTTTCTACAAGGACCTCTTCTGCCACAACAGAAAGGACGGCACAACAGAGCAGAACGGTAAGGAAGGTAAGGACGGTAAGGAAAACAGCAGAGAGGGAAACAGAATACAGGGGAACAGCAAGCAGAACAACGGACATACGGAACTGACAGCCATTCTCCCTATAGACGGGCACCGCGCCTGGTTGCTGTCACACAAGGAGGTACAGGAATGTCGCATAGAGGGTACGCAGGTAGTGGCACGCTCAAGTCATGCGGCACCGGCAGGCATTCTATATGGTGCTGCCACCGTCTCGGGAGGCGATGCCTATGTGTGTACCAACAGCAAGTGGCTGGTAAGGTTCAGGCACGGCAGTTCCATGGTAGACTCCATCAGGGTGGAGTCGCCATGGTACAACGATGAGTCGCAGATTACCCCCCTTGCCAACGGCACGCTGCTGGTGGCCATGAAGAACATGCACCTTGCCCTGATTCACCCGTCAGGGGGAAAGGCTAAATTGCTCACCGTCAAGGGCGATTCCGCCACAGTGAACAGTGAGCCTGCCTTCATCATGCAGGACTCTCACCGCAATATATGGCTCGGAACCAAACGGTCGGGACTGTACCGCATAGATCTGAAGAGCCTGACGGCAGAGCGCATGACCTTCCTCAACGACGTGCACATACAGGCCATGGAGGAGGACAGACTGGGGCGGCTGTGGATTACCACCCTGAAGGATGCCGTATGCTACGTGCCCACTACCGCCGAGGTACTGATGAACAGTCTGGTATCGTCGAGCCAAAACAACTGGAACCGCCAGTTCTTCGACAACTCCATCTGCCTTTCGCCCAAAGGCAACATCATATTAGGCAGTTCGGACGGCTGTAAGTTTGTGCCGGCAGAGGGCGACATGCGCCGCGAAAACGCAATGGTAAAGCAGGCAGCACAGCAACTGACCGTCTACTCGCTCCGCATCGAGACGCAGGAGGGCAAAAAACTTTCCGTTAACGACGGCATGGCCAACGGACACAGCTACACCCTCGCCCACGACGAGAACACACTGGACTTCGGCTATTTCTACCCCAACTACAGTCACCGTTCATCGCTCATGTACCAATACATGCTGGAGGGGTACGATAAGGAATGGCACACGCCTTCCTACCTCCACGATGCCCGTTACGCCAACCTGCCGCCGGGCAGCTACACCTTCCGCCTGCGCCTGGTGGCCTCACCCACCCTTCCGCCTGTGGCAGCGTGCAGCGTGGACGTGCGCATCAAGCCTGCCCCCTGGTCATCGGCTGCCGCATGGCTACTGTACATCGGCATCACGGCATGGCTGATATGGTTCATCAACAGCCTGTACCTGCGCATACGCACCAGCCGCATGAACTTCCTGCAGGAGCAGCACGAGCGCGAACGCGAACAACGTACCAACGAGATGAACATGAACTTCTTCGCCAACATCTCGCACGAGTTCCGCAACCCGCTAACCATCATTGCCGGTCCGTTGCTTTCGCTCAAGACAAGGGAGAACCTGCCCACCGACACGAGGCGCACCATCAACCGTATCTGCATGAGTGTCAACCGCATGCTGAGACTCATTGACCAAATGCTTGACTTCAACCAGCTCGAGGCGGATGCCCTGCGCCTGAGGGTGGCAGACACCGATGCCACAGAAGAAATGGAGAAACTCATCGAGGCTTTCAGCGACTCGGCACGCATGAAGCACATAGTCCTGCAGACCGACATCCCCGACGGCAAATGCCAGGCGTGGATAGATACCGACAAACTGGAGAAAATCATGAGCAACCTCTTTACCAATGCCCTCAAGCACACCCCCGAAGACGGCACCATCAAGATAAGCATGCACACCGTACAGACAGCTGAGGGACGTTCGCTCAGCATCAGTGTGCTGAACAGCGGGCCGCACATCTCGGAAGCCCGACTGGAGGATGTCTTCAAGCGTTACTACCAGCTTACCGATACCCGCACGGGGCACCACTACGGATGGGGCGCCGGCATAGGCCTGTACTATGTAAAAAGGCTCGTCGACCTGCACCACGGACACATTGCGGTGCAGAACGTCAGCGGAACGTCAACGGGCGTGGAGTTCTGCTTCACGCTGCCCATAGACGCGCACATATATAATAAGGAGGAAAAGGTGGAGGAAAACCACAGGGTGCTGCAGATTCCCGTAGACAGGGAAGAAAACGAAAAGACCATTCTGCAGGAAGAAGGCACACAGCAGGCGTCAGAAGAAGAAGAAAACAACAGCACAAAAGCCAAGATACTGATTGTAGACGACGACATAGACGTGGCGCACTACATACGCAGCATCTTTGCAGGCGAATACATCATAGAGAACCGCTATTCGGCCGAGGCAGCCCTTGCAGACATGGAGACGCTGTCGCCCGACATTATCCTGAGCGACGTCATCATGGGGAAAATGTCGGGATACGACTTCTGCCGCACGCTGAAGGAGTCGGCCATGTATTGCCATATTCCCGTTGTGCTGATAACAGCCAAGGCAGACGTGAGCGAACAGATAGACGGTCTGCGCACGGGTGCCGTGGCGTATGTCACCAAGCCCTTCTCGCCCGCCTACCTCAAGGCCATCGTCGCCTCGCAACTGAAGAATGTACAGACCCTGCGCCGCCAACTGACCGCCAGTACCGATACCGACCAACTGCCGGAGAGCGTCGCCGACACCCTGTCCGCGCAAGACCGCCAGTTTATGGACGACCTTTACAGCTACATGGAGAAACGCATAGCCATGCAAGAACTCAACGTCGCCACCATCAGCCGCGACCTGCTCATCAGCCAGTCCAAGTTCTCTTACAAGCTGAAGGAGCTTACCGGCGAGACACCGGGAGCCTTCATACGTCACTACAAACTGAACAGGGCTGCCCAGCTTCTAAAGGAAGGGAAATACAACGTTTCGGAAATAGCCACCATAACCGGCTTTGCCACCGCAGCCCATTTTACCGTAGCCTTCAAGAAGCAGTTTGGCGTGTCGCCCAGCAGCTGGTGCCCTGCAAGCAAGCCGTGTAAATAATTTGAACATTACTAAGGTATGAGCAGCGACGAGTCGCCGTAGCTCAGGAAGCGGAAATCGTGCGCCAGCGCATAATCGTACACCTTGCGCCAGTCGCCGTGCAGGAATGCGCTCACGAGCAAAAGCAGCGTACTCTGCGGCTGGTGGAAGTTGGTAACCAGCATTTTCACTATCTTGTACTCATAGCCCGGCGCTATGATGATCTGCGTACTGGAATGCAGCGCCTCCAGGCCGTTGCGGTCGAGGTAGTCGACGATGGCCTGTATTGCCTGACAGGGCGTAACGCCCCCTACCAGGCCACCATCCCTGCCGTCTTCGTACGGAGTCCACTGCCCCACGTGCAAGTCTTGCTCGGCTGCATCGGGATGGCTCACCAGGTAAGCCCCCATGTAATAGAGGCTCTCTACGGTACGCACGCTCGTGGTTCCCACGGCGATAATCTGGCAGTCGTGCCGCAGCAGACTGTCCAGCGTGTGTCGGTGCACCACGATAAATTCGGTGTGCATACGGTGGTCTTCTATCTCCTCGCTCTTCACGGGCTTGAAGGTACCCGCACCCACGTGGAGGGTTACCTCCTCGCGCTCAATGCCGTGCGCGTCGATGTCGGCAAGCACACTGTCGGTAAAGTGCAGTCCGGCGGTAGGTGCCGCCACACTTCCCTTTATCTTCGAATACACCGTCTGGTAAGTCGTCTTGTCGCTTTCCTGCGTCTCACGGTTGAGGTAAGGAGGAATGGGCAGTTCGCCCACCGACTCGAGAATCTCAGCGAACGACACGTCCGTATTGTCCCAGTCGAAGTCTACCCAGTAGTTGGTGCCTCCCTTGCTGTCGGTTGCCCCGCCAGCAGTGCTTTCGTTGCGCCGCAGCGTAACAGACAGGGTGAGCTGCTGCCCCTTCACGTCGAACGAGCGGTGCAGCGTACCCTCCTTCCACTTCTTCAGGTTACCTATCATGCAGAGCCATGCACAGTGGCCTGCCGTCTGGAACATCTGCTCATAGTCGGTAGGCTCCGCCGGTTCCATCAGGAACACCTCTATCAAGGCTCCCGTCTCCTTCCTGAAGTGGAGGCGCGCCTGTATTACCTTCGTGTTGTTGTACACCATAAGTGCGCCCTTGGGCAGATAGTCGGGCAGACGGAAGAAGAGGTCTTCGCTCACGTCGCCGTGTCTGTACACCAGGAGTTTGGAGTGGTCGCGCTGCTGCAGGGGGAACTTGGCTATCCGCTCATCGGGCAGTGCATAGTTGTAATCGCTTATTTTGATATGTTTTGTCTGCATCTTTTTATTATTTTTGTTCAGAAAACGATTGCAAAGGTAATCATTTATCCGCTTATAACATGACATTTTTACCCTATTGTTCCATATTTTAGCATTATTTTTAGCGTATACGGCTAAACGAAACAGCACATCATGCGTCTAAGAGAAAAGATTACACCATATTAACAGCGTATAGAACGTATAGAAAAAGTAAAGAATGAAAAAAATCCTATCCGCGTTTCTGCTGCTGCTCATCGGCTTGACAGCAGGCGCACAGACCAGGCTTATCACAGGCGCCATTATCGACAAGGATGCCAAAGAGCCTGTAGAACAGGCTACCGTCCAGTTGCTTAAGAGCGACAGTACCTATGTGACAGGCGCCCTTACCAACGAGAACGGACTTTTCAGTGTGCAGGCCCCCGCCGACGGCAAATATCTGCTCAAGATAACCAACGTGGGCTACAAGCCTACGGTGAAGCGCGTGGAGATGACAGACGGGCACGACCTCGCCATGGGCAACATCAGCATCACGGGCGAAGCCATCACCCTGAAGACAGCCACCGTCACTGCCATGGCGAAGAAGGTGGTGCTGAAAGAGGACACCTTCGTCTACAACTCAGCAGCCTACCGCACGCCCGAAGGCTCTACCATCGAGGAACTGGTAAAGCGTTTGCCCGGTGCCGAGGTGAGCGATGACGGCAGCATCAAGATCAACGGCAAGGAGGTAAAGAAAATCCTCGTCGACGGCAAGGAGTTTATGACGGGCGACACCAAGACAGCCCTCAAGAACCTGCCCACCAGCATCATAGACAAGATAAAGGCTTACGACCAGAAGAGCGACCTTGCCAAGGTTACCGGCATAGACGACGGCGAGGAGGAAACGGTACTCGACTTCGGTGTAAAGCGCGGCATGAACAAGGGATTCCTCACGAACATCGACTTGGGGGCAGGTACCGAGAAGAGGTACAGCGGGCGCGTTATGGCAGCCTACTTCAACGACCGCAACCGCCTCATGTTCTTCGGTTCGGGCAACAACACCAACGACATGGGGTTCCCCGGCGGAGGCGGTCCCGGCAGAGGACCGGGCAGACAAGGTCTGAACGCCTCGAAGATGATAGGACTCAACTACAACTACGAGAACAAGGACAAGCTGAGCATGGATGCCTCACTGCGCTGGAACCACAGCGACGGCGACACAGGCAGCACCATGGCGTCGGAGAACTTCCTCAGTGCGCAGCCCTCGTTCACCAACCAGCGCACTTCCGCATACTCGCGCAGCAACAGTTGGGACGGGCGTTTCCGCATGGAGTGGAAGCCGGACACGATGACCAACATCATGTTCCGCCCCTCCTTTACCATCAGCAGCAGCGACGGGCTCAACCGCTCGCTCTCCGCACAGTTCCGTGCCAACCCCTACAACCATGTCGCCAACCCGCTCGATGCCAGTGCCCTGGCACAGATGCAGGCCATCGACAGCCTGGTGAACAAGCAGGAGACAAGCGACATTTCCTACAGCGACAGCAAGAGCTTTAAGGGCATGCTCCAGTTCAACAGACGACTGAGCAGCACCGGGCGCAACGTTACCCTCCGCGCCGACGCCAGCTACGGCAGGACAGACAGCAAGAGCCTCTCGCTCACCAACGCCTACCTGTACCTCGTGAAAAAGGCCTCGGGCGAAGACTCTACCTACAACACCTACAGGTACAACACGACACCTACCGACAAATACAGCTACAGTCTGCAGGCCACCTACAGCGAACCGCTCTGGAAGGCGACATTCCTACAGTTCAGCTATAAGTTTACATACAACTACTCGAAGAGCGACCGTTCCACCTACGACTTCTCGGGTCTTCCCGCCTCCGAACTGGACCTGTGGCGCAACACCGTCTCCTCTTACCGTGGATGGGACAGCTACCTCTCGCATCTGGGCGGTTCTCCCCTGGAGACGTACCTGGACCAAGACCTGAGCCGCTACTCCGAATACAAGAACTACATACACGACATACAGGTGATGATG
The DNA here is from genome assembly GCA_963601815.1 of bacterium. Classification (GTDB taxonomy): domain Bacteria; phylum Bacteroidota; class Bacteroidia; order Bacteroidales; family Bacteroidaceae; genus Prevotella. Next base: position 31,591 of record CAVCGV010000016.1, read on the forward strand.
AGATTCGTGCGCCCCAAGTTCAACCTCAACTTCGGTGTCATGGTGCAGCCGCAGACCTCCAAGTACATACAGGACTACCAGGGCGTGCATGTAGACACCGTGCGCAACGTGGTGAACTTCTCGCCCACCCTCGACTTCCGCTACCGCTTCAGCAAGGTAAGCAACCTGCGCATCAACTACCGGGGCACCACGTCGCAGCCTTCCATGACAGACCTGCTCGACATCACCGACGACAGCAACCCGCTCAACATCAAGAAGGGTAACCCCGGACTGAAGCCGTCGTTCACACAGCGCTTCCGCCTGTTCTACAACAACTACATAGAGCGCCACCAGCGCGCCTTGATGACCTTCATCAACTTCTCTACCACGAGCAACAGCGTAAGCGACAAGGTAACCTACAACGAGGAGACCGGCGGACGCACCACACAGCCCGAGAACATCAACGGCAACTGGGACGTGAGCGGTGCCTTCATGTTCAACACCGCCATCGACTCGGCAGGCGTATGGAGCGTCAACAGCTTCACCAACCTGCAACATGTCAACAGCGTGGCCTACCTCAGCGTGGGCGACGGCAACTCGGAGAAGAACACCACCAAGCAGACGAGCGTGGGCGAACGACTGGCTCTGAGCTACCGCAACGACTGGCTGGAGGTAAACCTGAACGGAACACTCAACTATACCCACGCCCGCAACAAGCTTCAGGCTTCCAGCAACATGGATACGTGGCAGTTCTCCTACGGTCCCAGCGTAACCGTCAGCATGCCTTGGGGCATGAGCCTGAGCACCGACCTGAGCGAGAGCAGCAGAAGAGGATATTCCGACAACTCGATGAACACCAACGAACTGGTTTGGAACGCTCAGCTTTCACAAGGTTTCCTGAAGGGCAAACCGCTCACGGTAATGCTCCAGTTCTATGACATCCTGCGCCGACAGAGCACGCTGAGCCGCACGCTTACAGCCATGGCGCGCACCGATACGGAGTATAACAGCATCAACAGCTACGCCATGCTGCACGTCATTTACCGCTTTAACCTCATAGGTGGCAAGCAGGCACGTGAGAACATGCGTGACCACGATGGCGGCAGACCCGACTTTGGCGGTAGGCCCTTCAATGGCGGCGGCAGACCCATGGGACCGCCACCGGGAGGAAGAAGAGGCGGATTCTGATAAAACAGCATATTTTTCAAGGTACTCAATTTTCGGGAAACCGAAAGTTGAGTATTTTTGTTTTTTGCCGGCACGCAATGTACGGGCGTATGTTATTTTTATGAGAATAGAGGCGGTTTTCATAATGGGTTGGAGTTTGTTGGTTTTGGGGGTTATCGGTTTGGAGGAGGGATTTGGGGCGGTTTATGGACGGTTTGTGTTCGGGTTTTGTTCGGGATTGGTTCGGACGGCGGAGTCTGGAGGGGGCTTGTTCACGATGCAAAGTTACAACATTCTG
>CAVCGV010000017.1:0-31806 GCA_963601815.1 bacterium
GATGGTACAGCGAGGGCACTGTGCCTCCTATTCTGAACTCAACGAAGTACCTCCTATGGGTGCCATGGAGGGCTCTTGGGAGCGTGTTGTTTTTTGTTGGCTTGTGTTCGGGAACCGTTCGGGATGCGTTCGGGATGCGGAGCCCCGCTTTTTTGTCCCCAAAAGTGCTTGTCAGTCGGTAAGCCTTAGGAATGCCTTGGGCAGATAGTTGACGAGGTCACTCGCGATGAGGCTCTCCTTACCCAAGTCTTTGGCGGCAAGGTCGCCGGAAAGTCCGTGCAGATACATGCCTATGCGACAAGCGTCCGCCTTGTCGTAGCCGCGTGCCAGCAGCCCCGTGATGATGCCCGTAAGAACATCGCCACTGCCGGCTGTGGCCATGCCGCTGTTGCCCGTAGAGTTGAACTCCACGGTACCGTTGGGCAGACAGAGAGCAGAATAGTGGCCCTTTAATATAATGTACGCCTGGAGGTGTTCTGCCAGTTCGCAGGCTTTGGAGAGCCTTTCGTAACAACTGCCCGAGGCGTAGCCTGTAAGACGGTCGAACTCCTTGGGGTGGGGCGTGAGGATGATGCCTTCGGGCATCTGTTGCATCCATGCGCGGTGAGCCCCCAGGATGTTGATGGCGTCAGCATCCAGTACCATGGGGCAGGTGTTGCGCCTTATCTGTGCAATCAGGGCGATGGCTGTATTCTCTCCCGTGCCTAATCCGGGACCGATGCCCAGGGCGTCGTAAGGGTCGGTGTCTACCGGGCGGCTGAAGACCGTCTCTTCCACGTCCATCTGCAGCACGGCCTCAGGCACGCTGGTCTGCATGATGTCGTAGTTGCGTTTGGGGGTGTTGACGGTAAGTTTTCCCGTACCAGACCGCAAACAGGCACGTGCTGCAAGAATGGCGGCGCCCGACATTCCATAGCTGCCGGCTATGAGGAGCGCGTGCCCCATGCTGCCCTTGTGTGCAAAGTCGTCGCGTTGTTTCAGCAGCGGGCGGATGTCATCTTCTTCCAATATGCGGTAGCGGCTGTCGGTAAGCTTGATGTATTCGGGCGACAGTCGGATGTCGAGCACTTTTACCTGCCCCAGGTATTTCTGGCAGTCGGCCAAGAGCATGGCCAGTTTCTTCTGCTGCAGTGTCAGCGTGAGGTGTGCGTGCAGAATGTTGGAGGAAATGTTGTATGTGTTGTCCTCACACATCAGTCCGGAAGGAATGTCGATGCTTACGACGGTGGCAGGTGACGAGTTGAGGTATTTAACCAGAGAGGCAAATCCTCCGGCCAGCGGCTTGTTGAGGCCGCTGCCGAAAAGGCCGTCTATTACCAGAGTGTCTTCAGTGAGGGTAGGAGGGTCAAAGTTGACCGTTATTTCCGTAAACTGTTTTATCTTCTTGCTGTCCTGCAGGCGTTTCTTGTTGGCTGCGCAGTCGGCAGAAAGTTTGTTGTGTATATTGAACAGATAGACCGTGACGTTATAGTTGTCCTCGCTGAGCATACGTGCTACGGCGAGAGCGTCGCCGCCGTTGTTGCCCGGTCCGGCAAAGACGATGACAGACGTATGGATAGACCATTCGGCTTCGATGCTGCGAGTTATTGCCCGTGCGGCACGCTCCATCAGCTGGAGTGACGGAACGGGTTCGTGCTCGATGGTGTATTTGTCAAGCTCGTGTATCTGTGTGCTGGTAAAAATCTTCATAGTACTGCAAAAATACGAAAAAATGCGCTATAAGCCTTATGTATTCCGTATTTTTTTAGTAATTTTGCCGAAAAATATCATATTTAATGCTATGAGTATAGTTAAAATCAAGGACAAGACATTCAAGACATCCATACCGGAAGCGGAAATCTTGGATAAGATCAAGGTTGTGGCAGACCGTATCAACCATGACATGGAAGGCAAGACACCCCTGTTTTTGGCAGTGCTGAACGGTTCCTTCATGTTTGCTGCAGACTTGATGCGTATGATAACAATACCCTGCGAGATTTCATTTGTGAAACTGTCGTCCTATCAGGGAACGATGAGCACGGGCAAGGTAAAGGAAGTGATAGGTATCAACGAGGACTTGACCGGGCGTACCGTCATCATCGTGGAAGATATCGTGGAGTCTGGCCTTACCATGAAGCAGATGATAGAAAGCCTCGGGACACGTAATCCGGAAGCAGTACACATCTGCTCGCTCTTCGTGAAACCCGAAAAACTCAAAGTGCCCCTGCATATAGAGTATCCCGTCATCGAGATTCCAGACGACTTTATCGTGGGATATGGTCTGGACTACGACCAGCAGGGACGCAACCTCCGCGACATCTATACCATCGTGGAATAAAGTTTTCAGCATGTTTTCTTGCTTGTTGCCAGGGGAAACACTTTCGCCATGGGGTGTTGTTCGCTATGGGGCAGAAACATCAGAAACGGTCAATTCGTAACAACATAAAATATATTATATATTAAGGTAAAAATGAAGAATATTGTAATTTTCGGCGCTCCGGGTGCAGGCAAGGGCACACAGAGCGACAAGATGATTGAGAAGTATGGCCTCGGCCACATTTCGACAGGTGACGTATTGCGTAACGAAATCAAGAACGGCACAGAGCTGGGCAAGACAGCCAAGGGCTATATCGACAACGGACAGTTGATTCCCGACGAGTTGATGATAGACATCCTCGCCAGCGTATACGATGGCTTTGGCAAGGAGCATGCCGGCGTAATATTCGACGGTTTCCCCCGTACCACACCACAGGCTGAGGCTCTGAAGCAGATGCTGGCAGAGCGCGGTCATAAGGTGGCTGCCATGATAGAGCTTGCTGTGCCTGAGGACGAGCTGATGGCACGTCTCATCAATCGTGGTAAGGAGAGCGGACGCTCTGACGATAACGAGGAGACTATCAAGAAGCGTCTCAACGTTTACCACACTCAGACTTCTCCCCTTATCGACTGGTATGAGAAGGAGGGTATTCACCACCACGTAGAGGGTCTCGGCACAGTGGATGAGATCTTCGGCAGAGTATGTGAGGTAATCGACAACCTGTAACATAAGGTATAATTGATAATTTGTAATCTATAATTGAAAACCGCATCGTGCCGGTGGATATTATGGATTATAAATTATCAATTATTCGTTTTTATACGATATAGACGGGTTCTGAAAATGGTGTTTGGTGCTAAAGGCACATAGAACACTCCGTCTAAACAAGAAACTTAACAATGCGTGTGATTTTCTGGACACGCCTATAAACTATAAACATTCCAAAAGATGGCTGAATCCAATTTCGTTGACTATGTAAAGATAAACTGCCGCTCTGGTAAGGGTGGTAAAGGCTCCATGCACCTGCGCCACGTGAAGTACCAGCCCAATGGCGGACCTGACGGTGGTGACGGCGGACGTGGAGGAAGCATCTATCTGCGCGGTAACCACAACTACTGGACACTGTTGCACCTGAAATACCAGCGCCACTTCTTTGCCGAGCATGGCGGTAACGGCGGACGTGACAAATGCCACGGAACGGACGGCAAGGATATTTATATAGATGTGCCGTGCGGTACGGTGGTGTATAATGCCGAGACGGGCAAGTTTGTATGCGACGTGGCGTACGACGGACAGGAGGTGCTGCTCTTGAAGGGCGGTCGCGGCGGACTGGGCAACTTCCAGTTTCGTACCTCTACCAACCAGGCTCCTCGCTATGCACAGCCTGGCGAACCCATGCAGGAGATGACCGTCATCATGGAGCTGAAACTCTTGGCAGACGTGGGTCTTGTCGGTTTCCCTAATGCAGGCAAGTCGACCTTGCTGAGTGCCGTGTCGAGTGCACGGCCCAAGATAGCCAACTATCCTTTTACAACACTCGAACCGTCGTTGGGTATTGTAGACTATCGTGACCACCAGAGTTTTGTGATGGCAGACATTCCCGGTATTATAGAGGGGGCAAGCGAAGGAAAGGGACTCGGATTGCGTTTCCTGCGCCATATAGAACGTAACTCACTGCTGCTCTTTATGGTGCCTGGCGATACTGATGACATCAAGAAGGAATATGAGGTGCTTTTGGGCGAACTCAAAAACTTCAATCCTGAGATGCTCGACAAGCACAGGGTGCTGGCAGTTACCAAATGCGACCTCCTCGACGAGGAACTGATGGAAATGCTGAAGGAAACGCTGCCGTCAGACCTGCCTGTCGTCTTCATCTCGTCTGTCACAGGACTGGGAATACAGGAACTGAAAGACGTGCTTTGGAAAGAACTGAACTCCGAAAGCAACAAGTTGCAGGAGATAACATCGGAGGACACTTTGGTACACCGTGACAAGGACATGAGCCGCTTCCAGCAGGAACTGGAGGCAGAAGGCGAGGATATCGTTGAATACATCGACGAGGAGGATATTGAAGATGTTGACGAACTGGACGATTTCGAATACGAGTAATGTTCTTGCCTTCTCCACCCGTCGTGCGGGAGGGGTGAGTACGGGCAAATACGGCGAGTTCAATATCAATGAATATTGTGGCGACGATGCCCTGCATGTAGCTGAAAATCGCAACAGGTTGGCTGCAGCACTGGGCATTGCGCCAGACAGCATAGTTTTGCCCCATCAGGTACATGGGATGGAGGTAAGGCAGATAGGCGCGGATTACTTCAGACGGTCAGCCGAAGAGCGTAGACAGCTGTTGGAAGGAGTGGATGCCGTAACGACCGACCAGGAAGGTCTTTGCATAGGAGTGTCTACGGCAGACTGCATACCTGTATTGCTTTATGATGAGGCTCATCATGCTGTGGCTGCCATTCATGCCGGATGGAGAGGAACCGTGAGGCGCATCGTACAGAATACATTGGAGCACATGCAGGCAACGTATCATACCGAACCGGCAAATCTGAAGGCAGTCATAGGTCCCGGTATTTCAAGGGAAGCCTTTGAGGTGGGCAACGAGGTGTACGATGAGTTTCAGAAGGAAGGTTTTGACATGGAGGCGATAGCCGAACTTTTCCCGGCAACGTGTCAGACTGCGGATGACAGCCCGCAAAAGAAATGGCATATAGACCTGCCTCTCTGCAACAAGAACCAGCTCAAGCAGGCAGGAGTGCATGACGAAAACATTCTACAGACTGGAGTCTGTACTTATTCTCGCTGTGACGAGTATTTTTCTGCGCGCCGTTTAGGCATCCAGTCGGGGCGCATTTATACGGGTATTCTCTTGAAGGCGGATTCGGGATTGTCGCCGATGAAGAACTAAAGATATAAGGAAAATCCCGTAAGGAAAAGAGCGTAAAAGATACTGAAACTTTTTGATTGAACCTCAACAACTAACAAAGAATATTCATGACATACTTAAAAACTGACCGATTCTTTTTACTACTTGCCGCGTGGTTTCTCGTAGTGGCTTTCTCTGCTCCAAAAGACGGCTTTACTGCAACCGAACAGCAACAGGTGAGCATTGCCACCCCCGGACTCTTTGAGCACAGTAATGCTTTCAGTGTCGATTTTGCCAGTTTACGTGCAGATGAGTATTCTTTTCCTCTTCCGGTGGGTAAAGTAAATGAGGTTGCCAATGGTGTCATGAGGATAGAAACGAAAAAGGGCGATGCCGTCAAGTCGATGTTTACAGGGCATGTACGTTTGTCGCGCAAGATGGAAGGCTACGGCAATGTTATCGTAGTGAGGCATGACAACGGTCTGGAAACGGTGTATGCCTATAATGCCGAAAACCTGGTGAAGGTGGGACAACGGGTGGAAGCCGGGCAGACCATCGCCATCGTGGGAGGGAAGGACAAAAAGGTCTTTTGCGACTTTTCCATGATGGTGAATGGGGGTAAGATTAACCCCGAGACAATACTTGACATCAAGAATCATAAGCTGAGACGGAAAACGTTGCTTTTCCGTAAAAACGGCAGTCGGGTTAACATTTCTGTCGTAAACGACCGGAAGAAAACAGACAAGGACACAAAAACAGAGACTAAAGGCAAGACAAAGGACAGAAACGCTACGCTGACGCTTGACCCTGACGAGGTGAACGACCCGTTCGTTTCTGATGCGACTTTTGAACTCGACCTGCAAAAGATAGAGGCTACACACTGGTCTTATCCGTTGTCGGGTGCTAAGGTAATAAGTCCTTATGGGGGAAAACGCAGACACTCGGGAGTTGACCTGAAGACAGTGCCCAACGACAACGTCCTCTCCGCTTTTGACGGAGTCGTTGTTAGTTCGGGACCTTTCGCCGGCTATGGCAATTGCATACGTGTGCGCCATGCCTATGGCTTCGAAACGCTCTATAGCCATCAGTCGAAAAACCTTGTCAAGAAAGGGGATAAGGTAAAGGCCGGACAGGTCATCGGACTGACGGGGCGTACCGGGCGCGCTACCACAGAGCATCTGCATTTTGAGATGCTGTTTAGGGGTAGACGGTTCAATCCTGCAGTTGTCTTCGACCATGTATCCAAGAAACTCCAGTCTTCTGTACTTACCTTGACCAAAGGAGGAAATATTAAATCCAAGAAAAAGAAGGCGTAAGTAAAGAGTTCACAAAAACAATGTGGTACGTTTTTGCCTGCACACCCTACCTTATAGGGTAATACCCCTCCCCCGTACCTCCTATAGTTACCACAGCGGGCAGAACCGACGGTCATTGGTGCGTAGCGAAAGGTAAAGCCTACCTTCGCATAGTTTAGGATAACCGCATGGGGTATATTCGTCCCTTATTGTTTTCTTATTTTTGTTGCGTGAGAGGCTTTTCTCGTGCATTTTTCGTTGCTGGATATTGCTGTCAAAGTGTAAGAGAGGACTCTTGTATTGTGGGGTTGATTGTATGTGTATTTGGCAAAGTGTAAGTTTAAAGTCCTAAAAGTATGGATTCTTAAAATTGTGTGCGTTACAAATTACGAAATAAAACGAGGGGGAAAAATAAAATAAAATTGAGTTAAGGAAAATAACAACGTGCGGAAAAATGAACTATCTTTGCATCAGAAAACAAAGAAATATAAACCTATAAAACGTAATAATTATGAAACGAGCAATATTATTTTCCGTAATGGCATTGATAGCAGTAGCAAGCTTCGGTCGTAAGCATGTAGAGAAAGCAACTGTTGTTGCAGACACTATCTATTATGCAGAGAACATGAGTAACGTGGCTTCTGCCGATCAGGCTGCTTACTATCGCCTTCTGATGACGACAGGCAGTGGTGTGACAAAGAAGAACGTTTTCCAGGACTTCTATATGAACGGCAACCTGCGTGCTGAGGGTGGTTATTCTTTCATCGACTTGGGTAATGACAGAAACTCTGTATTCAACGGTGAAGTTACTTCTTACTACAAGAACGGCAAGGAGAAATGGCACGGCAAGTATGTGAACGGCAAGCGTGAGGGGTATTTCACATTGCAGCTTCGCGAAGGTGGTGTCGCTGTAGTACAGTTCAAAAATGGCAAGTCTGTACACGATTTCTTCACTGTTACTTACAAGGACGGCACCATGGAGAAGAAACCTCTCTCCGACATCAAGGCATTGATGTAAGCCGCTACTGCAAGCATCTCTATGATGAATGTTCAACAGGTGCCTGAAGAAACTAAAGGCACCTTTGATAAAAAGGCTTAGAATCTCTCTTATATATAAATTATAATTTTATGTTGATATGACTAATACGAGGGTTGACTTCCGTGAGGAAGCCAACCCTTACCTTTTGTTGTCTGTTCCGTATTGTCTTATTTGTGCCGGTTGGCACGCTGTTGCCTATACTTGGCTTTCTGGCGCGCAGAACCGCTACCGTGTGCACCGGTGATGTATTTCTTCTTTTTGGCCTTGGTCTTCACTTTGCCGTCATCGTCCTTCTTCGGGCCGCCACCGCCTTTGAAGACCATGCCGCCCATGATAATGTCATCGATATCGCTCATAGGAATATTTTATAATCAATAAATTGTTCTAATGTTGGGGATATAGAAGTTTGGGAAAAGTAACAGGGAAGTTAAAGGACAATAGCTTTGCCTTTATATGTGAAAATGGAACAAAGAGTGTTGTCCTTTAACTTCCCAAGTTTTTCGTAGAGAGTGACAGTAAAAATAACTTTGTAATTTTCCAATTCTTGACAAATATTGATACCAAAGTTTACCAAATTACTTTTGTTACTTACTCCCCGTTTTTTAAACTTCCTTCTTTTGTATTAATGGTGGAAGAGGCGTACGTGTGTGAACGCCATGGCTATGCCATACTTGTCACAGGTATCGATAACATTGTCGTCGCGGATGGAACCACCAGCCTGTGCTATGTACTCTACGCCACTCTTGTGTGCTCGCTCAATGTTGTCTCCAAAGGGGAAGAAAGCATCGCTTCCTACCGATACACCTTTGTTCTGGGCTATCCATGCCTTCTTTTCCTCACGGGTAAGAGGCTCGGGTTTCTCGGTGAAGAACTGCTCCCAAACACCATCCTGCAGAACGTCTTCCCATTCGTCAGAGATGTATACGTTGATGGTATTATCACGGTCGGCACGGCGAATCTTCTCTTTGAAAGGCAAGTTCATTACCTTGGGGCACTGGCGCAACCACCATTCGTCGGCCTTGCTGCCGGCGAGGCGTGTGCAGTGTATGCGGCTTTGCTGTCCAGCACCGATACCGATAGCCTGTCCGTCCTTTACGTAGCAAACGGAGTTGCTCTGTGTGTACTTCAGGGTGATGAGCGAGATGATAAGGTCGCGCTTAGCTTCGGCGGTGAACGTCTTGTTCTTTGTCGGTATATCCTCAAAGAGTGCGGGGGCGTCGAGTTTTACCTCGTTGCGTCCCTGCTCGAACGTAATGCCGAATACCTGCTTGCGCTCGATGGGGGCTGGCTTGTATTCGGGGTCAATCTGGAGGACGCAGTAAGTACCTTTGCGCTTCTCCTTCAGAACCTCGATAGCTTCTGGCGTGTAGCCTGGAGCTATGACACCGTCGCTTACCTCACGCTTGATGAGGAGTGCTGTCGCTTTGTCGCAAACGTCGCTAAGGGCCACAAAGTCACCGTATGAGCACATGCGGTCTGCACCGCGTGCACGGACGTATGCACATGCCAGAGGAGACAGTTCGAAGTCGATGTCGTCGCAGAAATAAATCTTTTTGAGAGTTTCGCTTAGCGGAAGGCCAATGGCGGCACCGGCTGGAGAGACGTGCTTGAAACTTGCTGCAGCAGGAGTGCCTGTGGCAGATTTCAGTTCCTTGACCAACTGCCAGGAATTCAATGCGTCCAGAAAGTTGATGTAGCCCGGACGACCGTTGATTACTTCGATGGGGAGCTCGCTGCCATCTGCCATATAGATGCGGGATGGCTTTTGGTTTGGATTGCAACCGTACTTTAATGCTAATTCGTTCATTTGTATAGAAGTTTTTGGAACAAACCGCAACAAGTCGTGAAGACTTGTCTGCTTTTCGTGCGCAAAGTTACAAAAAATGCAGCGTATATTGTCTATGCTTCATTAAAAAGTTGATAAAAACTTACCCTTTAGATGATGTTACGTTTCTTTTTTGTAATTTTGCATGCGGATAGCAAGACTTATACGATACGTAGCCCAGTGCAGTTGTTGGCAAAGCAGGCGGTGGGCGTGATACAATAAAAGTCCGGTTTATGAAAAAAGAGATAAAGCATATTAATGCCCAGGCATTGCACAAAATGTGGAACTATATGAAAAAGGCAGAGAAACCGTCTAAGGATACGCTTGACAGGTTGGCTCTCTTTACGGGGTTCCAGAGCTGGGAAGACTTTCAGAATGCCTTGCATGGCGAGGATGACGCCAAGGTGAATTATGAAGGTAAGTAGAAATGGTGTCTTACCTGTCTGAAATCTTCGTTCCGTGTCTTTGAACGACCGTTCCGTGACACGGAACGGAGATTTAAGCTGTGGTTTAACGATATTAGTTTGTGGTTTAACGATTTTAGTTGACCACTCTAAGTTTTATTGATAATACGACTTGACTTGATTGTTCTCTAAGTTCCTCCATAAACTGATACGTATAAAAACAAGAAAAGAGGGGAGTTACCTATATGTAACTTACCCCTCTTTATTTCTTTGCCTTGACAGCATGTCGTAAGAAAACGCTGCTGTCTTACTGCTGGAGAATTACTCTGCGCTCTTGGTAACAGTCTTCTTCTCAGCGATACGGGCCTTCTTACCTGTAAGCTTACGCAGGTAGTACAGCTTGGCACGACGTACCTTACCGCGCTTGTTCACCTCGATAGAGTCGATAGCCGGTGACTCGATAGGGAAGATACGCTCTACACCTACTGTGCCGGACATCTTGCGAACAGTGAAACGCTTCTTGTCTCCGTGGCCGGAAATCTTGATGACTACACCACGATAGAGCTGGATACGCTCTTTGGTACCCTCGACGATTTTGTAAGCGACAGTGATGGTGTCACCTGACTTGAACTCAGGAAACTTCTTGCCGGTTGCAAATGCTTCTTCAGCAACTTTAATCAAATCCATTTTTGTAGATATTAAAATATTGTTTGTCGTTCTTGTGCAACATGAAGGACTACTCTTCAGTCCTGTCAGCGGTTACATCGAAAGCGGCTGCAAAGGTACGACTATTTCTCTTATCTTGCAAGCTTTCAGGTGCTTTATTGCTGTTTTATTTCATTTTTTTTGTTTTATTCTTCGTTTTGCCGTACCTTTGCATGTACATTAAGACAAATTGGAAAATATGAAGAAACGTCATTTTACATCGATGTTGCTCCTTGGTTTGCTGGCAGTGGCTCCTGTCTCTGCACAACAATATAAGGTGGCAAAGGTACAGCGTACCCGAATACTTGTCGACAAGCGGTGGGACAGTAATCCGGACAGTGCAGCTGAAGCATTCATAGCACCTTACAAGGCTAAAGTGGATAGTGTGATGGGGCCTGTTGTCGGCTCTACAGCTCATTATATGGCTCGCCATCGTCCAGAGAGTGAACTGAGCAATCTGCTGTGCGACATACTGGTTTGGGCTGGAAAGAAATTTAACGAAAAGCCGGATTTCGCTGTCTACAATATGGGTGGTATTCGCTCTGGCCTTCCACAGGGAAAAATTACAGTAGGAGACATTAACGACATGGCTCCATTTGAAAACAAGATTTGCTTCCTTACGCTTAGCGGTGAAAAGGTTTTGGAACTCTTCCAGCAGATAGCGCATAGGGGCGGAGAGGGCTTGAGCCATGCTGTGAAACTCGTAATAACAAAAGACGGGCACCTCGCCAATGCTTCTGTCGCTGGTGAGCCGGTCGATGCATCCAAGTCGTACCGCATAGCCACGCTCGATTATCTGGCAGAAGGCAATGACCAGCTTGTGGCATTCAAGTGCGGTACAGATGTTCTTTCGCCCAAGCAGACTGAGAATAATGTGAGGTACATCATCATGGACTACTTCAGGGAGAAAATGGCAAAGGGCGAAAGCGTGGAATCAAGAGTGGAAGGAAGATGTGTCGTGAAATGATGCTATTTTGTAAAACCAAAAAGAAGAACGTGATGAAACATACATTATTATATATTACTGTGGCGGCGATGGCATTTTGGTGTCTGCCATCTTCTGTTTTTGCGAAGAAAAGCAAGAAAGTACAAACGGACAATGTGCAGGTTGTCGTGATTCACACGAACGATACCCATTCTTGCGTCATGCCTATCAATGCGAATATGGCTGATACAGCTTTGGCTGACCGTGGCGGATATTTGCGGCGGGTAGCTCTTCTCAAAGAAGAGCGTAAGGCCAATCCGGATTTGCTGCTTTTCGACAGTGGCGATTTTTCGCAGGGATCTCCTTACTATTCGCTTTTCAAAGGTGATGTGGAGGTAGGACTCATGAACGAGATGAAGTACGATGCGGCTACTATAGGCAATCATGAATTCGATTTCGGTATTGACAATATGGTCAGGATATTCAGACTGGCTAAGTTTCCGATCGTTTGTTGCAACTATGACTTTACGGGCACCCCCCTTGCCGATATCGTGAAACCATATGTGGTGCTATATAGAAAGGGACTCAAGATTGGTGTTTTTGGCGTCTGTCCCGAATTGGCAGGTCTTGTGAGTGAGGCTAATTACGGCTGTATCAAGTATGAAGATCCTATCAGCAAGGCTAACGAAACGGCTGCCTATCTGAAGGAGAAGGAAAAATGCGATGCCGTCATTTGTCTTTCCCACTTGGGGTGGGACATCGACGGCATAGACGATACGGAGTTGGTGCCCGCAACAAGAAACATCGATCTTGTACTTGGCGGTCACAGCCATACGTACTTTAAGAGACTGGAGTACCTGAACAACCTTGACGGCAACCCCGTCCCTGTAGACCAGAATGGAAAAAGTGGCCTCTGGATAGGTAAGATGGTACTTGACATGGCAAAGGTTAAATAATGGAAACGCGCCTGTTTCCCTCATTTGAGGAAACGGGCGCGTATTTGCTTCTTGTAGAATTGACAGTTCTGATTTATTCGAAGTAGAAGGTCAGGGCAATCATCTTGCTGTGGGCTTCTTTTGAAGACATGGCATATGGCATCATGTTCTTATCCTGGATGTTGTTGACATGATTCTTGTCTATCGTGTTTGTCAGGCCGAACATGAATTTTAGCTCAGGGCGCAGCTTGAAGAACGGAAGATAAAAGTCACAACCAAGTCCTACTTCCAGAAAAACATCCGATTTCTTGAGTTTGAGATAATCGTCGTTTGTACTGTTCAGATTGAGCATTGGGTTGATGCCTGCCATAATATAAGGCCGGTGGTTGTTGAATCGGGGAGCAGCAAATATCAGTTCAAAAGCAGTTGAGAAATAAGCCGTCTTCATCTCTTGTCTCTGCTCTACGGACTGCTCGTTGACATCCTTTTGCAGGAGATTGTGGTAAACGAGCTGGCGCGTACCAAAATACATAGACGGTGCTATACGCAACTGGAAATGAGTACTGAGCCGTAGTTCGCCCAATACCCCGACAGTAAAGCCTGGATCCCATCGGTCTTGGTCTACAGTTACGCATGTAGGAACTTCTTCGTTGGCATCGTTCACGTAAGTCTGGTGCCCAGCGTTAACCAACTCGATGTCTTGCATATGTGTACCGATAAGCACTCCAAAATGAAACTTGCGCAAATCAGTATAAGGCCTGTTTTCTACAGTCCTCTCCTGTGCCCAAGTATTGGCAAATACTGATATTGCCAATAATGTGAGTATGAACAGTTTCTTCTTCATGTTTATATAACGCAGTTTTTCTTTACTTATTGTTTGTTCCTTTATTTAGACTGAGTATGTATTACGAAAAAAAGTGATACCCAATTGTAGGTATTTCGAAAATAATTATTACCTTTGCACCATATAAAGTAGGTATCGTTAGTGAAACGTGTAAAACCTATGGATTAGTACAAAAACATTATTAATTATAAACATTATTATTATGGCTTACGTAATTGGTGACGATTGTATCGCATGCGGTACATGTATCGATGAGTGTCCATCAGGCGCTATCTCTGAGGGCGACAAGTATTCTATCAACCCTGATGCTTGCACAGAGTGTGGTACTTGCGCTGATGTTTGTCCTAACGAGGCAATCAGTCTTCCTTAATCTTTAAGGAAAGATACTTTTAGTTACATAAAACACAATCGGAGCGACTCTTTATGAGCCGCTCTTTTTGTTTGCGCGAAGCTACGTTCGTCCGGCAAGCGTACGTTCATTAGGCATCAGACGTACGTGCAATAGGCATCAGACGTACGTGCATTAGGTAACAGACGTACGTTCATTTGGAAAAAGATGTGCGGGCTTTAGGCAAAAGGCGTGCGGGCATTGGCTCTAATAAATGGATAAGTAGTTCCAACGAGCGCATAGCCAAAGCAAGCCATAGGATGAACAGCGTTCCCGCTGTATCATTATCAAACTTGGTGGGTACGGGGCGGACGGCGCCGTACCTCCTAACATCCACGCTATAAGGAGGGGTGCAAAGCATATCAATTGCAAAAAAAGGAGGGTGTAATTTTCGTCACACCCTCCTTTATATATAAATTGTTTAATTGTGGTTTGCAAGAGATTACTATTCTGCGCTTTCCTCTAAACCAAGTGCCTTCTTGGCAAGTGAGTTGTTGGGGTCAAGCTGCAACAGTTTCTCGAAGTATGGCTTGGCTGTTTCGAGGTCGTTCTTCGAACTCCAATAGATGTAGCCAGCGTTCTTGTATGCCTGCATGAGGTAACCCTTTTCGTCTTCGTCGTATTGCTTTGAAGCAACTTCGTCGATAACTTTCTGGTAGTTTTCGAGTGCCTTGTCATCCAGCTCGTTGGCAAAGGCGATATTGGCAGCCTGAAGGTCTGCATAAGATTTCAGTGAAGGATATTTTGCAGCCATGGCATTGTAAATCTCGATAGCCTTGTTTACGCTGGTGGCCTTATCGTCTCCACCCTTCTTGGCTTTGGAGTTGTAGATGTCTGCCCATTTCACGTAGTCAGAAGGACTGGCATCTGCATTCTTGCTCATGTACTTGTCGTTATATTCCAACGCCTTGTCTTCATCACCTTTCTGTTTGTATGCCTCAGAGATGTACTGCAAAGGTTTGGGATCGTCATTCTTCAGCTCGTAGGCCTTTTGGTATTGTTCGATTGCCTTGTCATACTGCTTGCTTCCCACGAGTGCCATACCGTAATAGTTGTAGTCACGGGCCGTCTTCTTGATAGAGTCTGTTCCCATGATAACATCGGCGTGCTTCAATGCTGCGTCGAATTTCTGCAGGTCAACAGCCGACCAGAGAGCCACACGGTGGAAGGTTGCGTCCTTAGCAAATTTCTGAAGACCGCTCTCAGAGAGTGTCAGTGCCTCGTCCTTCTTGTTGAGCATGTAGTCTGTGATGGCGTATGCTACATAAATATACTCTTCCAACTTGTTGGGGTCGGTCTGCTTGAAGAGATTATATGCTTCTTCAAACTTCTGGTTGCTGTAGTAGTTGTAGCCGGCTTTTGCCTCGTATGGATAGTCAGGGTTAACCTGTTTCAGTTGTTTCAAGGCTTCTGCACTTCCTGCGGGGTCTATTTTCTGGTAAACGTTGGCATAGCTGATGTAACCCTGAGGATTCTTTGGGTCCATAGTCATACACTGCTTGTACCAGCTTGCAGCTTCGCCACCCTTGTCCTGCATGGCTTCCACATCACCCAGCAACAAGTATGCGTCGCCATAGTGTGAGTCTTTGGCCAATGCCATGTTTGCCAATTCAGTAGCCTTTGTATAATTCTTGTTTACCGCAAACAAGTTGCCGAGTGCAACAAGAGCCTTTGGGTTTTTCTTGAACTCCTTGGTGTAGTCCTTTACACTTTTCTCAAGACTCTTAGGGTCTGTGTTGCCAGCTTTCAGGCTGGTTTCGATAGGCTTCAGTAAATCCAGATAATTTACGTCCTGAGCCATTGCCGGAGCTGACAATCCCATCATCAGCATTCCAGCTACAAGATATTTAACTGCTTTCATATTTCTGTTGTTTTGGAGCTTGTTAATTCCTCTACTCTAATGTTTGCCGCTTTATATAAGTTTGGCTATTCTCTCATGTGCACGATTTACGATCCTGTGCACGACGATTTTCGACGGGATACATCTTTTTGTTTCCGGAACATCACATTATTTTTTTACATTGACTTTTTTGAATGTAATGTCACCGCGGTAGGGGAGAAGTCCTGTCTTGAAAAGGATGAGCTGTCCCCTTGGGTTAGTTATGTAGTTGGCAAAACTCCAAGGCAAAGCCTTGTGTGGGTCTACTACAATAGCATATATAGTTCGTACAAACGGGTATCTTCCGTCTAACAGATATGCCTGATAAGGTTTCCAGCTGTTCATTTCTGTTGCCTTATCCTTGATGGATACCTGTACTACATGTATATTCTTCTTAAAGGTGGTGTTGGTCGAGTCTCTGCGGTCGTTAAGCCAGTTGCTTCCGATTACACCAATAGCGTTGGGCGTTTGGTCTACATAGTCAACAACCTGTTTGCTCGTTTTTGCTGCCATGATGTTGGCACCAAGTTTTTCTCCGTGTAGGACAGAGTCAACAACAAAGTTAGTTGTAGCTGAACGGGTGTTGTCAAATACCACTTCTATGTCACCCCTTTTGGAGCCAGGAACGATGTCGCTCCATTTAGTGGCTTTGCCTGTCAGTATGCGTTTGATGTCGTTGACAGTTATGCAAGTGTCATTGTTGTTTCTGTTTACGATGAATGCGAGTCCATCGTAACCAATAGGAAACACAGACGGAATGACATTGCTTTTCGATTTCAAGTATGCTATTTCACTTGGCTTAAGGCTTCGTGTAGTAAAGAGAAGCGTAGTCTTGAAATCTTTTATCATCTGCAGTCCCGTTACCTCGTCAGTATAGAGAGGCTTGAGGTGAGCCTTGGGATATTCGAATTCGAATTGCGTTCTCTCCTCATCTATAATAGGACTTAAACTTTCGTCAGAGACGAACTGAATCGTCCCTGACGTCGGTGTATCTGTTCTGCCGTCCTTGGCTTTCTTCTCGCCACAAGACGAGAGGCCAGCCAAGGACAGTACTGTTAATCCTATAAAAAATATATAAGATATTTTCTTCATGCTTTTACTGCAATCTAAATACAACTGGACAATTGTACTTCACACGTACTGCAGAACCATTCTGCTTACCCGGAGTCCATTTGGGCATTGCTTTCACAACGCGCACAGCCTCACGGTCGAGTGACGGGTCTACAGACTTGATGACTTTGACATCGGTGATGGAACCGTCGCGCTCAACAACGAAACCAACGGTAACACGACCTTGAACACCGTTCTCCTGTGCTACGACAGGATACTTCAAGTTGTTCTTGAGGAACGTGTTAAGTGCTGCAAAACCTCCGGGGAAGCTTGGCATCTCCTCTACGACATCGAACACCTTGTTTGAAACCTCGGGTTTCGGTGCTGG
Organism: bacterium; assembly: GCA_963601815.1. Lineage (GTDB taxonomy): Bacteria > Bacteroidota > Bacteroidia > Bacteroidales > Bacteroidaceae > Prevotella. The sequence goes on from CAVCGV010000017.1 coordinate 16,846, forward strand.
TGGTGGAGGTGGTGCTGCTACGGCGATTTCCGTGCGCACGGCTTCTACGTTACGGTCTTTGACACCTTCTTTGTTTTCGGTGCCGACAGCCACCTTGTCATCCAATTTGTCCATCTGCTTCACCTGGTTTTCCTCTTTTACGAGTTCATCCTTCTTGATGACAGGTGCAGTAAACTTCTGAGTCTCGCGAGCCACAGGTATCTCTTTCTTCTGTTCTATCTTTGGCTTTACGGGCTCTTCTTTCTTCTCGCGCTTCTTAGCCTGCTCCTGGAGCTGTGCCAACTGCATAGCCTCCATGTAAGCCTGCTGCTCTTCAGCTTGTTTCTGTTCGATTACTTTCCAAGCGAGGAAACCACCGACGAGAGCTGCAGCTATGACCAAGATGACAAGCGCTTTGATGTTACGTCCGGAAGTACCTTTGCGGAGCTGGTAAGCACCATACTCCTTGTTCTTTCCGGCGAAAACCATTTCGACCCATTTAGGATCGTAAAGATCAATTTTTGCCATTTTTCTTCTTGTTTTAATTGTTGGTATCTGTCATTGGTTAGAGTTTCACGCCCTTCGATTCGAGAAGTTTCTCATCGTCAGCGTTCAGCTTGTCAATGACATAAGTACCAATATTCAATATCTGCATTTCGTCGAGTGCGTCTACCATGTTCTTGTATGTCGCATTGTCAGTTGGCTTGATGACGATGGTAAGAGTAGGAATCTTACCGTCTTTCAGCTCACCACCTTTGATTTTGCTCAACTCCTTCTGGTAGATGCTGTCAGGATACATCTTCGGATCTTTCGCCTTGGCAGCATTCAACTCCTTTACGGCGAGTGTAATGCGCTCAACAGGGCGTGTACCGTTTTCTGTAGCATGCTCTCTCAGAACCTTACGCAATCCTTCGTTACCCCAAGTTGTCTCCTTGAGCCAGTTGACATTGGTGTATTCGGGGATACCAGAGCCATAGTAAATCTTGTTGTCAGCGGCAACATAGATAGTAACAGTCTCAGAAGCCTTCGACTCATTCTTGTTGTCCTCGTTCTGGTTCTTGTCATTACTTGGCATGGTAAGCTCCATGGTCTGGGGCTTGCTGAGCGTAGTACACAGCATGAAGAACGTGATAAGAAGCATGAGCATATCCACCATAGGCGTAAAGTCTACGCGGACATTCATTTTCTTTTGTTTGCTTTCTTTCTTTGCCATTTATTCGTCCCCCTGTTGTTTAAGCTGTGTAATCATATAGTAATGACTCTCGTCCATGTCCTGGAGTTCGTTCATCACTCTCTTCACTGTCTTATAAGGTGTGCTGGCATCAGCCTTGAGGGCAATCTTGATATCCTCGTTGGCGTTGCGGGCTGCGTCTACCCATTGCTGGAATTCGCTCATGCCACCCTTGATGCTGTCGAGAGGAATACCTTTAGTCTGGATATACTGAGGACGCTTGGTAGAGCTCATTGAGAGATATGTCTTCAGGTCTTCCATTGGAACACCGAACATACCCTCGCTCTTGAAGGTCTCAATCATCTTTGGAGTCAAATCCACGCCGAAGTTGCCTGTCATTGTACTCAAAGTGTTTCCCAGCTGGTCGGTATTGTCTATACTCATAAACACTTGGCCCTCGCCGGTCGGTCTGCCGGCTTTGTCCTTTTCAGGACTTACCAAGATGGTCAGAACGCCGTTCTCGGGCACCTTTATCTCGGACACAGAACCTGGTGTGTTTACCTTTACTGGCTCGTTCTTGACGAACGTAGACGTCAGCATGAAGAAGGTAAGCAGCAAGGTCATCACGTCCGACATAGGTGTCATGTCGATCCAGACGTCACTTTTCTTAATTTTTACTTTACCCATAGCGATAAAATTTTAAAGGGTTAGCAAAAATTAAGCCTCTTCTGTGTGGTTAGATTCGTATGTCTGAGCAATTGAGTAACCTACCTCGTCGAGTGCGTATGTCAGCTTGTCAACCTTATTGGTGAATGTGTTGTAAGAAACAACGGCGCACCAAGAAGTACCGATACCGAATGCGGTGTTGATCAAGGCCTCAGAAATACCTGCAGAAAGTGCAGCAGAGTCAGCACCACCACCTGAAGACAGAGCGGAGAATGACTTGATCATACCGACCACAGTACCGAGAAGACCAGTAAGAGTACCCAGTGTTACGATAGTAGCAACGATAGGCAAGTTCATGGTCAGTGTAGGCATCTCCAACTGAGTAGCCTCTTCGTGAGCCTGCTGGATCTTAGCTACCTTCTGTGACTTCTTCAAAGAAGCGTTAGCACCGCTCTCCATAGAAGCGTAAGCGTCCAAAGAAGCGCGAACTACGTTAGCTACAGAACCCTTCTGCTTGTCGCAGAGCTGGTTTGCCTTAGCGAAGTCGTTAGCGTTCAATGCAGCCTTGATGTTAGCTACGAATTTAGGAAGTGCACCTGTACCGGTAGCAGTCTTGAGAGCCAGCCAGCGCTCGATAGTCATAGCCAATACGGTGAGCAACAGTGTGTGGATAACAGGCACGATGACACCACCCTTGAAGATTGTACCCCAGATGTCAGCAGGATGCTCGTTTGTACCAGGATCCTGGAAGTGCATGTCGTTGCCGAACCATGTGAAGAACAATGTGAAAGCGATGACAGCACATACCACGATGATCCAGAATGCGCCTCTTACTCCCTGAAAGCCCTCAGACTTCTTTGCTGGGGCTGCTTGTTTTGTAGTTGCCATAATTTTACTTTTTAATTTTTAGTTAATAAATTATTGTATTGATTCTTTTTTGTTTTTGTAGACTCTATGTCGTGCAGGTGTAGCACTTCGGTTAAGATTTCTCTCGCAAAGATAACAATTAAAAGATAACTAAAATAGCATTTAAGAAGTTTTAACGGGTAATATGTGTTATTTTATTCAATATTTTGCGTTTACTTCTCATTTTAATCCCTTTCTTGCGCTTCTCTATACCGTAAAGTCTGCTTTGTTGTTTGGTTTTTATGCCACGTCTTTACTTCAACTTGCCGAGTGCCTCTTTGATGCGGCGCAGTGCCTCCACGATGTTTTCGTCACTTGTAGCATAGCTCATGCGGAAACATTCCGGGTCGCCGAAAGCGTCGCCGCCTACAGTAGCCACGTGGGCTTCCTCCAGCAGGTACATCGCCAGGTCTGTAGAGTTGTTGATCGTGCGGCCGTCCACGCTCTTGCCATAGAAACTGCTGCACTTGGGGAAGAGGTAGAATGCACCCTGCGGTACGTTGACTTCCAGTCCCGGAACTTCCTTGGCGAGTTTTACTATCAGGTCTCTGCGGCGTTCGAAAGCCTTGCGCATTTCTTCCACAGCACGCTGGTCCTGGGTGTATGCTGCTTCAGCAGCTTTCTGGCTTACGGAGCATGTTCCGCTGGTGTACTGTCCCTGCAGCTTGTTGCATCCTTTCACGATCCATTCCGGAGCGGCGATGAAGCCGATTCTCCATCCTGTCATGGCGTATGCCTTAGACACGCCGTTGGCGATGATGGTCTGTTCCTTCATCCCCGGTTCGGCAGCGATGCTGTGGTGCTGTCCCACATAGTTGATGTGCTCGTATATTTCGTCAGCGAGGACGAATACGTCCTTGTGCTTTTTCAGTACCTCTGCGAGTGCAGCCAACTCTTCTTTGGAGTAAACGCTTCCGGTCGGGTTGCTGGGCGAACAGAGAATAAGCATCTTTGTCTTGGGGGTAATGGCAGCTTCCAGTTGGGCTGCAGTCATCTTGAAGTCCTGTTCGAAACCGGCACTGACAATGACAGGCTCTCCTCCAGCCAGTTTTACCATCTGCGGGTAGCTCACCCAATATGGAGCCGGGATGATGACCTCGTCGCCCGGGTTTACCAGTGCGAGGATGACATTGCAGATACCCTGTTTGCCACCAGTTCCGACAATAACCTCGTTTGTGGAGTAGTCCAGTCCGTTTTCGTTCTTGAGTTTGGCAACAATCGCTTTCCTCAGTTCTGGGTATCCAGGAACGGGTGAATAACGTGAGAAGTTTTCATCTATTGCCTGTTTTGCAGCCTGCTTGATGTTGTCGGGTGTGTTGAAGTCAGGCTCACCCACGCTCATGTTGATAACGTCGATGCCCTGGGCTTTCATTTCGCTGCTTTTCTGTGACATCGCCAGCGTAGCCGACGGTGCCAGTCTGTTGAGACGGTCAGATAATTGTGCCATAGTTTTACTTAAAGTTTTGATTGTCGTGTGCAAATTTAGACATTTTATTTCTTTTTCGGAAGAAAAGATGTCATAATTTGATTGTTTGTATCTGAAAAGTAATAATTCTTTCCCATGCTTTGGGATAATCCCTTTTTTCTACCCATGGTTTGACTTGGCAGAACAGGTCTGCCAAGTGTGGGGTTACCCGAGGTGCAGCGTGTGCCCCATGCGGTCGCGCTTGGTCTTGAGGTAGCGCTCGTTATATTCGTTGGGAATGGTCTCAATGTCGACATTCTCCACGATTTCGAGTCCGTATGCTTCCAGACCGACACGCTTTACGGGGTTGTTAGTCATCAGTCGCATCTTGTGGACACCCAAGTGGCGGAGCATCTGTGCGCCGCAACCATAGTCGCGCTCGTCGGGCTTGAAACCGAGGTGCGTGTTGGCGTCCACCGTGTCGTAGCCCTCTTCCTGCAACTTGTAGGCAGCTATCTTGTTCATCAGTCCGATGCCTCTTCCTTCCTGTTGCATGTAGATGAGAACGCCCTTTCCTTCTTTCTCAATCATCTGCATGGCTTGGTGCAACTGTTGTCCGCAGTCGCATCGCTTGCTGCCCAGGATGTCGCCCGTAGCACATGAAGAATGTACGCGTACGAGGATGGGTTCGTCTTCGCTCCATTCGCCTTTGATGAGAGCCATGTGCTCCAGTCCGTTGCTTGCCTGGCGGAATGGGATGAGGTGGAAGTGTCCGTACTCAGTGGGCAGGTCCACTTCTTCGCCCACTTCGATAAGCGATTCTTTCTTCAGTCGGTATTCTATCATGTCCTTGATGGAGATGACCTTCAGGTCCCATTCTTTTGCGAACTCCAGAAGCTGTGGCAGTCTTGCCATTGTGCCGTCCTCGTTCATAATTTCCATCAGCGCTCCTGCGGGGTAAAGTCCTGCCATGTGGCATAGGTCGATGGCCGCTTCGGTGTGTCCGCTGCGTCGCAGTACACCGTTGTCCTGTGCGTATAGGGGGTTGACGTGTCCGGGGCGTCCGAAAGTCTGCGGTGTGGCATTAGGGTCGGCGAGGGCTTTGATGGTTTCCGCGCGGTCGTGTGCAGAAACACCAGTAGAGCAACCGTCCAGTTTGTCGATAGTGACGGTGAAGGGAGTGCCCAGTACCGACGTGTTCTCGGATACCTGCCTTGGCAAGTCCAGTTCGTCGCAGCGGCTTATGGTGATGGGGGCGCAGAGTACGCCGCGTGCATGCTTCAGCATGAAGTTGACCTTTTCTGCGTCGATTTTCTCTGCAGCGATAATCAGGTCGCCTTCGTTTTCGCGGTCTTCGTCGTCTACGACGATGACGAATTTTCCTTCCTTAAAGTCTTTTACAGCTTCTTCTATGCTGTTGAGTTTTGATTCTGCCATATCTTCTTGATACTTTTTATAGTTACATTTCTTTTATTCTTGTAATGATGTCGCTGTTTGCAGTCTTTACCATCTTGAGGTCTTTGTGCAGGCGCAGTCTGAATCTCCACATCCTGAGGTAGAGCACGGCACCAATCGGTACGATAACTGCGGCCGCAATGTTGAGCCATCTGCGCTCGAACGGGCGGGTGTGTGCCTTGGGAGCCAGGATGGGGTAGAGGTTGAGGTCGTGCAGGATAAACTTGTTGCGCGTGTTGGACAGGTCTTCGATGACGGCTTCCAGTTCCTTGTTGATTCGCTCTATCTCATGATCCGGCTGATACTTGAAGAACACATTGATGATATTGGGCAAATTCTTCAGATGGTGTTCTTTATTATATAATGTAATGTCTTCGTTTATCTTCGCCAACCTTTCTGCGTCTGTAGCGTAGTCCGGGTCGTGAATGATGACCTCTTTGCTGAAGATGTGTCTCTTTGTTCTGATGCCCAGCAGTTTGATAAAGAAGTCGCGGTAAGCATCCATGTTGAACACCACAGAGTCGTTAGTGGCCTTGTAGGTCACGAATACGGCGAGAGGAGCCAGTACTGCGGTGGCGAGTCCCTTTCCGAACCAGATTGCCCACAAGCCGTTGCGGCACATGCGGTATCCTGTATTGTCGAGGATAAAGAACACGATGAACACCAGTACCGATATGATGACGGGGAATCCCAGTCCTCCCTTTCGGATAATGGCTCCCAGTGGTGCGCCTATAAAGAAGAATATGAGGCACGACAGGGCCAGTGTAAACTTGTTGATGGCTTCTATCTTGTGCTCTCTTATCAGTTTGTCAGCATCACCCGTTATCATGCCCTTGAAGTCCAGGTCGCCGGTGGCTTGCTGTACAGTCATCATGGCATTGTTTACAGCGGCAAGCTTCTGCTCGGGTTGCAGCTTGTTGAACAGCGTGTCGAAGTCCACTTTCATGTTTGCCGCTTTCTTTACCGCCGCCAGCGAATCGTTTTTCGGAAGGTAAGCACGCTGCATGTAACGCATCTTTACCTCTTGCAGGAAGGTGCGCCCGACGGAGTCGTACGACTGGTTGAGTGAGTCTATATCGTGGCTGATTCTTGCCAGTCCTTTCGCCTTGGCGTTGTTTGACAGCGATCCGGCGTCCGTGAGGTTGAAGTCGGCGTCAAAGTCGAGTACGATTCTTTTGGTGATGAACGATTCCCTTCTGTAAGGCACGGCGGCACTTCCTGCCAGTTGGCTGCTCTGCATGTTCTCAAACCATTCGCCGCTGTGCAGTGTCAGCAGCAGGTGCTTCTTCTCTGCAGTACTTTGCAGCATGCCCGAGTCGGCAAGGATAATGGCGGCATCCTCGTAGCTGTTGGTCATGCGGTAAATCATGATGCCGTACAGCTTTCCGGTCTTTAGGTCTTTCTTCTGTACGTAGAGGTTGCAGTTGGGTATTCCGTCATAGAAGATACCTTCGGGTATTTCCAGTTCCGGACTTTTCTGCTTCATGGATATGAGCAGTTGAGCCAGTTTCATCGTGGAGTTCGGACCAACGTTGTTCTGGAAGTAGAACGAACTGAACATGACGATGACCGTAATGAATATGAGCGAGCGGAAAGCCTGCATCAGAGAGATGCCGGCAGCCTTGATGGCTGTCAGTTCCGAACTTTCACCGAGGTTTCCGAAGGTGATGAGCGAGGACAACAGAATGGCCAACGGCAGCGCCTGTGGTACGAGTGTTAGTCCCATGTACCAGAAGAACTGCGCCAGGACCTCCACCGACAACCCCTTACCGATAAGGTCGTCGATGTATCTCCATAAGAATTGCATCATCAGCACAAACTGGCAGATGAAAAAAGTACCTACGAAGAGCAGTCCAAACTGCTTGGCTATGAATATGTCTAATTTCTTAATTCGCATTTCAGCTTGCAAAAGTAATATAAAAAACTCAGAAACGTAGTATTTTTTGTTTTTTTATGTAACTCATCTTTCAGTAATGGTGTGTTTCTTTGTGGTTATGTATAAAAGGAAGCGTCCTTGCGCGTGTCTATATAAATAATGTGTAACGAGAAAAATGCTCCTTTCCTGCAGTTAGAATCCGTGTGAGACAGATGAAAGATGGACGAAAATAAAGAAAAATGCAAAATTCTTGCCGAAAAATTTGTTCAGTTGTATTTTTTGTATTACCTTTGCAGCCGCAAACAAGAAACGTTTGTGTGTTGGCGGGATAGCTCAGCTGGTTAGAGCGTCGGATTCATAATCCGGAGGTCGTGGGTTCGGGTCCCACCCCCGCTACATAAAAGGTCTGCAAGCATTTGCTTGCAGACCTTTTATTGTTTTTCTACTCGTTCTAAGTCACGGAACGAAGATTATTGGCTCTTTTGGAAAAAGAGTAAACTCTCCAAGAAAAGGGTAACACATGACTCCAATTTTACCATAGCATAGTGCGTGTTGGTTTATTGGCTTGTCTTCGGGATGCGTTCGGGATGCGTTCGGGATTCGCTCGGGAAAAAGTGCCGAGTTTCCCTGTGCGCAACACATGGCATAATAGAGAAACAGAGTTGGTACGATGACGTCTTTCATTACATGACGTGCAAATCGTACCAACTCTGTTTTATAATTGCTTAAGGTGTGGATTTTTTAGATACCGCCTTAATAGAATAGCCAGTCAATAGCCTTGTCTGTTCCCGACAGACCTGCGTCACGTGGAGTTATCTTGTCGCTTGTAGCTCCCAGTACGAGGATGATGCCTTTGGGCAACAGCAGCGTGTGCTTGCCGGGCTCAAAATCGTATTTGTGAACGTTTACCTGCGGCATTCCGTCTATGCGGATGGCACTGGTCAGTTGTGGTTCCGCCTGTCCGTAATCGTTGGCCGTAGCGTCTGTTTCCAGTTTGGGCGCCTTGGCGTATTTTTTCTGGTCGTCACGGAAATAACCCACCAACAGGTGTACCGGCTTCTTGCAGCTGAATTCTATTTTGGCAGAGTTCTTGCGCAGTTCTCCGCTGTTCATCACGATAGCTTTCATGCCGCTCAGCTCCGGTGCGAAATCTGTCACAACGCTGTCCAGGTCGCAGAACAGTTTGGCTCCTTTTTCTATTTTCACCGTTTGCAGTCCCTGCAGTTCTATGTCGGCATTCTTTAGAGGCTTGATAGCCTCGTCCTTCATGCGGTAGGTTCCTGCGGCCTGTGCCTTTAGCATGGCGATGTTCTTCTTCAGGTTTGCCAGTTCCTGTTCGTATTTGGGCAGCAGTTCGCTCCAGTGCTTCATGTGCCCGCCGTCTCCGCCAATGGGGATGCGGCGCTGTGCGGTCTGCATGGAGTTGGCATAAAGATAGGTGTCTTTGGTCAGGTCAACCAACTTGCGGTAGTGCTGCAGACTTTTCTCCAGCAAGGGGACGGCAGCGTCCAGTTCTGCGATGTCCTTTCCCCACTTGTAGTTGAGCACATGCTGTGCAGCTTTCACTTTCCATCCGAAGGCATAGGCAAACTCGCGGTAGCAGTGCATGTCGTTCTGCAGTCGGCCAAACTCGTCCTTGTTGCCTGTTATCTTGTCTGCAACAGCATCTATGGCTGCCACCGCCTTGTCGCCATGGGCTTCCGTCTGTGCCACGATGTCGAGCGGCAGTTCTCCCACATGGGGCTGGTGTTTCCATTCCTTCTCCACGTACTCAATGAGTTTTTCGCCCTCGGGGCCGCAACTCTCATAGAATCCCGGGTAAATGGTGTACTTGTAAGGATTTACCAGTTGACTCATGAACATGCCTAAGAGCAAAGTCTGGCGGTTACCCTCTGTGATTCCGAAACGCCGCAACAGTTTGGGGGCTATCTCTCCGCTCTCGTCATAAGCCTTGCGTATGCTGTCTGCCACGGCAAGGTTTTGTGTATTGTAGTCTGTGTTGTTGCCCGTGTTGGCGGCACTCGTTGAAGCCGGCACATAATAGTCTGCCAAGACCTTGTCCCAGTACATTCCTTCCTCCGTGAAGTCACGGCGGCAGTTCCATGCGTAGCGTCCCCATGTCTTGTACCACATCCAGTCACGGTCCAGTTGCATCTCCCTCTGTCCGTTTGCCAACTTGTCTGCCGTATAGGGCCAGTCCCAGTAGCTCGCCTGCGGATAGAGGTGCAGGGCATTGGCATGGTGAACGTCGTGCATTGCCGTGACAGCCTTCTGCACGAACAGGGGAGACGACCAGCGGAACGGTTCCAGGTTGGCAAGGATGTGTACATTGCTGATATGGGTAGAACCCAGTGCGGCAAGGTCGTTGTGTATCTTTGTCCAGGGACCGCGAGGCTGGTAGGTAGTGAGCGACTCACCGTTGTATTTGTGCATGGTGTACAGATTTCTGTACAGAGGCAGAGAGGCTTCCATTACCATCTTGCAGTCGGTATCGTGTGCGCGCAATAGTACGGGAGGTTCGTCCGTCCTTCCGAGCGCTTTCAGTCCGTCTTTTACTCCCGGTATGATGGTCTTCGTCATCCACTCCACGTCATCCTCGTATGTGTTCATTGCTTCGCCGAGACATACTAACAGTCCCACATTGGGATATTTCTCTATGAAGGCAGCCACCGACTTGCGCGTGTAGTCGCTGATGAGCGGTGTGATGGGGCGGTGCCTGTCCTGCGTCTTCAGGCCATAGTGGTCGGCAAAAGGCTTGGACAGGATGATGTTGTAGAACATTTGAATGACGAAGATGCCGCGGCGGTCGGCCTCCTTGGTCAGGAAAGAGAACATTTCTTCGTTTTTTCTGAAGGTATCCTCGTCCACTTCGAGGGCAAAAGGATATTCTTTCAGTTTTACCAGCGAAGCGAACGGGTGGCCGTTCCAGAGGTAGAGCGAGTTCATCTTGTTGTCGACAAGCATGTCCAGATACTTTATCCACTGCTCCTTGTCGTAGAACCAGGGAAAGTTTTCCGGCGTATAGGGGTATTCATATACTTGGTGGCCTGGCAGGTACGCGGTTTTCTGCAGTCCTACGCAGGCACCGCGCAGAACCATCTCTGGCGCATCCTTCCTCGACAGCGGCAAGTCGAGCGTGCCGTATTGTTTCACGTATTCTGCTATTTCGTTACAGCCGTAGATGACTCCCGAACCGTCGTTGCCTGTCAGCTGAATCTTCTTGCCCTTCCTGTTCCAGACGAATCCCTCCTTCTTCAGTCCTGTAGTATCTTCAGCCTGCGCGAGCATGATGCGGTATTCCCCCTTCTTGCCGTTTATGACAGTAGGGTATCCCAAGGTTTCCAGTTTTTTCTGCAGGTATTCGGCAGCATACTGTTGTCGGTTGGAGGCATTTTTTCCAGTAGTGATGTTTACCTTCTGTGCAAAGGCCGTCCATGGCATGAATGTAAAGACAGCCACGGCGAGTAAGGTTCTTGACTTGGTCATGTTTCGTAGTTTGTTTGGTGTGTAATGGCTTGTGCTACCCTTATGGTAAAACTCGTCTATATTTAGGACGCTGGCAGTCCTTTTTTGTAATCAGATTCGAAATATTCATATCCCCGCATTGTTTTTGTAACAAATAAGTCGTAACTTTGCATCATCCATGAGGGGGCAGCCGCCCGTCGTATGTCTCTCATGCATGATAACAAACTCTGAAACAAATACAAACAACATGATAAAAGTATGAAAAAGATTCTGACAATCGTTTTGGCGCTTTGTGCTATCTGTACGATGACACAGGCGCAGCCCGAGCGTCCCAAACTTGTGGTGGGAGTCGTGGTAGACCAAATGCGCTGGGACTATCTTTACCGTTATTATGCCCGTTATGGCGAAGGCGGCTTCAAGCGTCTGCTGGGTGAGGGCTTCAGCTGTGAGAACACGCGCATTCCCTACATCCCTTCCGTTACCGCCATCGGCCACAGTAGTATTTATACCGGTTCGGTGCCTTCCATCAATGGTATTGCCGGCAACAACTTCATGATAAACGGACAGACCGTCTACTGTACCGATGACAATACTGTGAAGCCTGTGGGCAGCGACAGCAAGGCCGGTCTGATGTCTCCGCGCAACATGTGGACCACCACCATCGGTGACGAACTTCGTCTCGCTACCAACAACCGGTCTAAGGTCGTAGGCGTGGCACTCAAGGACCGTGCCTCCATCTTGCCTGCCGGCCACCATGCCAATGGTGCCTTCTGGTTTGACGACAAGACAGGACGCTTCATTACCAGTTCTTTCTATATGGACCAGTTGCCCGACTGGGTGAACCGTTTCAACGACCGTAAACTCGCAGCCAAGTATCTTTCTGCCAAGTGGGAAACGCTCTATCCCAAAGATACCTATAAGGAGAGTACTGCCGACGAAACAGAGTATGAGGACGGTATAGAGAAGGGCGAGAAGGCTGTGCTGCCGCTCGACCTCCCCGGTTTGTACAAGAAGTATGGCTACAAGATTATCCGCAACACACCTTTCGGCAACAGTATTACCCTCGATATGGCAAAGGCTGCCGTCGAGGGCGAGAAGTTGGGACAGGGAACCGAGACCGACATGCTTACCGTGAGCTGTTCCAGCACCGACTATCTGGGCCATCAGTTGGGTATCAATGCCGTGGAGATAGAAGATTGCTATCTTCGTCTGGACCAATCGCTTGCCGATTTCTTCTCCTTCCTCGACCAGAAGGTGGGAAAGGGCAACTATCTCCTCTTCCTTACAGCCGACCACGGAGGCATGAACAATGCTAAGTATCTGCAAGACCAGCGTATTCCGGCAGGCAACTGGGACGACCGCGCATGTGCCAAGTTGCTCAACCAGACACTTGCCGCACAGTATCCCTCTGCAGGAAAACTCGTCAAGGCATGCATGAATTATCAGGTGTTCTTCGACCAGGCACTCATCGACTCTCTGCATCTCGATTATGCCGCCATCAAGCAGAGCGTGGTAAACCAACTCAAGAAAGACGCCCGTGTGCTCTATGCTTTTGACATGGAGAAGACGTCTACCGAGAGTGTGCCCGACGATGTGAAGTTCCGTGCCATCAATGGTTTTAACCGTGAGCGCAGCGGTGGTGTGCAGGTGGTGCTCAAACCTGCCTACTACAACTACCGGCACATGCGCGGAACCACTCATGGAGCATGGAATCCGTACGACACACATATCCCCCTGGTCTTCATGGGGTGGCACATCCAGCATGGTGAAAGCACACGTCCCTGTTACATGACAGACATCGCCGCTACCGTTTGCGCCCTGCTTCACATCCAGGCACCCAACGGTTGCATAGGTACACCTATATTCTAAATAGGTGTTCAAATTATCTGTATTAATACGCCGATACAAGCAAAAAAAAAGAACTTTTATGCTTGTGTCGGCTTTTTTTTGTACCTTTGCACTGTACAAATTCTACAAAGACATGAAGAAATCGCTTGCTTTTATCTCTATTCTTGGCCTGGCTGCCACACAGGCTCATGCAGAATCTTATTATGCTGGCAACCATGTGAATGGTGCTGCCCGTACTCTTGAGTTCCATGTGGACAGTATGCCCACCAGTCTGTCTTCTTTGCCGGAACAGAATACTTTGTCGTCATACGCCTCGTCACAGCCCAAGTTGAACAAATGGGCAGTAAAAGGAAGTGCTGCCAGTGACTGGGGAACTATCGATGACTGGGATGCTACCGATGGAATCAAGCCCTACAAGTTTATGGACGACATGACTTTTGTGGGTGTCCCCATCTTCGTGGCAGGTATCATCGCCAAGAGCGAGAAGGCAAGTTTCCGTCAGAATTACGACAACACGCATTCAAGGACACGTCTCCTTACCAATTTCCATAACGAGATAGACAACTATACGCAGTATGTGCCGTTTGCCTTGGCTGCCGGACTTAACTTTGCCGGTGTGGAGGGTAGGAGCGACCATTGGCGTTTCCTTGCCAGCAGCGCCATGTCGTATGCCATTATGGCTGCTATAGTAAATCCCATCAAATATTCTGCCAAGGAGATGCGCCCGGACGGAAGTACGCGCAACTCATGGCCTTCTGGACATACTGCCACAGCCTTTGTCAGTGCCACCATTCTGCATAAGGAGTACGGACTCACACGCAGTCCGTGGTATTCGGTAGCCGGATACGCTGTGGCTACAGCCACGGGTGTGATGCGTGTGCTCAACAACCGCCACTGGGTGAGCGATGTGCTGTCGGGTGCCGGTATCGGTATTGTCTCTACCGAACTTGCCTATGGTATCAGCGACCTTCTCTTCAAGGGCAAGCACCTCAAACGCAACGACATGCCCGGAAGCAGCGACATCATAGAGCATCCTTCTTTCTTCAGCATCTCCATGGGTGTAGGACTTGGCAGTAAAAACCTGTCTTTCTCCGACAAGGATCTTAATATGAAGGACCAGGTGGGAAATGAAGTTGGTACTGTCGACCTGAAGTTTGGTACCGCCACGGTGGTAGGTGCAGAAGGTGCTTACTTCTTCAACAAGTATGTCGGTATCGGTGGTCGCCTGCGTGTAAAGAGTTCTCCTATCAAGGGATGGAGCGACGTTACATCCCAGCAGAGAGAAATGTGGGACACATGGCTTTACTTTCAGGACGAAGATTTTCAAAACAAATTTGCCACCACGCGCGATATAACCATTGAGTCAGATCATATTACCGAGTTTACTGCCGATTTTGGTGCTTACTTCAATTTCCCCTTGTCGCGTCGCTTGGCTCTTGGCAGTAAGTTGCTTGTCGGTAGAAGCATTATCCAGGACTTGGATGTAAATGCCCATTATTCCGGTTTGACAGCTTCTTGGGATGAGGTAGAAGAAAAGGCGTTTATTCCTACAGATGCCAAACCTTATGACAAGGAATGGGACTACGTTACAGTAAGTGGAAACAACGGAATAAAGTTCGGTACCGGTCTCTCGCTGACCTATGCTTACAAACATAATTTCTCATGGAAGGTCTTTGTCGATTACGACTATACGCGTAAGCACTATACGCTGGAGTATGACCCGCTGGGTTTCTGCTATAATGACCCATCAGACGGAACTGGCATAAATAGGGGCTTCCCGAAGGCATATGAGGATATGAAAAAAGATTATGGTGTTTCAAAATTCTCTTCCACTATCAAGAAACACATGAACAGTTTTGTTATCGGCGCAGCCTTTGCCGTGTCGTTCTAAAAGAATTCTCGGCTTGTGCGGGCAGCGGGCTAAAGGCTTTGAATGATGTGAAGTGGAATCTTTGCTCGCCGTGGTAACCATAGGAGGTACAGCACCCCCGCTGTACCATCCTCAGGTGTCGGAATTATGTGGGTACGGCGAGGCCACCGTACCTCCTAAAGTCTTGTAAGGACAAAAGCGTTATAGTTCTTATATTGAAACGAAATATTCTTCAATTCTCTAATTCTTGACATTAGAAAAGAACTAAGTAACGTGTAAAAAATAACTTGAGCATTTTTTTGATTCGCGAAATGTGCCAA
>CAVCGV010000018.1:0-31047 GCA_963601815.1 bacterium
CGTATGGAGTCATGCAGTAGTACTGCAGGTCCTTGATGGTGTGCATGCCTTCCTCGGGCATATCCTGCTGAGTCAACACCTGGGTCAACTCCTTGGCACGGTCGTTACGATAGTTGATGAAGATTACTACGTCACCCTCCTGGATAGTACCGTCTACGGTAGAGTTGACGATAGGCTTGATGAACTCGTCGGTTACATCCTCGTCGTAGCTTTCCTGCATCGCCTTCACCATGTCGTCAGACTGCTTGCCCTTACCCTCTACGAGCAAGTCGTATGCTTCTTTTACACGGTTCCAACGCTTGTCACGGTCCATGGCGTAGAAACGGCCTACGATGCTGGCGATGTGGGCGCCGTTCTTCTCGCAGCAAGCCTGTACCTGCTCGATGAAGCCCTTACCGCTCTTGGGGTCTGTGTCACGACCGTCCATGAAACAGTGAACGTATGTCTCCTTCAGGCCATACTCCTTGCCGATTTCTATCATCTTGAAGAGGTGGTCGAGTGAAGAGTGAACGCCACCGGTAGAGGTCAAGCCCATCAAGTGGAGCTTCTTGCCCGTCTTCTGTGCGTAGCTGTAGGCGTCGATTACCTGCTGGTTCTTCAGGATGTCACCGCTCTCGCAAGCCTTGTTGATCTTCACGAGGTCCTGGTATACCACACGGCCTGCGCCGATGTTGAGGTGGCCCACCTCGGAGTTACCCATCTGGCCGTTAGGAAGACCTACATCCTCACCGCAAGTCTGGAGAGAAGAGTGTGCTGAAACTGCTGTCAAATAGTCGAGATAAGGAGTTGGAGTGTTGTAGATTACATCCCCCTTGTCATGATGTCCGATTCCCCATCCGTCGAGAATCATCAAAAGAGCTTTCTTTGCCATAATTACATAAAATAGATTAAATTCGAATTTCGTCTGCAAAGTTACTGCAATTTGCACTAACAGCAAAATAAAACACCGCTTTTTTGCATTACTGCAGACTACATGTGCAAGGCTTATTTCAGTCCGTCGGCATCGCCTGTAGTCTTGAGTCCGTTGCTCTTGTCCTTGGCGGTGATGTTGATGTTTTTTGCAACGGTGTTCTCTATCAAGTCCTTGGTGAATGCCATCTTCTTGTCGGTGCAGGTAATGTTCTCGAAACTGAAGTCTGTCAAGCGGTACTTGTCACTCTTGCCCACATCGAAGAAATTGTCGCAGTCCATCTTGATGTTCTTGACAGTGATGTTGTTGCATTGGCTCAAAGGCATGTCCTTGCGGTCGCCCGGACTGAAGAACTGCGTCCAAGGTCGGATTACCAGAAAACTGCCCGTTGTTCCTTCGATATTGTCCACAGTCACATACTCGTAATGCTGAGGGGTGTCAGGGCGCATCTTCAGCCAGAGCACCCGTTGGGCATTGCCTATCTTGATGTTTCGGAGTACGATGTTGCGGTCTTTTACGCTCTCGCTGCCCAGGGTCAGGCAACCATGTACCCTGCCATAGTTGCAGTTCTGTATAAGCACATTGTACACCGGACCGTTCTCTGGAGCCTGGTCTGCCCAAGTGCCCTTGCCGCCCTTGATGGCTACGGCATCGTCGTTTACGCTCATGTTACATCCTTCCACCAGCACGTCATGGCAAACGTCGATATCGATGGCATCGCTGCTGGGCGCCTTCATGCCACTGGTTGGGGCAAGGATGGTGCAGCCAAGGAAACGCACATGGTCGCAACGGTAGATATGATTGGTCCAGAACGGACTGTTCTGAATGTGCACGTCCTGGATAGTTACATGGCTGGAATTTGAAATGTACACAAGCCGAGGCCGCTGTGCATCCTTATTGGTACACTGGCTGTTCCAAGTGCGGCGAATCCAGAACTCCTCCCAATAGTGATAACCGTTGCCGTCGATGGTTCCTGGGCCTGCGATGGTGAACCCGTCACAACGGTCGGCATTGATGAAGGCCGAGAAATACTTGCAGGTCTCGCCCTCTATGCGCGTCTCCAATACGGGGAAGTTGGCTATGCGGTCGCTGCCTTTCAGTTTGCCGCCTTCTGCCAAGTAAAGATGTGTCTTGGGACGGAAGAAGAGGGCACCACTCAGATAAGTACCCTGTGGCACGACAATGATGCCGCCGCCCTCCTGTGCCGCCCGGTCGATGACAGCCTGGATTGCTTGGGTCTGTACCAGTGTGCTGTCGCCGCTAACCCCATAATCGGTGATGACATATTTCTTGCCAAGCGTATCGACATTCACCTTCCGGGCATTGCAGAACCATGTGTCCATCTTTGTTCCGTCCGGCCAATACTCGGTCTTGGTTTCCTTTGCCTTGTTCTGTTTCTTGGCGGCAATGGCGTTTAGCGGCATGAACGCCGTCAAGCATGCCATAATCCAAATGTATTTCTTCATCTCTTTGGGTGGTTAAAGGATAGTCCCCGGGGGATAGTTTTGTTTGTGTCGTAGTGTCGCGTTATAGAAAAGGACTATTGTCGCGTTATGTAGGCAAAGGTACTGAATATTCATCAATTATGCAACTTTACGCATGTGAAATCGTTTTCCTGATACTAAAAGATGAATTATCCGCCGTCGGATGGTGCTACTTTTAGATTAAAGCCGTATATTTGCACTTGTAAAAGCATAAGGCGGGTTTCTTCGGAGGCTTTACTACCTTTTCTACCTTTATGAACGAAGGCTCTGCGCTGATGAAGGAAGAACAGTATGCCTACATGATGCTCTACCTCTTCGGCAGTCTTGCCCTCGGCCTCGTTGCCGTGTTGGCGGGACATCTGTTGGCGAAGAGGGTGGCGTAAACGATATGAATCACTTAACCAATGAAAAGAATAGTAGTAAAAGTGGGCAGCAACGTGCTGACCCGAGAGGACGGAAAACTCGATGTAACGAGAATGTCGGCGATAGTAGACCAGTTAGTTTGGCTTCGCCGGCACGACTATGAGGTAATCTTGGTATCTTCTGGTGCTGTGGCAGCCGGCAGGGCCGAACTGCATGTAGACCATCACTTGGACAGCGTGGAGCAACGGCAGTTGTTCTCTGCCATCGGACAGGTAAAACTCATCGGTTTGTATTACGACCTTTTCCGCGAGTACAAGATTAAGGTGGGGCAGGTGCTTACCATGAAGGAGAACTTCGGTGCCGAGGAACAGTACAAAAACCAGGAGGCGTGCATGAAGGTGATGCTGGAGAATGGTGTCTTGCCCATCGTCAACGAGAACGATACCGTGTGCATCACCGAGCTGATGTTTACCGACAATGACGAGTTGTCGGGCCTGATTGCCAAGATGATGAAGGCAGACACGCTCGTCCTCCTGACCAATGTGGACGGTATCTATGACGGAGCACCAGACCATCCCGACACCCACATCATCCCGTCTGTGGATTATGGCCGGGACATCAGCGAATACATCCAGACCGGCAAGAGCAGTCATGGCAGGGGTGGTATGACCTCGAAGGCACATACCGCCCAGGAGGTGGCAGGCGCAGGCATCAAGGTCATCATCGCCAACGGCAACACCCCCAATATCCTCGTCGGTCTGAAGGAACATCCCGAAACGACACCACACACCGAGTTTGTGGCAAAGCCGAAATAGATGTAATACTACTCTGCCGACTTTCCTGTTCTTTACATTTTCTTCATACAATGGAAACCGCGGTGTAACAACGCCTGTCTACCTTTGCACCCGAAAAAAGAACAAGAAACAATATTGTATGAAGAAAAATGTATTGGCTCTTACCGTGGCAGGATTGTTGTCGCAGGGAGTCTTCTGCGGTCAGCTCTGGGCTGACAATGTGCCGGACGGCAACACCGTGACAGGCAAGGCAATGGGTGTGAACACCGTGAACGGCAAGGTGACCGACGAAAAGGGAGAGGCTCTGCCTGGCGTGGTGGTTCGCTGTGCCGGACAAAACGTGCAGACCGACATAAACGGTGAGTTTCATGTATCCGTAAACCCGGGAGAGAAACTCACCTTTACTTATATAGGATACAACACCGTTACGAGGAGTGCCGACGACAACCACCTCAACGTGGTGATGAAGGAGGACAGCCAGACTTTGGGCGAGGTGATTGTCACCACGCAGAAAAAGAAACAGAGCAATCTGGAGATACCTGTTGCCGTGAGTGCGGTGACGGGAAGCGTCATGGACAAGCTCAACCTCCACCAGATGGACGACGTGGCACAGTTTACCCCCGGTGTACAAATCCAGATGCAGAGTCCCAACAATCCGGGTTACGTTATTCGCGGTGTTACCTCCGATGATGGCGCTGCCTATGCCCAGCCACGTGTCTCCGTGTTCATGGATGGTGTGTCCACCTCGCGCAGCCGCGGTTCTGCCGTAGAGCTTTTCGACCTGGAGCGGGTGGAAGTGGCAAAGGGACCGCAGGGTACCCTCTTCGGCCGTGGAGCAGAGATAGGCGGTATCAGCATCATACGCCACAAGCCCGTGGATGAGCTTACGGGTGAAATATCCATGAACTACGGCACTTACAACCAGCGACAGGTTACGGGATTCATCAATACGCCCATCATCAAGGAAAAACTTGCCAACCGCTTCGCCTTCGACTATGATGCCCGAGACGGTTTCATCAAGAACGAGGCTGGCGGAAGACTGAACGGCAAGAGTGCCTTGGCATTCAGAAACTCCACGCAGTGGTGGGCAAACGAAAATACTTCTGTGGGACTGGTGCTCGACTACCAGCACGATGCCTATCCCGGCACCTCCTTCCATACCGTCAATCCTCTCTACGGCAACAGCGACCCCAACAGTACTGCCAATCTGGAGGCAGGCAAGCAGCTCGGCATCAAGCGCAATGTGGGCGGTGCTCTCCTGAACATCACCCACAACATGGGAAGCAGATGGTCGCTCAACTCCATCACGGGCTTCAGGGCTTTCGACAGTGACGAGAAGTTTGATGCCGACGGCACATATCTCCCCCTCTTGCTCTGCGAGGAAAAGGAAAAGGGAACACAGTTTAGCCAGGAGTTCCGACTGAACTACGATGACAAGAACAGGTTCTCCGGGTTTGTGGGAGCCAGCTACTTCTATGAGAACTCCTCGCAGGACGTTACCGCCAAGGCAAACCTGCAATACCTCTACCCCGTGTATATACAGAAGAGTCTCAAGGCGCAGCTCGGCAGTCAGATGGACAACGTGAAGGCATTGCTCGGACAGAGTCTTCCTGCATCCCTCCAGCCTGTGGTAGACGCTACCCTCAACGAACTGATGGGTAAATGGTTCCCCGATTCCCCCACGATGGATGCCAATGGCAAGATGGTGCCTGTCACCGCCACCCCCGACTTCTATGGTGACATAAAGGCGAAACTTGCAGAGATGAACCAAATGTTGCCCGCCAACATGCAAATGGACTTGGACCAGATGCTGGCAGCAATGGGTGCCAACGGCATCGCCCTCCAGTCTGCCCTGAAGGCAATGTCGGGTATGCCGCTCGCTACCGACTATACCGAGGAAGGCAAGAACTACGGTACCAACCAGGCCGTGGAGGTCTTCGCCGACGGAACCTTCAAGATAACCAAGCACCTGAATCTCACCCTCGGTATACGAGGCACCTATGAGAGTCAGGAGACAGGTTACTCGTCTTCCACCGTTCCCGTGCTGTTTGGCAAAGCGGTACTTTACAAGCCCACAGTAAATGGTGCCAAGGTTACTGCCAAGGACAGCTACTGGTCGTGGGTGGGTCGTGCTGCCCTCAACTATATGATTGGAAGAAACAACATCTACGCCAGCGTTTCCCGTGGCCGCCGTCCCGGTGTGCTTTATTTCAACAACGACCCGGACGACTTTGAGACTCTCAGTCCTGAGATTATCTACAGCTACGAAGCTGGTGTGAAAGGTAGCGTGATGCAGGGCCGCCTTACCTACGATTTCTGCGCATACTACTACGACTGGTACAACTACCAGACATCTGTCTTCAACCAGACCACCAGCAAGTACGAGTACGACGATGCCGGCCGTGCCCATAGCTTCGGACTGGAGGCAAGTCTCAGCTACTCGCCCTGCCGTTACCTCAATATCTTCGGAAACTGGTCGTACATCGAGGGCAGGTTTAATGATACCGATGACAACGGTGTAAAGCAGGAGTATGCCGGCAACCGGTTCCGTCTCACTCCGAAGAACAGTTTTGCCTTGGGCTTCGACCTCAATGTGCCTACCTCCAAGAGTGCATCGGTATACTTCCGTCCCACCTACTCGTGGAAGTCGAAGGTGTTCTTCGAGGAGAGCAACGAGCCGGAGCTGACACAAGATGCTTTCGGACTGCTCAACTTCACTGCCGGATACCGATTCCAGCCAGGCAAGATATACTACGAGATAGGAGCCTTCGGCAAGAACGTGCTCGACCAGAAGTATGTGGTAGATGCCGGCAACTCCGGTCGTCAGATAGGATTCCCCACCTATGTGGCTGGTACCCGTTCCGTGATAGGCGTAATGTTCAAGATGGGATTTTGAGAAAGGTAATTCTTGACATAAGAAAATATACTAATATGAAACAGAATATAATCGTTTTGACGTTCATGTTGCTGATGGGAGTTATCCTCCCGTCGGCAGCCAAGGACAGAGCCGCACAGGTTATTGCCCACAGAGGCTTTTGGAAGACAGAAGGATCGGCACAGAACTCCATTTCTTCTCTGAGAAACACATATAAGATTGGTGTGTATGGTTCGGAGTTTGACGTTCACATCACCCGTGACGGCGAGGTGGTGGTGTTTCACGATGACGACATTGACGGCATCAAGATAGAGAACGCCAACTATGCCGACATCAAGGACAAGCGACTGAAGAACGGCGAGACCATCCCCACCCTCAGACAGTACCTTGAGGCCGCCAAGAGCCTTGGTAACATGAAACTCATACTGGAGGTGAAGGAACACATCCAGAAGAGCGATGAAGACCGCTGTGTGGATGCCGTACTCCAGCAGGTGAAGGAGGCAGGACTGGAAAACCGTACGGAGTACATCTCCTTTAGCAAGCATGCCTGCGACTATCTGGTAGCCCATGCTCCCGGAGCCATGGTGTCGTACCTCAATGGCGACCTCACCCCCAAGCAGGCGAAGGAGGCGGGATATGCCGGTATCGATTATGAGGACAAAGTGTTTTATGAGAACCCCTCATGGATTAAGGAGGCAAAGCGCCTTAACCTCGTTACCAACGTATGGACTGTAAACAATCTGCATGAAATAAAGTTTTTCTTTACGCAGGGCATAGATTTCGTTACTACCAACCGCCCGCAAAAGGCAAAGAACTTGTAGCCTTAGTAGGTGCAGCGTCCCCGCTGCATCTCAAGCGAGAATGTTAGTAGTGTGCAGCGTCCCCGCCGCACAACAAGCAAGAATGTTAGTAGCATGCAGCGTCCTCGCCGTACCCACTCAAGAACATGTTCTGTGTGTGTAGCGAGGACGCTACACCTACTACGAAAAGCATTCCCATTGAGTGATGGTATCTGTAGTAGTGCGAAGCGTCCCCGCTTCGCTTACAAGGGCTCAAAGAGATAACAGCTTGTGTGCTTTGTTGTCGTGAAGGGTATGCAGCGAGGACGCTGCAAACTACTATTTCAGGAGGTGCCTTTTTTAGCGAGGTATTAACCTTTTGCCCAAAAGGTTAATACCTCAAGGGCAAAAGGTTAATACCTCTGTTTTTGGGGGTCTATACAATGGGGTTTTATGGAAGGGGTATTTGTGGGTGTGAAAACATATAGCCCACAACAAAATTTACCATTCCGCTATGCGCCGGTGACCGTTGGCTCAGCCCGCAACTGCTCTTTTTTTGTGCGCCTTATTTGTAGTACTCTCTCTGCAGTTTGCCGTTGTATGTGCGCTTTATGCTGTCTACCTGTTCGTAAAGCATGGGAACTTTGTACGATTCCAGTTTCTCTTTCAGCGAAAGGGCAAGGCTACGTTTGTCGAGCGGCTCGCCGTCGGCTGTTACTACCAGCAGTTTGAGCACGGTGCCCAATACCGGGTGCTGTGCCTGGATGCAGATGCAGTCGCGCACATAGGCAGCCTGCATGGCGGCGTCTTCCACTTCCGTAGGTGCCACTTTGAAGCCACCTACGTTGATGATGTCTCCTTGCCGGCCCGTCAGATGCAGCGTCCCGTTGTCGTCCAGGTGTCCCATGTCGGCAGTGTGCAGTCCACCGTCGTAAAGCACCGAACGGGTGAGTGCCTCGTCTCCCAGATAGCCCGTCATGAGGGTCTTGCCGTGGCACACGATATGGCCGTCGTCGGCAATGGAAACGGACGAATGGCGCATGGGGCGGCCCACGCATCCGGCGATGCACCCGTTAGCGCGATAGTCGTACGTGGCGATGATGCCCGTCTCGGTAGATGCGTAGGTGTTGTAGAGTCTGCTCTGCGGCAGCACCTGGCACAGCCGTTCCATATCTGCTTCGCTGATAGGGGCGGCACCCGTTTCTATGAAGTCTATCTTCCCCGCCAGTTGCGCCAGGCGGTTGGCACTGAAGGCGAGCGCCATGCGTATGCTTGCCGGCACCATGAACGTGGCGGCCTTCCACGCAGTCCCTTCTATGGCACGCATAAAGGCATCCATGTCTTTCATGCCCTCCAGTATGTGGAGGGTGCCGCCTACGAGCAGGGTGGGGTATATCTTCGACAGACTGCCGATGTGGTTGAGCGGACCGCACACGATGAACGTGATGTCGGGCTGATAGCCCTGCGCCTCGACGAGGTTTTCGGCATTCGCCACGATGGTGGTGTGGCTGATGATGACACCCTTCTGTCGGCCTGTGGTCCCTGTGGTGAAAAGAATGTCTGCCGTGTCGGGCGGCAAGGTGGCAAGAGACACTTCCTCCTTTATTTTGTCGACGGTCTCCTGCGGTGTACTTTGTTCCAAAGGCACAGCCACGCCCCCTGCCATGTGTATGGCAAAATAGTCGGTGAGGAAGGCGATGGTTTGTGAGGCCCGGAACACGTACCCCTTGCCTTCTATGCCGGCGAAGGCTTGGGCACGCGCCGTCACGGCATCATACCATTGGCGGTAGGTTATCGTTTCTACACCGCAGATAACGGCAGTCTTGTCGCCGTGCTGTTCGGCATGGAGCCGCAGGTAGTCTTCGAGTCGTGTCATGTGTGGATAAGTGTCGTTTTGGAAAGGTGTTCTAACGTCCCAAGCATGGTGTTGGAACGTTTATTGTGCGTCCTGGATTTTGCTTTCCACCAGACTCACGATGCTGTCGAGCGTACGGAAGTTCTTGGGTGTTACGTCCGACGACTCGAGGCTTATCTTGAACTCGTCCGAAAGCAGCATCAGTATGGTGGTGATGCCCAGTGAGTCAAGTTCGTTGAACAGGAAGTCGGAGTCAAGGTCTACCAACGGCAATGCTTCTTCTAATATCTTTCTTATTTTCTCTTTCATTCTTTTGTATGTTTGTTTTGGGTGGATAAATCTGTATGGAATAGCGTTACTTACTTGAATATCCTCGGCAGGAAGTCTACCAGATATTTGCGCCAGTTCTCCCAACTGTGTGCACCGTCAGTCTCGTGGTAGATGTACTTGTAGTGTGCGGTGTCCAGTTTCTTGCGCCAGTCGGTGTTGAGCTTCATCACGAAGTCGTCCCTGCCTACAGCTATGTAGTAGAGCTTCAGCCCGGAAGAGGCAAACTGCGTCTTCAGTTTCTCGTCCACATTGCCGTAGATGTCCATGTCGCCGCTGGTGAAGCGTGTGCTGACATCTCCTATCTTGTCGCCGATGGCGGTATCCTGCAGCGACGGCATCTTGTTCATCATCTTCTGCAGGCCGGTAGCTACTTTGCCCAGGCGTTTCAGACGACCGTCGGTCATGGTGTTGGTAGTCTGTGCGGAGAACAGTCCGACGTAACCGAACATCGTCGGATTGTTGGCGGAGATGAAGATGGTGTGCAGACCGCCCAGCGATAGTCCGGCAATGGCGCGCTTGTCCTGTGTGGCAAGTGTGCGGTAGTGTGCGTCTACATATTTTACGATGTCATTGGCAAACGTATTCTCGAAGCGTCCCATCATCGAACTGACGTTCATTGCCGACGGCTCCCTGTTGTAGGCGGTGCTTTCGCCCGGTGCAGCCTGCCAGTCGGTTAGTCCGTTGGGCATTACCACTATCATGGGAGCGATGCGCCCCTGTGCCATGAGGTTGTCCAGTATCTGTGCGGCTCGTCCTGCCTCTGTCCAGGCGTTTTCGTCACCGCCCGAACCATGCAGCAGGTAGAGCACGGGGTAACGTACCGATGGGGAGTCTTCGTACTGTGGCGGTGTGTACACCGTCATGCGCCGTTGCGACATCCCCTCCCACGAAGAGGGATACCATACCTTCGACACCGTGCCGTGGGGCACATCTTTTACCATATAGTTGTCTGCTATGCCGTCGCCCACAAAGAAGCAGTTGCTGTATTCTGCCACGTCGCGTATGACGTTTGTGTTTTCCGGATCGAGCATCCTCATTCCGTCGACTATGAAATTGTAGGTGTACAGTTCCGACTCCAGCGCCGACGACACGTATGTCCACTGCTTGCCCTTCTTCTGCATGTCGGGCTGTTGACTCTTGCCGAATGTCCCCATAGGGGTCTTTACCTGCTTAACCTTGGGCAGGAAACTACCCTCTATCTTTACCTCTTTGGCATTGGGTGCCTCGATGGTGAACGTTACGGTCTTGTCTGCGTTGACTGTGGGCTGCATCGCCTTGCCGTCCTCAGCCTGCGCATGGCCAGCCATACAAACCGTCATGGCTGCCGTCAGTATGAATAATCGTTTCTTTCTCATATTTCTCGTGTTTAGTACTGGTCTAAATACTTGGTTCTTGACCTATGATATAGATGCCGCGACGTGGAGCTTGGGCGCTATGCCTTCTGCCGCAAACGTGATGAGTGCCCGCTTCTCGTCATCTGCTTCGATGACTGTCACGTCCTTGTCTGGATGTACCAGTGCATAGAGCAATGCCGCCTCTCCGTAACTCTTGTTCTCCATCACGATAGCCGCCGGGGTCTCGGATACAATCCATGGGGTGGTGTCGTATGCACATTTCCTCAGGTTCTTCAGCGTCTTCTTTACGCCGCTGTAGATGTCGGTGCCCTTGTAGCGGTAGCGGTCTTTGACGAGGGCTGTATAGTAAGCCTCGTCTTCCAGGCGTGTTGCCAGTTGGGCGTACTCCTGCCGGTAGTAGGCGTGTATGGCCTTGGTGCGTTCTGTATAGCCGTTGCCCCATGCCTTGTCGGTTGAGGCGATGCGCGGATGTATGCTCACCGTCATCTGCCCTGGATAGACAGCCCAACTGTTGCGGGGCAACACGTTGTTGAGGCCGTGCAGGAAGACGGGCACGATGTCCAGGCCCAACTGCTCTGCCATGTAGAAGGCTCCCTTATGGAAACGGAGAATGGATGACTTGGCGTTACGTTCTCCCTCGGGGAACACCACCAGGCTGTACCCCTCGGCTACGCGCTGGCGCAGGGTGTTGAGGTTCTCGTCCATGTCGCCTGTCAGTGGCACGCACCCCATCCATCGGTAGATGCGTTTTATTATCGGGTTGTTGGACGGATTGCTGTTCGATACCAGCACCGTCTTGTGGCTCAGTGCCATGAAGACGGCAGCGTCGAGCATCGACTGGTGGTTGCACACCACGACGGCAGGCTTGTCGAATGTCTCTCCTCCCAGATTCTCCACCCGGTAACTGACGGTCGGGATGTGTGCGAGGTCAAAGCGGTACAGCCGCTGTACGAAGCGGCGGAATGACTGGCGCCTCTGTTCTGTAGGCTTCAGCAGGCAGAAGGAGATAAACCCTCTGACATAAACCACCGCCAACTGGCAGAAGAATACAACGACCGCCTCGACCATAATCAGTACGGGTATCAGCGAAAGCGGACGTTTGCGGTATCCGCCGCGTGTCTGTATAAGGAACTTGAAGATGAGCGGTGGAAAGACATACGCCATCAGTACTACCGAGAACATTCCGGCTATGGTAACCTCTGCCAGGGAATGGAGTGCCGGATGGCGCGCCACGATGAGTGTTCCGATACCGATGAACATGATGAGCGCCGAGATGATGATGGAGTGCTTGTACGATGCCAGCATCTTGCGGCGGTAGGCATATTCGTACATGGCTCCTTCGGTCATGAAGATGGTATAGTCGTCTCCCTGTCCGAAGATAAAGGTGGCAAGGATGATGTTCACGATATTGAACTCCATGCCGCACAGTGCCATGATGCCCAGTATCCAGAGCCAGCTCACGGCCATGGGTATGAACGACAGTATGGCGAGTTCGATGCTGCCCATGGAGAGCCACAGGAAGAAGAAGACGATGCATCCGCAGGCTATGCCGATATAGTTGAAGTCGTTCGACAGGTGATTGGCTATGGCGCTGTTCATGCTCACCGTGTCAAAACTGTAGCAGCCTTGTCGCTTCAGGGTTTCTTCCACCTTGTGTATGTCGCCGTCCTTCACCGAGAGCACGTTTACCACGTTGTATCTGCCGGCAGTGCTGTCTGCGCTCAGGTTCGAGGCGAATACCGTGCGCGTCAAAGGCGCAAAGTACGCAATGCCCTGTGGCTGGTATTCCTTCTCGGTAAGGGCGTAGAACTCGTCGAAACTTCCCGGTGCGAACCCTTCTGTCTTCATGTGGGCTTCGAGCGATGTCCTGACGCCGTCCTTATGGCGTTTCAGGAATTTCTGCCACAGCATGAGCCGGCGCTCCTGTTCTGCCTTGCTTGCAATGAAACGGCTACAGGTGGTATAGGCGTGGGCGTCCTTTGCCCCCACTATGCTGTCGAGGCAGGGTTGCAGTCGCAGACTCTTGTCGAGTGCTCCGTCAAAGGTGGAGTCTGACGAGATGGCGTACACCTTCTGGTATGCGCCGGTCTGCGTCATGGTGCGCTGGAAGTATGCCATGTCTGCTTTCTGTTCGTCGGTCATGTAGTTGATGTGCCCCATGTTGGCATCAAACTTGGTCTGCAGACTGAAGTAGCCGAATATGAGGGTAAGTATGACGATGACAGCAACAAAAACGGGCTTGTTCTCCAGCGACACATTGCTGATGCGGTCGAGGAAGGTATGCTTTACCTCTTTGGTCTCTTTGGAGAGGTGGGGGAGGTAGAAGAGTACAAAGAGGATGGTGCCTATCAGCAGGAACGAACTGAACAGGCCTAAGTCGCGCAGGGCGGTAGACTGCAGGGGCACCAGTGCCAGGAAGGCACCCACAGTGGTGATGTTGCCTACCAGGAGCGGCATCACTATCTCGCGCAGGGCTTTGCGCTTGTCGGGGGTGTGCGAGAGGTGGGCTATGAAGTGCAGCGGATAGTTGACAGCTATGCCGAGTATCACAGAACTGATGCCTATGACGATAACCGATACCCTGTCGTGTATCAGTGCCAGACCGCCCATGGCAAACAGCCATCCCCAGGCTATGGAGAGAGCTATGAGCAGCAGGTTGCGTACATTGCGGAAGGAGAAGAGCAGCAGACTCAGGATGAGCGTTACGGAGATGATGACCGAAAGGATGCTGTCCTTCTTGATCTGTGTGGCGTTGGTGACGGCGATGACCGGACCGCCGATGATGTGTACGTCTATGTTGGGTGTCTGCGACGTGGCTTTGGCGGCGCAGGCTTTGAGCATGGCGGTAAGGTGCGAGTTGTTCTCCGTCTCGCTTGCCCCATAGGGCGAGTCCATCATGACGATGGCTTTCTGCATGTCGGGCGAGAAGATGTGCCCGTCATACATCTCGTATTTCAGTCCGGAGTCTGAATGTTGCAGGCGCTGCACCACGGGGGTGAAGAGGTTGAGCGGGTCGCGCTGTATGTTGCTTGCCAGTATGCCGCCCGTAGGGAACATCAGCATCTGTTTGTCCTGTTGCAGCTGCCCTGCCACATAGTCGGGACGGCTTAGCAGACTGTCTATGCGTACGTAGTCGCTGTCCGTCAGAAAATAGGGGATGTTGTTGTACACGAAGTCTGTTACCGCTGTCATCTTCTCCAGGTCCACCTGTGCCGTCAGGTTGGTGATGACGTGGGCGGTATCAGCCTTCCCCACTTCTTCTGCAAAGGCGTCGATGGCGGCAACCATAGCGTCGGCATCCGTCTTGGTGGTATCGCGGTACTGGAATATGGCAAACACCTTGTTGGCACCCGATATGTCCTGAAACACTTTCAGTGCATTGTGGTGCTCGCTGTCTATGGGCAGGAAGTCGGCTATGTCTTCTTTGTATTCGAGACGTGATACAGAGAGTGCCAACAGTAGGGTGACTGCCACAAAGGAGAAGAGGCACGTCATGCGGTGACTCTTCATGTAGCTGTATGTCTTCAGGATAAATTCTGTCATAGCGTATATGTTGATACTACTTGTTCGTTACGGGGTTGGAGTAGATACCTAAGAAAATGTCTTTCAGCTTCTCGATGTCGCAGGTGTCATATTGCTCCAGTTGCTTGAGGCGTTCCATAAACTTTTCCTTCTCTTCCTGTGTGTAATGGTCGCTGTAGCGTGTGCTGCCATAGCGCAGGTCGTGGGCTATGTAGTTGTTGGGGTAGAGCCGGTAGGCAGTGCGTATGCGCTTGTCTATGAGCGTAGCCACTGCCTTGTGGTACTCGTTGTTGGTCATGTGCTCCAGTTGGGCAAGCTCGTCATGGGTGATGGCATCGCACAGTTCGATATGAACCCTTCCCTTGGGCTGGGTAATGCCTGTAAGGATGCTGTTGAGGTCTTCGCCGGGCTTCTTGGTGTATTTGGCAAACTGCGACGCGTACAGTTCGAGGGTCTTGAGGATGTCGCACGATTCCCACTCGTAGGAGATGGACACGGGTACGATATGCAGTTGGTCTATCGCCTTGATTTTGTCGTCGGGGCATGACATGCAGAACATCTTGACGATGCCTTGGTCTGTGGTGTCGTTACCGTCCTTTGTCCTGCCGTTGCGCTGGGCTATCCATACCGACTGTCCTTTCTCGGTAAGCACATGGCGTATATAGTCTGAAAGGTGTTTCGAACAGCGGTAGAACTCCTTTATACTGCCGCCCGGACGCTCTACCTTGAACATCTTGTTGCTCTTGCCGATGTCTATCACCAGTGGGTTCATCATCAGGTTGGCGCCGAAGGTTATCTCTGTGGTGTCAAATCCGTTCTGCACGAGAAAATACTGTAGCAGACTGGAGTCGAGCATGATGTCGCGGTGGTTGGATACGTAGAGGTACTGTTTGGCAGGACTCAGCTTTTCGAGTCCCGAGCAGGAGAAACCGGTGGTGCTGTTGCTGATGACGCGCTCGTTCACCATACTCATGGTCTCTTCCTGGAATTCCTTTACGGTCTTGTAGCCTGCTATGCGCTTGCGTACTGTTTCCACCGGCTCGTCCGGATAAACGTAAGCGGCCAGGATGGGAAATGAAGGACTGGCGGCTATGCGTTGCATGGCCGCCGGAATCTCCTCGGCATTGTAAGGGCGTATGTCGTCAAATTGTTTTGTTTCCATTGGGAGTCTTTTTGGGGCGGGTTCTGAAAATTAGAGTAATCCGTTTCAAGAAAAAGATTTACTGTTGCGTGGAATTTTTAGATTACGCCTTTTATCCATTTTATAAACTCGTCCTTCCACTGTCTGCATTCGGCAGTACCTTTATGGTCGGTTGCGCCGAAGCCGTGCCCGCCTGTCTTGTACTGTATGTAGCGGTGGGGAACGTGGTGGACGGTAAGCGCCGAGTCGAGCAGTTCGGAGTTGTGGTACTTCACGATGGGGTCGTCTTTACAGTTCACGAGGAATACCGGCGGACAGTTGTCTGGCACGTGCCGCTCTAACGACAGGGAGTCTCTGAGCTGTTTGTTGTTTTTTCTGCCGTCTCCGAGCAAAGCTCTGCGCGACCGTTTGTGTACGCACTTGTCTGTCATGGTGACGACAGGATAGATAGGTACCACGAAGGCGGGGCGTTCTGCCGGTTGCAGCAGTTCGGCGGCAGACATGACAAGATGGCCTCCTGCCGAGAACCCCATGGCTCCGATGCTGTCGGGGTTGACGTGGTATTCGTGTGCACGTACCTTTATATATTGCATGGCCTGGTGCAGGTCGTCCAATGCGTCCGGATAGCGGTTGCCCCTGAATAGGTACCGGTAATGGCTGAAGAATGCCCAGAAACCGGCAGCACGGTAGCGCAGTACAAATGCCGATATGCCGTTTTGCTGCAACCACTTTCCTACGGCGGTTCCCTCTGCATCCATGTCGTGCCAGAAGTAGCTTCCTCCCGGGCATACTACCACTGCCACATTGTTGTCTCCTGCAGCTATGAAGGGGGTCATTTCTACTGCCTGCTTGACGTCTGTTCCCTGCCAGATGTTGACTGAAGGGAGGTGGCTTTGTCCCATTGCCGCAGTAATGAAACACCCCAGTGCTAATATGAGTGTTGCGATTCTCCTGTTCATTGTAGACGGTTGATTTTGTTCAGTATGAAGTTTGTGCCGAGGATGGCCTCTGCCGTATTGATGGCTGTGAGCGGCACCCCGCAGAAACCGTGCAGATTGTTGTTCTGGCCCGTAAGGTACAGGTTGCTGATTTTCGTCACCACCGGCACCTGCGAAAGTACCAGGTTATGGCAGTCCTTGCTGTATCCGCTGAGTGCTCCGTCCTTCACGCCGTAGAAGTCGCGTATGGTGAGCGGCGACGAGGCGTTTATCTTGTCCACACATGCGTTGAACCCCGGATGCATATCTTCCACTTTTGCCAGGAGTTGCTGTGTCTTCTCTTCTTTCCATGCCTCGTATTCTTTTCCGCGGTGTCCCACGGTGGTGTCTTCCCACTGTTTCACTTCGTCGAAGCGCATAGGTGCGGTAATCAGTACCTTGCTGGCATATTCGCCTTGGTTGTCTTCGGGTGGTGTCATGAAAAGGAAACCAAGGGGCCATTCTTCATTCTTGTCGCCGAAACTCCATATCTTCTCGTAGCGTGTCATGTAATACTCCGAGCTATTGATGTAGGGGAATGTGTCTGGTTTCAGTTTGATATAGACAGAGAAAGCAGAGTAAGAGTTGGGAATGCTGTCCAGTCTTGTACGGTAAGCCTTGGGCAATGCTTTCTCGGGCATCAGTTTCAGCAGGGTGCATGGGTGTATTGCCGAGATGTAGCAGTCGCCTGTATATTCGTGTCCCTTGTGGGTTCTGACATAGTCCACATGGCGGTCGTTCACTTCTATCCATTCCACACCGTCACCGGTGATGACGGTACCGCCAGCTTCCTCGATAACCGCTGTCAACAGGTCTGCAAATCTGTCGCTGCCCCCAATGAAACGGCTTGCCCCTTTTATGTAGAGCGTGGTGATGATGGCATGGATAAAGGCTGGTGTCTCGTCGTGCCTGCCCCCGTAGAGCGGGTTCATGTACGACACGACACTGCGCAACTTGTCATTCTTTATATACTTGGCAACAAAGGCGTCTGCCGCCATGGTGAAGTCTTCGGAGTGTATCTTGAATTGTTCTGTAGAGGGGCGCAGGTTGAAGAGGTCGACACTGTCCGTGATGTCGAAGACTGCATTGACGTATGCCTTGAGGTTGTCCCTTTCTTCTGGAAAATATTCTGCCAGCGATGCTACGAATCCCTCCTTGCCCTTGCGTATGCGGTAGGTGGTTTTGTCTTCGGCGAAATACAGGCTGTCGGTACAGTCGTCGTCCACATCCTTCAGGGCTACCTTGTCGGCAATGCCGAGGTACTCGCAGATTCGCCAGATATTGCCGCCCGGCTGCATGCCTCCGATGACATGCATGCCCGTGTCAAACTTCTCGCCGAAACGTCGGAAGGTCTGCAAACCTCCGCCGGCCGTAGCGTTCTTTTCGAGTACTGTTACTTGCATGCCTTCCTTTGCAAGGATGGCGCCGGTGAAGAGGCCGCCCAGTCCTCCGCCTATGATGATTGCCGTATTCATTTGCTTGCTTCTTTTATCTGTTCGTATATGGTCTTTGCCGTCAGAAACTCACTGCAGGTAACGATAGTGCCTACCAGTACACCGAGCATGCCGTGCGAGTTGATGTTCTGACCTGTCAGGTAAACATTCGGTATACGGGTGCGCTGTGGTACCCTGCATGCGGCACCGGCGGCGATGTCTTTCGCATTTCCGTACATGGAGCCTCCTTCTGTACCGGTATAGTCGAGGTAGGTCAGTGGGGTGGAGGTGTAGTATGCTGCAATCTTGTCGCGCAGACCGGGGAAATGCTCTTCTACGGCATCGATGAGGCGTTCTGCCTTTTCGCGCTTGAATGCCTCGTAGTCGCTGCCGCGGTGTCCTATCTTCGTGCCTTGCCATTTT
The DNA here is from genome assembly GCA_963601815.1 of bacterium. Classification (GTDB taxonomy): domain Bacteria; phylum Bacteroidota; class Bacteroidia; order Bacteroidales; family Bacteroidaceae; genus Prevotella. The sequence goes on from CAVCGV010000018.1 coordinate 18,242, forward strand.
TCCACATCCTCCATCTGCATGTACGAGAGAATGACGCCTGCTTCGGCATACTGCGGGTTCTCCTCATGGCAGAAGTGCATGTAGAGGAATCCTTTGGGCCAGTCGGCTGTGGTGTATTTCTCGCAGTCCCATGGGGTGTCGCCCTGGTATCCGTAATAGTTGTAGTTGATGTACGGCATGGTGTTCTCCTTGAATCGCAGGTATACCGAGAATCCGCCCACCGTCTGTGGTATGCTGTTGATGCGCTGGCGGAAGGCTGGGCGTATCAACTTGGTGTCGAGCAGTTCGAGGGTGCGCATGGGGTGCGTGTCGGAGATGACATAGTCGCATGGTATGTTTTCCTTGCCGTTCACTTCCACGCTGACGGCATGTGTGTCGTCACATATTATATGTGTTGCTTTGCAGTGCGTGCGTACTTCTCCGCCGTAGCGCTTAATGGTGGCAACCAGCGAATGTGCCACGCAGTCGCTGCCTCCTACAAAGCGGAAGGCACTCTGGTTGTAGAAATCTGTGATGAAGGCGTGGGTAGAGAAAGGTGTCTTGCCTTTCTCTGCTGCGTATAGCGGAAGGTTACCTACCAGTACCTTAGCGAGCAGAGGGTCAGTGATGGTTGCGTCTATCACCTCGTCAATGGAGCGCAACTGGTATTCGGTGTTGACGGCGGCATCGCTCTCTGCATCTTTCAGCGAATGGAGCGACGAGGCATTGGCGATGCGCTCTATCAGGTCGTAGTATCTTTCCAGATTGTCGCGTTGGGTGGGAAAGTATTCGGTCATCTGTCTGATGAATGCCTCTCTGCCGTTGGCAATCTTGTACTGCTTGCCTCCCAGTCCGATGACGTCATAACCGTCTGGGTTCAACCGGGACAGGCGTACATCCTTTTCCACCTCCAGATAGCAGAGTAGACGCTGCAGGGTCTGTCCTTCGTCAGCACTTCCCACAAAGTGCATGCCCGTCTCAAACTTCACGCCGTGGCGACTGAAACACTGCAGGCAACCGCCCGTCTGGTTCGACTGTTCGAGCACGGTGACCTGGTAGCCGTTCTTGGCAAGTATAACGCCGCAGGAGAGACCGCCCAGGCCACTTCCTATGATTACTATCTTTTTCTTCTGGTCAGACATGTTGTTCTATTTTGTTCGCTATCTCGTCGTATTTCTCTATATAGTGCTTTCGCATGTACTTGGCCTGTGCCTTGATGTCTCCCTTTTGGGCAAGTTCTTCTGGCTTTATGGGTTTACCTACTTCGACGTAGAAAAGTCCTTTGCGCAGGTGGTATGACTTCTTGGGCAGTATCTTGCCCGGGCCATAGAGGTACATGGGCAGTATTTCCAGGTGTAGCTCCTGGGCAAGGTAGAAAGCTCCCTGGTGGAAACGCATGATGCTGCAGTCTCTCGACCGTGTGCCTTCGGGGAAGATCACTACACTGTAGCCGCGTTCTGTAAGTGAACGCAGATGGGGCATGAGCGATTCTATGCCGTCTGTCACGGGCAGGTATTCTGCATTGCGTATCAGGGTGCCATAGAGGGGGTTGTTCCATACCCACTGGTTGGTGAGGAACACTACCTTCGGACTGAATACCAACAGACACATCAAGTCGAGGTGCGACTGGTGGTTGCTGATGATGACACGCGGTTTGTCAAAGTTTATGCCGGGTTCTGTCTTGTAGCGGTATTTCGTTCCGGGAATACCGTGGTGTAACATGACAAAACGTGATATGTGGTATATCAGTTGGTGAAGGCGGTAACGTTGCTTCTCGCTGCGTTTGCTCAGTTTTACGTAGAGCCATGTCATGGGCGTAAAGACCACCGAGGCGAAGAAAAGGAAAAAGAGCAGCGAATAGACGGTGCGCAGTATCACCATGGTTACCCTTCCCAGTCGTAATGGCAGTCCGTAGACGATGGCGAGGAAGCAGAGTACCGTGTTGAGCACGCTTATACGGGCGAAGTCCTTGCCTGGGCGGAAGTGGCTTACCCGTTCGTTGCGGGGTGGATAATAGACATTGATGGGAATGGAAACCAACTTTACCCCATGCCAGGAGGCAAAGACAAGCAACTCCAGTTCTGCCTCGTAGCGTGAGGTGAGGAGTGACAGACCGTACAGTTTGTGCAGCGGATAGAGCCGGTAGCCTGTCTGGGTGTCTTCCAGTGCACGGCCCGTCTGTACATAAAACCAGAAGTTGGCAAACTTGTTGGCAAAGTCGCTGCCCTTGGAACGGTCTACGCCGTCCAGTTGGCGACGGCCTACTATCAGGGTGCCGGGGTGCTCCTTGTTGGCGTTGAGGAAAAGGGGAATGTCGGAGGGATAATGCTGGCCGTCGGCATCGAGCGTAATGGCATAGGCAAACCCCATCTTCAGGGCTTCCATAAAACCTGCCTTCAGGGCGTGCCCCTTGCCTCGGTTGTCGGGGTATGCCACAGTGGTGATGCCGTCTATGGCGTGCAGTATGTCGGATGTACCGTCTGTACACCCGTCATTCACAACGATGACATCGTCACAGTAGAGTAGGGTGTCTCTCACTACCGCACCTATTGTCTTTGCATTGTTGTAGGTAGGAATGATGACACAGATGCCCCTTGCTCTGAGCTGGCGTTTCAATTCTTCATTCTGCATCAGTAACTTTCAGTACTAAGGATATCTTGGCTTTGGCTTCTTCGCCCGCACTGACTACTACCTGGGCTTTCAACTCGGTGTTGTCTTCTGACAGTTCCACTTTCTTTATCTGGTAAACGACCGCCGTGTCCTCGTCTGGTGACAAGACAGAGAGAAATTTGACGTTCTTTACCATAGCGAGCTTTGTCGTGTGGGGCAATCCCGCACACTGCAGCATGTCTTCCAGCAGTTCTTGGCAGATCTGTACTATACACACGCCCGGGGTAATCGGTCTGCCCGGGAAATGAGCCTGGTAAATGACGCATGAAGGTTGCAGTTCCAGTGTGTATGAACCTGTCAGCCCTTCTACGGCGCGCTGTGTGACAGTATAGAGATTATTCCTCAGTTGCATCTTCTAATACGGTAAATTTATAGTCTATGTTGAATCTTTTGTCCTGGTAGGTAGGTATGCCTTTTGCCAGGTTGTGCATGAGTTGCACCAGGTCTTTTTTCAGTACTTTCCTGATGTACCACTTGTCGAGCATCTTGATGACATTTACGAGCTTCACCTTGTCGCGTGAAGGATTGTAGGTGAAGTCGAGTGCTGAGATGCCGAATTCGTTGAACAGACAGCCCTTGATGTTCTCTCCGTCATTGACGAGCATGCACACGCCACTGAGATAGCCTTTCTTCATCTCTATGGTGGCATTGTACTTTACCTTCTGTCCCGTGCTGTCGGGAAAAACAGTTTTGCTCTGCCCCATGACAGGTGTGGCAAGGAGTGAAAGCAGGAATATGCTAATTGACAGTAAATACCTTTCCATTGACAGGAGCGTTAGTCTTTACATTCTGTAGTTCGATAACCGTGCGGTCACCTTTCTTCTCTATCAACTCTACCTTTGAGACGGTAGACTTCTGGCGGTTGAAGTGCAATATGATCTTCTGGAACATCTGTTGCATTTGTTTCTGCTGTGGATAGAGCGTAGCGACATATTCTGTCGAGGTACCGGAAATGCTGGTCTTGAAGTCCTTTTTCTCCGTAAGGCATTTGCCCACTACACTGTTCATCATGATGCGGGCTATCTCCTTGAAGAACTTGCTTTGGTTCACATTGATGACATCGCTGCGGTTGCCCTTGCTGATAAGCACCTTGCTGCCGTTCAGTACAAAGGCGTATGTATAAGGCGAGGTGTATTCCCAACGCAGTTTGTCGCTCTGCTGGTAGTACATCTTGCCGCGCGACACCATCTTGTCGTTGAGCATCTTGATGTACTTGGTCTGGACAAAGTCGCACTGCATGGTCTTCATGGCGGAAGCCACGGCGTTGATCTGCTGCATCACCTTTGTCTCGTTTACGGTCTGTGCCGTGGCCTGTGTCAGGCAGAGGCACATCATGAGGGTATACAATATCCTTTTCATCTTTCTTTTTACCGTTAGTCTATGGTTATTCCTTTTTTTCTTATTTGGCTATCAGGCAGCATCCTGCCATGATGAGTCCTATGCCTATCCACTTTACGGGCGATACCGTCTCGTGGAAGAAGATGATGGCGGCCAGCATGCCGAATACATAGCTCAAGCTAATCATGGGGTACGCCACGCTGAGCGGATAGTGCTTCACGATGTACATCCACAGCACAGAACTTGCTCCGAAGAATGCTCCGCAACAGGCAAACTGCCAGTTGAGCAGCAGACTGGTCCAGAAATCCCTGGTCCATGCGAAGGGTTTCATCTTGCCCATGGCGAACTTCAGGAATACCTGTCCTCCTGCCAATAGCGCACTCTGCAATACTGCCAGTATAACTACTCTCCACATGTCAGTACCATTGCTATGGAGTGGACGGCAGGCATTGGCTCCTGTCCGGCTTTCTCGCGCAGTGCGTTAAATACCGAGGCACCCTCGTCGTGACAACCTACCAGCACATTCTTTACCTTTCCGCTCTCGAGCAGCAACTGTGCGTCGCGCAGTGCCCATGCCAGCGAGTCGGTGCCTTGTGTATAGGTCACGTTGTAACCGTGGCAATGGGTCTTGATGGCTACGTTGCTCCCTATGGTGTTGTGCGTGCTCTGCATAAAGTAGGTGGGCTTCAGCATTTCCTCGCCTTCTTCCTTAATCTGCAGCAGCAAGAGCTCGCTGTTCTCCAGACATCCGTATGTGGTACCTGTGATGATGGCGTCGGGCGTCTCTATGCCTGCCTGTTTCAGGGCTTCCATCGATGAGAGCAGCGAACTCTTCATGATTTTGCCCATACGGCGTGCCTCCAGCGGTTTGACGTACTTCTTGATGTCTGCCAGTTGGTCTACTGACGTTATCTCTACTTTTGCCGCCGTGGTAATCTGGATGGCATGGTTCACTTCTTCTTCTTCTGCTGTTTGCAATGTGGGGTGTGCCGAGATAATGAGTGCCGAGTCGTTGCCTCCGAATCCGAACGAGTTGCACATCACATGTTCCAACTGTATGTCGCTGCGTCCCGTTGTCGGGGTGATGCCGTTCTCCATCTGGTTCTTCCATCCCAGACTTGCCGGAACGAAATGGTGTTGCATGGCAAGCATGCAGATAACGGTCTCAATACTGCCCGATGCACTCGTGGTGTGTCCGGTAAACGACTTGGTGCTTGATACCAGTGGCATGTCTTCTCCGAAGATTCTCTTTAGCGACACGCTCTCGCTTTGGTCGTTGTTGGGCGTGCCTGTGCCGTGTGCATTGACATATTGTATGTCGGTAGGTTGTAGGTGTGCTGTCTCCAGTGCCTCTTTCATGGCGAGGTATGCTCCCTCGCCGTCCTCCGACGAAGCTGTCTGGTGGTAGGCGTCGCAGGCATTGCCGTATCCCGTGAGGTACGCATGTGTGGCGACTCCTCTGCGTTGTGCTGTCTCTTCAGACTCGAGTACGACGAACGCGGCTCCCTCTCCGAGGTTCAATCCGGCGCGTGTCGCATCAAAGGGGCGGCACTGCTCATGGTCGAGTATCATCAGCGAATTGAATCCGTTGAGGTGGAAGCGCGACAGGGCTTCTGTTCCTCCTGCCACCACAATGTCTGCCTGCCCTGCCTTGAGCAGACGGGCGCCGAGCATAATGGCGTTGGCGGCGGACGAACATGCGGTGGACAGGGTGGTTGTCTCACAGAAAATGCCGAAGTGGTCTGCCATAAGTTGTGTGCTGCTGCCGCAGTCGTGGTGTTTCAGAAAGTCGAGACTGCGCTCTTCTTCCGGTAAGTCAAAACACAACTCAGTCATGTCCATGCCGCCCACGGTGGTGCCGGATACCAGCACGATGCGCGGTTTCTTTCCTGTGGACAACGTATTCTTCTGCTTTTCCTCGTCGATGCCTGCATCCTCGAGAGCCTGACGTATGGCAAGCATGCCCAGCAGAGCGGTACGGCTCATCATGTTTCCGCAGGGAATGCCCAGCATTTCCTTCATCTGGTCGTTGGACAAGTCTACCTCGCCTACAGGCAGTTCGTGGTGTACTGACTGCAGGTGTTTCATTTCTCCGATGCCGGTCTTCTTGTCGAGCAGAGACTGTAGTACCTCTTGCTTGTTCAGACCTATGGCTGAGACGATACCTTCACCTGTGATAGCAATGTTCATCGTTAGCTTCGTTTCCTCCCCTCGGGTTTATTTTTTCCTGTTCTTGCTTACGTAGTCGGCGATAGTGGCTACGCTCTTGAAAATTTCCTTTCCTGCTGCCGGACTTTCCAACTTGATGCCGTACTTTTTCTCCAACAGTACGATGAGCTCAAGTGCATCGATAGAGTCCAGTCCCAGTCCGTCACCGAAGAGTGCTTCGTTCTCGTCGATGTCTTCTGGTGTCATCTCTTCCAGGTTTAATGCCTCGATGATTTCTTCTTTCAGTTCTTTTATCAGTTCTTCCATAATTTTATGTCTCTGTTATTTTACGTTTGTATGGTGGTTAAATACTGTATTAGTCCTGTTTTAACGGTGTTCTAATCCTGTTTTAATGTTGTTCTAATCCGCTTTCTCTATGATGCGGAGGTCTGCCTCGTAGTGGCTTTCGTCCACATAGTCTATCCATCCTGTCAGTACGCTCTTCGTGTTTTTGTCCATGAAGGTGCTTTCTATAGCCTCTGCCATCTGCTGTTCCTCTTTGGCGGGCAGGATATAGAAGGATGTCTCGCCGTGGTAGTGGTTTCTGATGGCTATCTCGCCTGTCACGATGTTGGGCAGGGTGTAGACGAATACCGACGGACTGGGATAGTAGTTGTCCTTGTCGTGTATCGATTCCAGGTATTTCCTGTCGGAGGAGATGGATGATGAGTGGTTGAACAGTACTACGGCACGGTCGTCACATGTCGTAAATCGTTCTTTGCCCTCTGCCTTTAACAGCAGTTCCGAAGCCATGAAACCGAGCCGGCACAGACCGTCCATCTTGTAGAACTTGGGATAGTCGCCCGTATGCTTTTTGTAGAGGAGGGTGAGCAGACTGCTTATGCTGTCGGTTTCCTTTTTGCAGATAGACTCACCGTCCAACCATACTTCGTCCGGTGTGATGCGGACGGTATGTGTTGTATGCAATGTGCACGTGTGCTCTGCTTGCGGGTAACTGCCCTTTCCTGTATCTTGCCTCTCCGTCTCTGTAGCCAAGATGGTGGCGTTGCAACCGCCGAAGCCTGACAGCATCTTGATGAAGGCATGCTTCTCCGTTGTACGATTGGCGGCGGAAATGGCTGTCTTTCCCGAAACGCCCAGTTCCTCATATCCGCGTGTGCCTAACACGGTGTGGTCTTCCGCTGCTTTCATGTTCAGTATGGTCTCCAGGATGCCGGCTGCTCCGAGTGTGTGCCCGAAGTAACCTTTCAGTCCGTTGACTGGCACGTCCGAAAGGTTGGCTCTCTGAATGGCAACAGACTCCATCTGGTCATTGAACAGGGTGGCTGTGCCGTGGGCGTTGATAAATGCCAGGTCTTCCTTGGTCGTGCCTGCAAGCGTTGCAGAAAGGGCTTGGTACAGTCCTTCGGCAGTCTTTGACGGGGCACTGATATGGAAGGCGTCGTTTCTCACGCATCCGTTGCTTATCTGCCATGTCTTGCCTTTGTCGCCTTCTTGGTCCTTGGGCATGTGCCTGGACAGTATCATGGTAGCAGCAGCCTCCCCGAGGTTGAGTCCGCAGCGTTCCATGTCGAAGGGGCGGCATGGCTGTGCAGCCAATGCCTTGAGCGACTGGAAGCCGGAGATGATGAAACGCTGTGGACTGTCGCAACCGCATACCACGGCGTAGTCGTACCTGTCCATGTCCAGCAACCGTTCGGCAAGGATAAGGGCGGAGAGTCCGCTGATACAGGCATTGCATACCACAAACGCCTTCGACCTTATCCCCAGCTTGTCTGCCATACGCTGTGCCACTTCTCCCAGATACAGACCCTCGTCAGTGCCTTTGCCCAAATTCTCTATCGGTCCTTTCGTGGTACTCAGTATGAAGGCGATGCGTTCTGTGTTGGCGTCTATACCTGATGCCGCTAAGGCTTTTGTGGCAGAAGTGATGGCGAGCGTCTCGAAATCGCCTGTCATCAGCGAGGCTGTAAAGCCTTCTGGAATGCCATGGCTGCCTGGAGAATAGGTCCGTATTTCCGACTTTCCTGCCTTTACGGCACGGTAAGTCTCTTCGGACGTTTGCCCCAGTGGCGAGATGATATTGTCTGCTATAACGTATGCCATGCTGTCTCTCCTTATTCTTCGCTGTTCGTTTCCCAGTCTTCGCTGGTCTGGCCCCAGCGCTTCTTCCATTCCAGGTAGAAGTCAGGGTTGGTCCATACCAGTTGGTAGTTGGTGTCCATAAAAACCTGTACCGAGTGTCCGGTAGCTATCAGGCTCTCGTCCTCTGGGTCGTGTATCTCGTAGTCGAAAACTATCTTCGCTGCCACTGTAGGGCGGTAGATGATGTCGATGCGTGGCTTCATGCCATACTTGATGGCTTTCTTGTAATGGAAGGTCAGTTCTACCAATGGTGCAAAATAGCCGTGTTTGAAGAAACTCATGTATTCCAGCCCGTATTTCTTGCCGAAAGCCTCGCGTGCATCCTCGAAGTAAAGCGGGTAGGAACCGTGCCATACGACATTCATCGAGTCCACCTCGCTGAAACGTATCTCAAACGTTTTAGATTCTTTCAGTTCTTTCATCTTCAGTCTTCTTGCTCCTCGTTTTTTACAGCTATCTTTATCTCTGTTTTAACCATTGTCTTTCCATTGCATGTTACGGTGGCGTCAGCCAACGTCATGCCGAAGACGTCTTCTTTCACCACCATACGGGTAGTGATGGTGTCTCCCACCTTAGGAAGGGCAAAGACTTCGAAGTTCCTGACGGCTCCGATAAATCCTAATTGTATCTTCTTCTTCAGGATGTATCTGTTGACAAAGCCTATGCGGGCGGCACAGGTCTGCGCGATGTTTTCCATCAGTCCCGATGCCGAGAACTGACCGTTGTCCACAAGTATGTTGTCTGCCTTCACTACAGTCTCGGTGGTGGTGGCGGTGCTGTCTATGTGGGTCAAACTGCCTATCATCACAAACGGCTCCTGCTGTGGCAGGAGCTCGTGTATGTTGATGGCCCGTAGTTCTTGTTCTGTCAGTTTGTCAAAGTCGAAATTCTTCATTCGGTGTGTCTTTGTACTTCGTTGGGATTATGCCCAGAAATCATAAAAGTTGAACCATTGGGTGGGGTATTGGCGCATGGTACGTTCCAGAACGGCGGCATAGCTGTTTGCCAATTGCTGCATCTGCTCCTTGCGTGGCGCATTCTTGTCGTAGTGCAGCGTGTCGACGTATGCTGTGTATTTTTTAGTGCCTGTCTTCATGACATTGACAGCGATGACGTCCATCCCTCTCATTGTTGCCACGGAGAAGGGTCCCATTGGCAGATGTGCCTCGGCGCCCAGGAACATGACCTTGATGGTTTTGGGCGAACCCAAGACGCGGTCTGCCGGCATGCTTACCGTCTCGTTGTTGGCGAGTGCCTCGTTGATGAGGAACAGGTGGCTCATGTCTGGCTGGACGGGAATCATGTGTACGTTGTTCTTTTCCAACTGCTCTTTTCTTCCTTCCATGACGGTGGCTTTCTCTCCACCGTACACCAGGGCGTTGAAGCGTTTGCATTTGGCATTCAGATTGTAGCCTGCCGCTTCGTAGCATCCTACATGCGAACTGAGCTGGACGAATCCCTCGTCACGTTCTGCCACCCGTTGGAAATGTTCGTAGCCTACCACGTCTACCTTGAAGTGGTTGCCCGCAAACATGGCAAACCGGTCTATCACCACCTGCCCAAACCTGTAATGGTTGACGTATGCTGCCCATGCCGCTCTCCACCTTCCGTACCCTATCCGTTTACGGAAATAGCGGTAGGAGAAGGTACGGCTGTTGTTGGTGTTGATGAGTAGGCAGATGGGCATGATGACAAGCATGATGAGCAGGTACAGCAGTCGGATGTCCAATACTTTCAGCGAATTGATCAGCCACCGGTGCATCCATGCTGTACCGAACGTCGTGTTTTGCTTGATTCCTACTTCCATGCTTCGTTCGTCAATCTCTTAGCCTACCTTGCTCTCGATGTAGTCGCAGAACTGGTTGAGGGTAGCTACGCCCTGCATCTCTTCGGCTTTGATCTTGAAACCGAAGTTCTTTTCCACGATGACAACGATGTCCACGAAGTCGAGACTGTCGATGCCGAGGTCGTCCTTCAGCTTTGCCTCGGGGGCAATCTTCTCTTCGTCTATCTCCAAATCCTCGATAAGGAAGTTTCTTACTTTCTCTTCAATTTCTTTTCTTTCCATGCGATGTTCTGTTTTTTTTATGTTTTTTACTTTTCTTATTCCTTTGGGTGTGCCAATTTCACTTCCATGATGGTGTGGCCTTGACCTATACCGTCGTGTATGGCTACGATCTCGAGCCCTGCCCGTTCTATCTGACGTGCCATGTCGTCGGAGTGGTACATCTTGCTGTTGCCGTTTGCCATGGCTGTGAAGTAGACACTTGTCAGGGTGAGGCACATCGAAGCTGTCTCGAATTTCTGACGGTCCCAGAATGTCTCCATTATATATAGGGTGGTGTCGTCTGTCATCACCTTGGCGGCACGTGTTAGGATGCTGTATATCTGTTCTTCCGAGAAACAGTCGAGGAACTGGCTCATCCAGATGGCGTCCCATTCGCCTGTAGGCAGTTGGTTCTGCTCGTTGAGGATGTCGGTGGGGTGGTTGCCTATGCGGTCTGCTCCCTCCTTGCCCTCTATGTTTTTCTTCATCATGCCTATCTGTCCGGGCAGGTCGACGATGGTGATATTCACGTCTTTGTCGTACGCTACGCAGCGCAAGGCGAATCGTCCCGTGTTGCCGCCTACGTCCATCAGGTGTCTGGGCTTCTTCCCGAAGACGATCTTCAGGGCGGTGTCGAACGAGTGGTCGCTGTAGAAGTGGTCAAACCCGAACCAACTTTGCTGTACCTGCGGGTCGAGTTTCGACAGCCCTTCATAGATGGTGGGCCAGTCGCCCAGTGTCTTCAGTCCGGCAGGCTTCCCTTCTTTCAGGGCTTCGTCCAGATAGAACATTCCCTGATAGTTGACGTCGTGGTTGAAGTCCATGTTGGCACGTGTACTTTCGTCTGTTACCAGAAACCATCCCGTCTTGGAAATGGTGAAGCGGTCGGTGTCGCGGTCCACCAGTACCGTACCTACACTGAGCGAAGCCTCCAGCAGTATTTTTGCGGCATATTCCGACAATCCCGTCTTTTCTGCCACCTCGCTGATGGTGAGTCCGTCCATGCTGTTGCGCAACTCTTCCAGTATGCCCCATTTCAACATGAGGCGCGACACCTGGAAAATGACAGGCGACCATGCGATGTACTGTGCCATGCGCTGTGCCTCGCGTGCCGAATATTGCTCCTTCGTGTATCTGTCGCTTTCTGACTTGAAAAGGTTCATAAGTTGTGGTTTAGAAATCCATGATGTTTTTTTCGCTCTGCCCTTCACACATTATTTGTATGTATAGGTCATGGTTGCGCTCAGTAAGAATAGCGTCAAAGTCATAAAAAATGTCTTCTGGCTTTATGTTGTTCAACATCTCGGGGGAAAGGTCTTGATGATGAACTCCATCTGAGTTCGATGGAGTGTTTACACTCGTCTTGTTAGGAACAACGAACTTTTTAGAACCTTTTATTTTTATGGCAATACGTCTTCCTCTTAATTGTCTTAATTTGTCGTCCGGGAACTCTGCTATCTCGATGGTCTCATTTGGGGACAAATAGCTCGTGCTGCCTAAAGGTATAAGTTCTCCTTTTGGGTTTACAAGAGCCACAACAGACTGAATGATTAAATAAGGAGTCTTGTTCTGTATAAATATTTTGTCCTTAATGTCTAATTTTTGGGGAACATCCTTATAAAAGACTCCTTTCGGCGAGTTGTCTTCGCTTTGCTGCGCATAGCCTATAGTACTGCTTAGCGCAAGGCATAACCCTAAGAGAATTTTCTTCATATCCATACCTTGTTTATTTGTTAGTATTTATCGCTTTCCCAGGAAGTTCCACCCCAAAGTGACGAAGAACGAGGTGAGGAGACCCTCCTGCTCGTAGAATCCCTCTTTGTTGTCGAACATGTTGTCGCTTAGTCCAGTTTCTTCACCATCTTGACGACAGCCTTTGCCAGCTCGTCGAAGGCCGACTTGATACGTGAGCTCTCGCTGAAGTCGATCAAACCCTTCACGTTGTCCACACGCAGCACGAGTACAGTATCGCCGGTAGAGGCATCCTTTACGACAATGTCGCCTACCAAGCCGATACCGCCCTGACCTTTCTTCATAGAGAACATACCCACGGCGAAGTTGCCCATGTCCATCGACTCGATGTTGAAGGTAGTGGTGTATTTGCCACCGGCGTCGTTAAACTTGAATGTCTTGCTCTTGCTGGAGAAACGCTTGGCAAACTGCTTGCCGCCGTTCGCCATGTCCTTTTGGTAGTTCTCCAGGAAGTCGTTGTCACTGCGCGTCTTGGCGTATCCGTCCAGTGTCAGGTCGTTGATCTTCACATTGCTGTAGTCTACAGTGAATGTAGAAGTGGCAGCCTCTTTCAGTACACTTGCGTTGCCGCTTTTCACGAACAATAATTCGTCTGCTGCCATGGCGTTGATGCTCATCAGTACAGCAAACATCAAAAACATAATTTTCTTCATACTCATAGTTGTTATAAATTCCTATTACTTATTTATGCCTCTTTACCCAGGGC
>CAVCGV010000019.1:0-30788 GCA_963601815.1 bacterium
TCTTCTCTTTTCTCTCACTCCTTCTCCAGTTCTTCTATCTCGCTCTCGTCCATGTCGCGGTCCAGACGGCCGCGCCATAGATATTTGCGCGTTTCGTGTACGATGATGCCGCTAAGGAAGAGCAGCGAGATAAGGTTAGGTATTGCCATGAGCGCATTCATACAGTCGGCAATGTTCCAAACCAGTCCGAGACTGATGGTACTGCCCACGAAGACACTCGCAATGTAGAGCACGCGGTAGGTCATCATCCAGCGCTTGCCCTTGAGGTACTCCACGCATCGTTCGCCATAGTAGCTCCAGCCCAGGATGGTGCTGAAGGCAAACGTCACCAGTCCGAAGGTAAGGACGGGCGCACCGATGTACGGAATCTTGTTGAAGGCAGCCTTGGTGAGAGCTGCTCCGTTGTGGTAGTCGATGTCGGGATAGGCAATGACGCTCGACACGATAACCAGACCGGTAAGGGCGCAGATGACGACCGTGTCCCAGAAGGTGCCTGTAGAGGAAACCAGCGCCTGGCGCACAGGGTTACGCGTCTGCGCCGCCGCCGCCACGATGGGAGCCGAACCGAGACCCGACTCGTTGGAGAAGAGACCACGGGCAATACCGTAGCGGGCAGCCATGAGCACCGTGCTGCCGGCGAAACCGCCCCCTGCCGCCTTTGCCGTGAATGCCGACGAGACAATAACCTTGACGGCTTCCCACAGGTAGGCATGGTTCACCACCAATATATAGAGGCACCCCAACACATAGAACAGCGCCATGAACGGTACCAACGTACCGCACACCTTACTGATGCTCTTCACACCGCCAATGAGGACGGCGGCAGTAAGAGCGCACAGCACAGCCCCCGTGAGCCATGTAGACACCCCGTACTGGTCTTGTACGAGGGTGGAGATGGCGTTCGCCTGTACCGTACTGCCAATGCCGAACGAGGCAAGGGCGGCGAAGATGGCAAAGAGGATGGCAAGCCACTTCCAACCCAACCCCTTTTCCAGGGCATACATCGGACCGCCCAGCATCCTGCCCCTTCTGGTCTTGACACGGTACTTCACAGCCAGCAGTCCCTCAGCATACTTGGTGCTGATGCCGAAGACACCCGTTAGCCAGCACCAGAGCACGGCTCCCGGACCTCCGAGCGTAATGGCGGTAGCCACACCGATAATGTTGCCCGTGCCGATGGTAGCCGCCAGCGCCGTAGCCAGGGCACCAAACTGTGACACGTCGCCCGAGGCATCCTTGTCTCTGGATACCGACAGGCGGATGGCTGTAAAAATCTTGCGTTGGGGAAAGCGCAGTCTGACGGTAAGGAACAGGTGTGTGCCCAGCAGAAGGATAATCATGGGCCATCCCCACAGGAATGAACTGAAGGTGCTGAAGAAGTCGTTGATGATGTCCATAAGCCTCTCTCTCTTTAGTGTGTAATCTTTATACCTTATTATATATAGGCGGCGACAGTCATTGTCCCACCGTTACCCTTACGTTGTCGTAGCCCATGGCACGGAACAGCTCCTCAAACAGTACGATGGCGTTCTGCGTGGCTGTGGCTATGTTCTGCCGCGACAGACAGCGTGCCGTCATGGCACGATAGGCGCGGTCGTACATGTCCTGGCGGTCTTGTCCCGTCCACGTACCCTCCTCAAAGAAGGATTGTGTGCGTGCCTCGTCGATGAAGTTGCGGTCCAGCAACTTGACGGGGGGCAGGGTACAGACGATGGAGTCGCCTTCCGCCTTCAGCCACCCCTCCTGTACGTCGTGCATGTCTATGCCGAGCCGCAGTGTGCCGTAGTAGATGCGTACCAGTTGCTTGTCGCCGAAGAACCCGCGGCGCACAGTATCCACCAGTTCCTCGTCGCTTACCGAGAGAAACTCCCACTGGCCTATGGCCTCGATGCTCTTCACCTGCGAGGGCGAAAGCATGGTGCGTCCCTCCTGGGTAACGGCTGCGCTGGTGCCGCGTGTTACCCATATCAGCATGCCGCCTATGACGGCGACGAGTGCAAGGATGATGATGATTTGCAGTTTTTTCATGTTCGCGTTATCGTTTCTTCTCCACCGTCGTGATGTCCTGCACCAGTTGGCGCAGGTCGTCGGCAGTAAACTTCTTGCGGAAGCTCACCGTGATGTTCTCCGCCTTGAATCCCATGTCCGTAAGCATGGGTACCAGTGTGTGGGCAGCACTGCGGCGTGCCGTCTCCACGATGTCGAGGGCAGGCAGGTCGGCAATGATGCCCTTGCGCCCCTCCTGCTCGTAGGTACTCAGTTCCTCGTCGCTGAAGTTGCTGCGAGTAAGCGATACATATTGGCGCACGCCGCCGTGGTCTATCTTCGTGCCCGTAAGCACCACCTTGGGGTCGGGCAGAATAATCTCTATCTTCTCACCCTGTCGTTTCACGTTCTTCGCCGAAAAGCCCGCAAAGTCGATGTAAGCCTTCACCGTAGCCTTCATGGGGATAGCCACCTTGCGGTTGCCGCCGGGCAGGGCGATGGAGAAGTCGTTCTTCAGGATGGATCCTTTCAGCTTCAGTTGGTCGTCATGGGTCACTATCTTGTGTATGTGTGCCTCGGCAGTGTACAGGCGCGAGCACTTCTGTATCTGGGTCACCAGCAGCGGGACGGTGTCCACAGCCGCCGTCTCAGTGTCTGTCTTTCCATGGCGGCACGCCGTCAGGGAAAGGAAACCGAGGAGAAGTAAGAGGACCGTTTGTTTCATAATCGTTGTACCTTATGGTGTGCAAAGTTACTACAATTATTTGATAATCGCTACCTCTTTCTGTCAAAAATAAAGCAAACGGCCTTCTTTTCTTCCTATGTGATACCACGATGAGGGTATTTGCACCCCTGCGGGTACAAGAAAAAGGCAGAGCCGCTTGCTTATTCGTGGGCAAATGTGTAACTTTGCACACCGAAGGTTATAACCAGAAAGCTACTATGGCAAATACAGATACGATACATGTCAAGAACATGGTGTGCGACCGCTGCATCATGGTGGTGAAGGACATACTGCACCAGGAAGGACTGGAGGCTGCCGACGTACAGTTGGGGAGGGTAGTGCTGCAGGCTCCGCTCGACGAGGACGGGCGCATGCGGCTGCGCAAAGCACTGGAGCGTTATGGTTTCGAACTGCTCGACGACAAGCGGCAGCGCATCATAGAACAGATAAAGGTGGCTGTCATCGAACTGGTCCACCAGCCCGCCATGCCCGACCGTGTGAACCTCTCGCAGTACCTCACCGCGAAGATAGGGCGCGACTACAGCATGCTGAGCAAACTCTTCTCCGAGGCAAAGGGCATGAGCATAGAGAAGTACTACATAGCGCAGAAGACAGAGCGTGCCAAGGAACTGCTTGTGTACGATGAACTGACCGTGAGCGAGATAGCCTACCGGCTCAACTACTCCAGTGTGGCTCACTTCAGCGCACAGTTTCGTAGCATCACGGGTCTCTCGCCCAGCCAGTTCAAGAAGCTCGCCTCGCCCGGACTCAAGCCTCTCGATAGTATATAGACGGAGTTTGCACCATGCGTGGATTTTTGGGTTCCTGCCTATAACTCTTTTCCATAATTATATAAGTCTTCCCCGTGGAGAATACGTACCTTTGCAGCCGTAAAAGACAAAAAGGTAAATGAAACAGACAATACCCGTTATCGGAATGGCATGCTCCGCCTGCTCGGCGCATGTGGAGCGCAAGCTCAATTCGCTCAAAGGCGTAAACCAGGCCTCCGTGTCGCTGGCAGGACGCACGGCACTTGTAGACTACGACCCCTCCGTCATCACCCTCGCTGACATGAAGCGGGAGGTGGCGGACATAGGCTACGACCTCGTCATCGAGACCGGACGGAGCGCAGCGGCCATAGAGGCACGCAACTATACCCTGTTGCGCAGGCGTACTCTCCTGGCATGGGGCTTCGTCGTGGCTGTCATGGCTGTGGACATGACGACGGAAGGCAACGCTGCCAATCAACTCTCGTTGCTCCTGGCACTCTTTTCCATGGTGCTGTGCGGGCGACAGTTCTATCTCTCGGCTTACAGGCAGATGCGTCACGCCACAGCCAATATGGACACCCTCGTGGCGCTCAGCACCCTCATAGCCTTCCTCTTCAGTTCCTTTGCCACCTTTGCCGGAGAGAACGTGTGGGGCAGCCGCGGACTGGAGTGGCACACGTGCTACGATGCCACAGTGATGATTATTGCCTTTGTCCTTACCGGGCGCTGCATAGAGGAACGCGCCAAGGACGGAACGGCAGAGAGCATACGCCGCCTTATGGGTATGCGCCCCAAGACGGCACGCATCCTCAGGGACGGCAACCTCGAAGAGGTTCCTATAGCCACCATAGGCAGGGGCGACATCCTGGAGGTGAGGGCAGGGGAGAAGATTCCCGTCGACGGCACCGTGACAGAGGCCGATAGCTTTATGACTGCCGATGCTGCCTATGTGGACGAGGCGATGATAACCGGCGAGCCGACACCTGTGGCAAAACGCACGGGCGACCGCTTGCTCGCCGGCACCATACCCAGTCAGGGAAAGGTGCGCATGAGGGCCACTGCCACTGGCGAAGACACTACCCTGGCACATATCATACGTATGGTACAGGAGGCTCAGGGTACCAAAACGCCCATACAGCGCGTGGTGGACAGGGCGGCGCTCGTCTTTGTGCCTACCGTGGCGGCTCTCGCCGTTCTTACCTTTGCGCTGTGGTGGTTGTGCGGTGGCAACGGGGCACTGCCCCAGGCTGTACTCTGTGCGGTGTCGGTGCTCGTCATTGCCTGTCCTTGTGCCATGGGTCTGGCAACGCCCACGGCTCTCATGGTGAGCATAGGCAGGGCGGCACAGAAGCAGATTCTCGTTAAGGACGCACTCGCCCTGGAACGCCTCCGTAAGGTGGATGTCCTCGTCATGGACAAGACGGGAACGCTCACCATACCCCATCCGCAGACCGACTTTACCAAGGCCGACAACCTTCCCCCAGAAGAGCGCGAGCAGCTCAAGCCGCACGCCGCCGAGGCTATGGCGCGGCTGCAGAAGGAAGGCGTGACGCTCTACCTCATGAGTGGCGACAGGGAGGATGCCGTGGCGTACTGGGCCGACAAGGCAGGCATTACCCACTGGCACGCCGCCTCGCTGCCGGGCGACAAGGAGTCACTGGTGAGACGCCTTCAGCACGAAGGACACCGGGTGGCGATGGCTGGCGACGGCATCAACGATACGCAGGCGCTCGCCCTGGCGGATGTGAGCATTGCCATGGGCAGAGGGACGGATGTCGCAATGGACGTGGCTCAGGTTACGCTGATGGGCGATGACCTCATGGCGCTGCCTGCTGCCGTAGAACTGAGTCGCAAGACAGTGGGCATGATTTGGCAGAACCTCTTCTGGGCATTCGCCTACAATCTGGTGTGCATCCCCCTGGCGGCAGGACTGCCCCAGGCTTTCGGTCTCGACATACGCATAACGCCCGCATGGGCAAGTGCCCTCATGGCGTGCTCCAGCGTCAGCGTTGTGCTCAATTCCTTAAGGCTAAAAGTCCTCTCTTGATTTTCCCTTCAACACGATTTCGAACATACGATGATACATTTAAGATACATATTGACAAGTGCCGTATTGGCAACAGCCCTCAAGGCTTATTCACAGACAGCAGGCTCTTCGCAGGATTCCGTCTATAGCGAGAAGCAACTGGGCGAGGTGCAGGTAACGGCTCGCAAGGCTGGCACCAGCAGGCTCGCCGGCGCGGTGAACGGCATTGCCATCAACAAGGACGAACTCTTCAAGGCGGCATGCTGCAACCTCGGGGAGAGCTTTACCACCAATCCTTCCGTCGACGTGGCGTACAACGATGCCACCACCGGGGCAAGGCAAATAAAACTGTTGGGTCTCGCCGGCACCTACGTGCAGATGCTTACCGAGAACATGCCCAACTTCAGGGGGGCTGCCCTGCCATACGCCTTGGGCTATGTGCCGGGACCCTGGATGAAGGGGATACAGGTGTCCAAGGGCAGTGCCTCGGTAAAGAACGGCTACGAGTCTATTACGGGGCAAATCGACGTGGAATACCTCAAACCGGACGACGACCAGGGCGTGACGGTCAACCTCTACGGCGATACGAAGACGCGCATAGAGGCCAATGCCGACGCCAACCTTCACCTCTCGTACAAGTGGAGCACCGAACTGCTGCTCCACCATGAGAACAGTTTCCAGAATCATGACGAGAACGAGGACGGCTTCTACGACAAGCCCACCGTGGAGCAGTACAATGTACAGAACCGCTGGAAGTACAAGTCGGACAGGTACATCATGCACGCCGGACTGGCAGCTCTGAAGGAGATACGCTCCGGAGGACAGAGCGAACACTCTATGCTCCACGCCATTCACGGCGGAGACCTCTACACCATCTCGCTCAACACCCGCCGCTATGAGGGATACATGAAGCATGCCTTCGTGCTGAACCCCGATCAGGGCAGCAACATCGCGCTCATGGCGTCGGCATCGATGCACCAGCTCGACGCTCACTACGGATACAAGAAATACAGGGTCAACGAGAAGAATGTCTACGCCTCGCTGATGTACGAAACCAATATCGGCAAGCCGCACAACCTGTCTGTAGGTCTCAGTTTCAACCATGACTATCTGGGACAGTATCTGCTTACGGGCGGCACGGAGGTGCAGCAGCCCGAATGTCATACGCAGCAGGCGGCAGGGGTGGCGGCCGACTATACCAACATGCTGCCGCAGGACGGACGCCTCAACGAGCGTGAGAACACGAGCGGCATCTATGCGCAGTACACCTATTCCCTCGACACGCGTCTCACGGCTATGGCAGGCGTGCGCCTCGACTACAGTTCGCTGCATAGGAAAGCCTTTGTTACTCCCCGTTTCCACATCAAGTACACGCCTGCCGACTTCCTGAGCGTGCGTCTCTCGGCAGGAAAGGGTTACCGCACGGTGTTTGCCTTGGCAGAGAACAACTATCTGCTGGCAAGCGGCAGACAACTGGTCGTGGCCGACCGACTGAGGCAGGAGGCCGCATGGAACTATGGGGTGAGCTCCGCTTTCTATATTCCGCTGGCAGGCAAGACGCTGAAATTGAATGCGGAGTATTACTATACAAGATTCAGCAACCAGGCGGTCGTCGACTACGACAGTGACAGCCGGGTAATACTCATAGACAACCTCCGGGGAAAGTCGTTCTCGCACACCTTCCAGATAGACGCTACCTATCCCGTTCTCAAAGGTCTGGAGCTGACTGCTGCCTACAGGCTCAACGACGTGAAGTGTACCTACGGAGGTGTGCTGCGCGAGAAACCGCTCACCAGCCGCTATAAAGGTCTCCTCACGGCATCGTACAAGACGCCGCTCGGACTGTGGCAGGTGGACGCCACCCTGCAGTTGAACGGTGGCGGACGCAATCCGGAACCTTATGTCCTGTCCGACCATACCTACTCGTGGAACCGTACCTTCCCTGCCTACGAACAGGTAAGTGCACAGATCACGCGATGGTTCCGCCACTGGTCGGTGTATGTAGGCGGCGAGAACCTTACCGGGTTCCGGCAGAAAAGGAGCATATACGGCTACATGGACCCCTGGAGTACCGACTTCGAACCCACCCTCGTATGGGGTCCCGTACACGGGCGCATGTTCTATGCCGGCATCAGAATCAACATCGGAAGGCTATAGAGCCGTCCTGTAACGTTCGGAAAGATATTTAAGTAAACGTTCACCGGCACATTGTAGTAGCGTGCAGCGTCCCCGCTGCACCTCAAGAAAGGCAAATTGTAGTAGCATGACGCGTCCTCGCTGCACCTCAAGAAAGGCAAATTGTAGTAGCATGACGCGTCCTCGCGTCATACCAAGCAATCTGATACTGGCCTGCACGCCCTGAAAGGCCCAACCTGCACATAGCCCAGGGCAAGCGAAGCGGCACCCTGGGTTTATATCGATGCGGTTTACGTACGCCCTGTAAGGGCAAAAGCGTTCTAACACATAACATTATATTTTTAAACACTCTATATCATTATGATGAAAAAGTATTTATTGACATTCGTGATGGCGATGGTGGCGATAGTCAGCTTCGCCAAGAAAGACATCCGTACCGTCGTGTTCACAACACTGCCGCAGATGCACTGCGAGGCGTGTGAGACCAAAATCAAGGGAAACCTGCGTTTCGAGAAAGGCATTAAGACGATAGAAACCAGTGTGCCCGACCAGACCGTTGTCGTGACCTACGATGCCGCCAAGACAACCATAGAGAAACTGCTCAAGGGATTCGAGAAGTTCGGCTACAAGGCACGCGTTCTCAAAGAGGGCGAGAAAGTAACCGCCAATAGTGAAGAAAAATGTAATTTAATGTAAACGAATATTAAAACTATGAGTTTTTCTGATTCGTCATTAAACTTTCAGGCATCAAGCAGGTCTAATGATTGATTAGAATTCATAAACAGAACTTTTATTTAATCGTGTAAAAAGTTCAATAGGATTTATTAGTTAGTATTAGGTTGGGCGTTCTCTTTGTGAAAAGGGGACGCTTTTTTATTGCCGCTATCCTTTGGCAGTCTTGTTTTTTATGCTTACCTTTGTGGCATCATTGCATACTTTTTGAACACCTTCTTATATGAAAAGAAACTTACCCTTGCTCATGGCGGCGCTGCTGTTCACAGCCACAGCCCTGTCGTCATGTACAGAAAAGAAGAAGAACGATGACATCATCATCGCTCCCAAACCCGTACAGAAGAAACCCCAGCAGACTCAGAAAATGAGCGGATACGAACAGTCGCGCAACGTGGAGTGGTTGGGCACGGAATATAAGGTCGTTATGAAGCGAGATCCGGACACCTCCCTGCCGTTGGCAGAGAGTGACGACCACACCCGCTACTACGACAACAAGATAACCATCAGGATCGTGCGCAAGGACGGCTCTACCTTCTTCGACCGTACGTTCAGGAAGACCGACTTTACCGCCTATCTGGACAAGGACATGAACAAGACGGGAGCCCTCTTGGGGCTTGTCTTCGTCGAGGCGAAAGGTGACCATCTTGTCTTTGCTGGCAGTGTAGGTTCTCCCGATGTGATGAGCGACGAGTATGTGCCGCTCCTTGTCAAGATAAGCCGTATGGGGGCTGTGAGCATCGCCAAAGATACCCAACTGGACACTGGCGGCGAGGATGACCAGCAGGAGAAAAAGTCGCAAGAAGACGACGATGATGATGACGGCGTATAATTTCCAAGTAGGTGTATTGGGGATGCCTAACCCCCTCTCTATATAATACGAGCGCATACATATATCTAAACTATCATATATATATAACAATAGCAAGAGGGTGCACCGCAGCTTTGCTGTGATGCACCCTCTTGCTATGTGTATGGTAGATAAAAGTTTCTTCTTTTAAAGCCTTCCGGCTAAACCGGGGAAGACCATGCCCGCTATTTCAACAGTTTGCGGTAGTCGCGTTCGAAATGCTGGGGATGTCGTCCCAAGAAGAGAACATTGAGCAGGCAGTTGGCAACCATCGTCGTATCGTCGAGGTCAGCACCGCGTCCCTTTCTCACTTCCTTGCCCAGGCATACGTCCCATGTCGTGTCAAAGCACGAGTCATCGGCTCCTACGATCATGTCGTTCCTGGAGTTGGGGTCTTCCTTCAGCTCGTAGACGATAGATTTCTTGGAAAGGATTGGCTTGATGCTGCAAAGCATGCCGTAGGCTTTCTCGAACACGTCGCGGTGAAGGGAGGCGTTGGGGAACATCTCGTTGACAGCGGGGAACACTTCCTCAAAGTCGAACGCCTGGAACAGTTGGTATAGTTTCATGTTTGTTCTCCTTAAAACTTAGCCATTTTGATGGCGTCGATGGCACACTCGTCACCCTTGTTGCCCAACTTTCCGCCGCTCCTGTCCTTGGCTTGCTGCAAGTCGTTGGTGGTAAGGAGACCGTAGATGACCGGTATCTCCTGTGTGGCATTCAGACGGGCAATGCCGTAGGTTACGCCTTGGCAGATGTAGTCGAAGTGAGGAGTCTCGCCACGGATAACGCTGCCCAGTACGATGACGGCGTCATAACCGCCGTTCAGCACCATCTGGTGTGCACCATATATCAGTTCGAAACTGCCCGGAACCGTCTTGATGTGGATATTCTCCTGTAAGGTGCCGTGCTTCTGCAGGGTTTCCACCGCGCCGTTGAGCAGGGCACCCGTAATCTCGGGGTTCCACTCGGCTACCACGATGCCAAAACACATGTTGCTGGCATCGGGTACCGTATTGATGTCGTACTCGGACAAGTTGTGAAGTGCTGTAGCCATAGCGTGCGTTAGTTGGATGCCCTTTCGATGTACTTGTCTATCTCGCCGCTCTGTACAAGCATGGAGTTGACATACTTCTTCTTGATGTCCTGATAAGTCTTCAGAGCTTCGTCCTTCTTGTTCTGGCTCTCGAGAATCTCGCCGGCCTTTACAAGGAAAGCAGGAGAAAGGCTGTTGTTGGCATCGTCCTCTGCCTTGCTGTCTGCCATGTCGGCAGCCTTCTTGAAGGCTTCTACGGCCTGGTCCAGCTTGTTCAGGTGGGCATAGGCATCGCCCAGGGCTGACTCGGCGGCGGGGCTGATCATCAGGTCGCCCTTGGAGGAGAAGGCGTCGAGGCTCTTCTCTGCCTCTGCCCATTTGCCGAGGTTGGCGTAGCAGAGACCGGCATAGAGGTTGGCAAGGTTGCCTGCCTTGGTGCTGCCGTACTCGCTGGCAATCTTGGCAAAGCCTACATAGCCGGCACCGTCACCGTTGAGGGCCTGGTCGAACATCTCGTTGTTGAAGTAGGTCTGACCTTTGCCGAGCATGGTGCTCGCCTTGTCCTCGCGCGGTCCGGAGATTTGCGACATGTAGAGGAAAATACCTGCAATGACGACGATAACCGCTACCACTGCGATAAGAACGACCTTCTTGTACTTCAGGAAGAAGGCCTCGTTGCTGTTGAGGCTCCCGCTCGTTTCGGGAACCTGTTGGGTTTTGTTTGACATTGTTATATTATATATTTATTGTTCTGTCTTTTAGGTTGCAAAAATACGTAATTTTATCCATATATTGAAATTAATACTTCACTTTTTTCTTTTTTCGCCCTTTTTCCGCTATCTTTGCACAGCATTAGCGGCTTTCGACATATGATTTTAAGGAATATATCTATCGTAAACTATAAGAACATCAGGCTTGCCAATCTGGACTTGTCGCCCAAGGTCAACTGCTTTATTGGCCACAACGGGGTGGGCAAGACCAACTTTCTCGATGCCGTCTATTATCTGTCGTTCTGCCGCAGTGCCTATAACCCTATAGACTCGCAGGTTATCACGCACGACGAGGCTTACTTCATGATGGAGGGCAACTACATCGATGACCGTGGGGACGAGGAGAATATCTACTGCGGCATGAAGCGCGGTACCAAGAAACACTTCAAACGAAACAAGAAGGAGTACAAACGACTGTCGCAGCATATAGGACTGATTCCGCTGGTGCTGGTGTCGCCCTCTGACACCATCCTGATAGAGGGCGGCAGCGAGGAGCGCCGCAGACTGATGGATGTCGTCATTTCGCAGTATGACCATACGTATATGGAGGCTCTCGCCAATTATAACAAGGCGCTTCAACAGCGCAATGCGCTGCTGAAGATGGAGACGGAGCCGGACGCTACACTGATGGAGATATGGGAACAGGAAATGGCACGCAACGGCGAACTGCTCTACCATAAGCGCAACGCCTTCATAGACGAACTGACGCCTGTATTCCAGCGCATCTACCGGCACATATCGGGCAGGCGAGAGGAGGTGGGGCTCCGCTATGTGTCGCATTGCCAGCGCGGCAGTCTGCTGGACGTAATACAGCGCGACCGCATCAAGGACCGTGCCGTGGGCTATTCGCTGCACGGTGTACACCGCGACGACCTGGAGATGATGATAGGCGACTACCAGATGAAACGGGAGGGGAGTCAGGGACAGAACAAGACTTTTGTCATTGCCCTGAAGTTGGCACAGTTTGACTTCCTGCGCCGTACATGCTCCACCACTACGCCGTTGCTCCTCTTGGACGATGTGTTCGACAAGTTGGATGCGCAGCGCGTGGAGGCTATTGTCGAACTGGTGTCGGGCGACAGTTTCGGACAGATATTCATGACTGATACCAACCGTGACCACCTGGACAAGATTCTCTCCAAAGGAATGGGAGACTACAGGATTTTTACTGTGGAAGACGGGCGCTTCGACTTGCAGGCTGGTTAAGATTTACCCTCGTAAGCAAGGGGTAAAAACAAATATGTCAAGAATTAGAGAATTGGAGAATTTTTATTTGTTTCGGAATTAGTAAGAATTTCAAGATCTATGACTTGACCAGTCAAACCTTCCCGTAATTCTGTATGTTCAGGATATTTGGGAAATTCTTAAATTCTCCAATTCTTGACCTATAATATTGAAGCTTGCCAACTTATTTTTTGTCGTTAATAAAAACATTTGATAGTTATGTTCAGAAGAAAAGTTCGTTCCCTGTCAGAATTGTTGCCGGAGATACTGCGCAACGAGGGACTTGAGACACCGCTTCGCGAGAAACGCATCCTGTCGGCATGGACAGAGCTGATGGGGCAAGCAGTGGGACAGTA
The DNA here is from genome assembly GCA_963601815.1 of bacterium. Taxonomy (GTDB): domain Bacteria; phylum Bacteroidota; class Bacteroidia; order Bacteroidales; family Bacteroidaceae; genus Prevotella. The sequence continues at coordinate 12,608 of CAVCGV010000019.1, forward strand.
TACGGGCGAAAAGTTTATCAAGAACCAGACGCTCTATGTCAAGATTCTCAGTCCTGCCCTGCGTGCCGACCTTTCGCTCAACCGATCCGCCATCGTGCAGCGGCTGAACCAGGCTGCCGGGGCTTTTGTCATTTCCGACATCAGGTTCTACACCATAGCGTCCATCATGATGTCTGTGGCTTCGGTGGGGATGCTCTCTGCTTTCTGAAAGTCGAAGCACACACCTATTTTATATATATGGGGCATTTTGGCAAGCAGGCGGTCGTAGTAGCCTTTGCCTCTGCCCAGGCGGTGCCCCGTGCTGTCGAAGGCCATGCCGGGAATGACGCCTGTCTCTATCTCATCGTATCTTTCTTCGGGCAGCAGGGTGCCCGTAGGCTCCATAATGTGGAAAGCGCCTTCGCAGAGGTCCTCCTTCCCGGTGTATTCGCGCAGTTCCATATCTGTGGCACCTGTAACGCGAGGCAGGTAGACGTGCTTGCCCTCAGCCACAAGTTGGTCAATGAACCCGTGGGTACATACCTCGTCGTCGAGGGAGTAATACAGTAATATGTGGCGGGCATTCCTGACGGCAGGATGGGCATGAAGCCGCTGCAATACTGGAAGCGACAGTTCTTCAAGTTGTGTCTTGGAGAACTGTCGCTTCTCTTGTCTTATTATCTTGCGTAATTTATTCTTGTCCATAGGATGGGGGGATGTGTCGGAACAGGCTCCCTCTTACCCTTTTATTGCCTCTGCAGTCCACGGCAGGTTGCTGTGTAGCGAACGGTATTCGTAGGGTATTTTGGCTTCTGCTACCTTCTGCTTCTTTTTGGGGGCAGAAGGGGCAGAGGCAGGCTTCTTGGGGAATGCCTCGTTTTTGGAGAATACCTCGAGCGTCTTGCGGATAACGGGGTCATCCTGGTTGATGTACTGGTTCCATGCCTGCTCGCTCAGCATGTTGTACACCACCCGGCTGTTGATGTAGCGCTCCAGCAACTTGTGCGACTTGCGTATGAGCAGGTTGCGGCGTTGCAGACCGTGCTTGTCGGCATAGGTGGCAAACTTGTCTACCATGTTCTGTTTGTCCAGATACTCGGCCAACTGCATCATCTCCTTGAAGTTGTTGAGCTTGGGCCTGTTGTCGTCTGTATAGGTGAAGGCAAACTGCAGGATGAGTCCGCTCATGCTGGCTTCCTTGAAGTAAGAGGTCATGCCGAGTGTGTCTTCGGGCACGAAGATGTCGGGGGTAATGCCACCGCCTCCGTATACCGTGCGTCCCAGTCCGGTGTGGTAGGCTGGTCCCGTATGCTTGATGCTGTCTGAAGAGAAGAACTCGCCGTGCTGGTAGCGCGTCAGGAGGTCCTGCTCGTAGTCCTTGTCGTTGCCAAGGGTGTAGGGCTTCTGTATACAGCGTCCCGACGGGGTGTAGTAGCGTGCTATGGTGAGACGGATCATGCTGTGGTCGGGGAATTCTATCTGCTGCTGTACCAGTCCCTTGCCGAACGAACGGCGACCGATGATGGTGGCGCGGTCGTTGTCCTGCATGGCTCCAGCGAAAATCTCGGAGGCAGAGGCAGATCCTTCGTTGATGAGTACCACGAGGGGCATGGTGGGGTACGAACCCTTTCCGTCGCTCCGGAAGTCCTGTCGGGGTGACTTGCGTCCCTGTGTATAGACGATGAGTTTCTTGTCGGGCAGGAACTCGTTGGCCATGTTGATGGCTGCGGTAAGGTATCCGCCCGTATTGTCGCGCAGGTCGATGCAGAGGTTTTTGAATCCTTCCTGCGAGAGCTTTGCCAGGGCGATGAGCATTTCGGGATAGGTGTTCTCACCGAAGTTCTTGATGCGTATGTAGCCGGTCTCGTCGTCGAGCATATAGGCTGCCGTCACGCTCTTGGTGGGTATTTCGCCGCGTGTGATGGTAAACTGCTGCACTTTCTTGCTGCCGTAGCGTACCACGCCTATTTTCACTTTCGTGTCTTTCTGCCCCTTGAGGGTGCGCATGGCTACCTCGTTGGTTATCCCCTTTCCGGTAAAGGTTTTGCCGTCTACGGTTACTATCTTGTCGCCGGCAAGCAGGCCGGCCTTCTCGGCAGGTCCGTTCTGTATGACGTTCTGTACGTGGATAGTATCTTCGCGTATGACAAACTCTATGCCCACTCCGAAGAATGACCCTTTGAGGTCGTCGGTAGTGGCTGCCGCATCCTTGGCACTGATGTACACGGAATGGGGGTCCAGTTCGGCGAGTATCTGCGGGATGGCCTTGTCTACCAGCGAGTCGATGTTGATAGTATCCACATACTGGTCGTCTATGATGTGCAGCAGGTTGTTGAGCCTGTTGCTGCCGCTGTTGACGATGTTGAGCCTGTTACCCGAAAAGTGGTTGGAGAAGAACGAACCGATCAGTATGCCTATCACTACGCAGACGGCCATGATGACCGGCATGAAACGGTTGGTCTTGTTCTTGTTGGTTTTCATATATGTCTTTTTTTACGCTGCTTGTTGTAGAGAGAGGGTGTTGTGGAACATGGAAGTTTTTCGTCATTCCTCCTCCTTGCGGGAGTCAGGGTTGAGGTATTCCACCTTGATGCCTGCCCTCTCCATGAGTTGGATGCCGTCGTTGAGACGGTATTTCTCGGCGTACACTACGCGCTTGATGCCTGCCTGGATGATGAGCTTGGCACACTCTATGCAGGGCGAAGCCGTAACGTAGAGCGTGCTGCCGTCACTGTTGTTGCTGCTGCGCGCCAGTTTGGTGATGGCGTTCGCCTCGGCGTGGAGCACGTAAGGCTTGGTGACGTCGTTGTCTTCGCACACGTTCTCAAACCCGCTGGGCGTTCCGTTGTATCCGTCGCTGATAATCATCTTGTCCTTTACGACGATTGCACCCACCTGCCGGCGTTTGCAGTAGCTGTTCTCTGCCCATATCTTCGCCATGCGCAGATAGCGCAGGTCGAGCTTTTCCTGTTTGTCGTTATGGTTGGTCATAAGCCTTGCTTTTTTATCTCGTTGCGCTCCAGCAGGGCGTCGATGGTAGGCTCCTGCCCGCGGAAACGCCTGTACAGCGTCATAGGGTGCTCCGTGCCGCCCTTAGAGAGGATGTTGTCGCGGAAGCTCTGTGCTGTGGCCGGGTCGAAGATGCCGTGCTTCTTGAACACGCTGAAGGCATCGGCATCCAGCACCTCAGCCCATTTGTAGCTATAGTAGCCGGCGGCGTAGCCTCCTGCCATGATGTGCGAGAACTGTACCGTCATGCAGGTGTTGGCGGGCTGTGGACTGATGATGGCTTCTGCCCATGCTTTCTTCTCGAAGGGGATGATGTCTTCGGTGAAGGCGTCGCTCAGGGTGTAGTACGCCATGTCGAGCAGACCAAAACTTACCTGGCGCAGACAACTGCTTGCCGTCATGAAGTTGCGGCTCTTCACGATACGCTCTATCAGTTCGTCGGGCAGGGGCTCGCCTGTCTGGTAGTGGAAGGCGAAGGTGCGGAGGAAATCCTTTTCCACGGCGTAGTTTTCCATAAACTGCGAAGGCAGTTCCACGAAGTCCCACCATACGTTGGTTCCCGAAAGGCTCTCGAAGCGTGTGTTGGCAAACATGCCGTGCAGACTGTGTCCGAACTCGTGCAGGAAGGTCTCCACCTCGCCCAAGGTGAGGAGGGCGGGCTTCTCGGCTGTCGGTTTGGTGAAGTTCATCACCACACTTACATGCGGGCGCACATTGTTGCCTTTGTGGTCTATCCACTGTCCTTGGAATTCAGTCATCCAAGCGCCGCCCTGCTTGCCTTTGCGCGGGAAGAAGTCGGCATAGAACACAGCCAGGTAGCTGCCGTCCTTGTCGAACACTTCGTATGCCTTTACGTCGGGGTGGTAGACGGGAATGTCCTTGTTCTCTCTGAAGGTGATGCCGTAGAGCTTGCCGGCCAGACCGAATACACCGTCGATTACCTTGTCGAGCTGGAAGTAGGGGCGCAGCATCTCAGCATCGAGGTTGTACTTTTCCATCTTCAGCTTGTGCGAGTAGAACCCCTGGTCCCATGGCTCCATGACGAAGTCGGGACCTTCCTCTTTGCGGGCGAGGGCCGTTACCTCTTCCTTCTCCTTCAGAGCGGTAGGCTTGTAGGCAGCGATGAGGTCGTTGAGCAACTTGTACACGTTCTGCACGTTGCTTGCCATGCGGTGCTGCAGTACGTAGTCGGCATAGGTCTCGAACCCGAGCAGTTGTGCCAGTTCGCGTCTGAGGTTTATCAGGCGCTTGCAAATCTCTATGTTGTTGCTGTCGTTGTCGTGTGTACACTCCGTATTGCGTGCCATGTACATCTGGCGGCGCAGTTCGCGCTGGGTGGAGTAGTTCATGAAGGGCGAGTAGCTGGGGAAGTCGAGTGTGAAAATCCATCCGTCCTTTTCCTGCTCCTGTGCCGTCTGCCTGGCGGCAGCTACGGCAGTCTCGGGCAGTCCGTCCAGCTCTTTCTCGTCAGTGATGTGGAGCGTGAAGGCTTTGTTCTCTTTCAGCAGGTTTTGCGAGAACTGCAGGGTCAGCATACCGGCCTCCTCCGTCAGTTTGCGCAACTGCTCCTTGCCCTGTTCGTCGAGCAGGGCACCACTGCGTACAAACCCGTCATAGCTGGTGTCTACCAGCATCTTCTCCTCAGGAGTCAGTTCGCGGTTGGGATGGTCGTGCACATACTTGATGCGCTCGAAGAGCTGCTTGTTGAGGGTGATGTCGTTGGCGTGCTTGGTCAGAATGGGACTGAGTTTTTGTGCCAGCGCCTCCATCTCGTCGCAGGTCTCGGCACTCATCATACAAGAGAACACGTTCGATACGCGGCTCAGCAGGTCGTAGTAATGCTCGCCCTTGTCCGTGTCTACCCTTGCAATGGTGTTTTCGAAGGTAGGCTGGTCTGGGTCGTTTACTATCTTGGCTGTTGCTTCGTCGTCACGGCGTATGCCTTCCATGAAGGCTTCTTCGTAGTCTTCGAGGCGTATGCGGTCGAAGGGAACGGTGTCGTGCGGTGTGTTGTAAGGTTCAAAAAAGGGGTTGCTGTGTATTGTCTCTCTGCTGTTATCTTGTAGCATACTAACTTGTGTATTGTGTAATTACATTGCAAAGTTAGTAAAAAAGGCGTTATCAGCACTTTGTACAGAGGTAATTTAACATACTTTATTCCTTCCTTCGGGCCGCTACGATGCCATCTGTGAGGGTCTGGAGAAAGTAGGGTGAAGAGGGCAGCTGCCTTCATCTAAAAACGCAATAAGCTTCAAATGGAAATGAAGCCTATTGCAATGGCAAATGAAACGGGCTTACTTTCCGAAGCCGGCATTGCGTAAGTTCTCCATGGACGGTACTGTGATGCGGCCCCGCTGCAGACGTAGGAGCCCTCTTGCCTGCAGACGGTTGAGCGCTCTTGACACATTGATGCGGGTGTCGTTGTTTTCCAGGGCGAGCCGCCTCATCGTGATGTGAAGTGTTTTCTCTCCTTCGGGCCGTATGCAGAGCGACGAGAAGAAACGGGCGATGCGTTCGTCCAGGGTGAGGGGAGGAGTCTGGAGTGTACGCCAGTTGTACCGTTGGCTCTGGGTGGAGATAAGGTTGAGCAGGTTGATGCGGAAGATGATGAAGTCGGTAGACAGTTGGAGGGCTTCCTGCTTGGTAATGCAGAGCAGGCTGCATGGTGTCAGAGCCGTATAGGTATGGGTGAAGTGCTGGTGTAGTCCGAAGAGACGTTCTGGCTGGAAAGCGTCGGGAGGTGTAAGCGTCTCCTCCATGCTGTAGCTGTTGTCTTTGCAACAGGTCTGTACCTTCACCTTGCCGTCCAGAAGAAAATAAAGGTGCGAGCATGGGTCGCCTTTGGCTGCGATGACGGTATTCGGCTCTATCTTCCTGAAGTCAAAGCGCGTCTGCCCTGCAGCTTTCTGCAGGTCGTCGCGGCTCATGCCTAAGAAAAGTGGCAGAGCCAGCAGGTTGTCGTATCTCTTGTCTTGGGCCATGCCTTTTCTTGTTTTTACCTTTCTTGTTTTTACCCCTTTTTTACCTTTACTCCAGTATTTTGTCCTTGAGCGAGGGCGAGTACCATACCTGGTTGCGTCCTTGGCTGTCGGCATAGATGAGGTAGGCCATCAGTTCCGGGTGTCTCTCGAGAATCTTCTTGGCACCCTCCATGCCCATTACCATGAACGAGGTGGCATAGGCGTCGGCGGTGGCGCAGTCTTTTGCCAGTACCGTGGCCGAAAGGATGCTGTGCTGCACGGGGTATCCCGTCTTGGGGTCTACGGTGTGTGCGTACTTCTTTCCGTTCTTGTAGTAGAAGTTGCGGTAGTTGCCGCTGGTAGCCATGGCCATGTCGGTTACGTTGAGAACCACCTGCAGCTCCTGGTTGACGTTGAGCGAGTCGTCCGTCGGCTTGTTTACGCCGATGTGCCACGGCACGCGCTTCTCGCTGTTGCCGCACGTTACAATTTCTCCTCCTATCTCTATCATGTAGTTCTTGATGTCTTTGTGGCGGAACAGTCTTGCCACGACATCACAACCGTAGCCTTTGGCAATGGCCGAGCAGTCGAGCATAAGGCGCGGGTCTTTTTTCTCTATGCGTCTTTCCTCCGTGAGCTTTACCTTCGTGTAGCCCACGAACGAGCGCAGGCTGTCTATGGCGTGGCGTGTAGGCTCCACACCTTTCTTGAATCCGAAGCCCCATTCGTTTACCAGGGGGGCAACGGTAATGTCGAAGGCTCCGTCTGTATCGTCGGCAATCTTCATGGCAAGGTTGTACACTTCGCAGAACATGTCGTTGACCTGTACCGGCTCGTTGCGGTTTACCTGCGAAATGATGGAAGTCTTGTTGAAGGGCGACAGCGACTGGTCTACCTTCTTCAGTTCAGCTTCTATCTCCTGTTTCAGGTTGTCGCTGCTCTGGTACGTGATGTGGTAGACGGTGCCGAAGACGAACCCCTCGTCGTGCTGGTAAGGGGTGGAACGCTGTTGGCGTATGATGGCTACTGTGCCGATGATGAGTATCAGCAGGAAGGGAATCTGCCAAACGAGTTTTTTCTTTTTCATAATTCGAACGTTACGTTAAAAGTGCCTCCGAAGCGCGAGCCTCCCTGAATGCCGTAACCGGGCACGTACCAGGTGCTGCCGAGGTCTCCGTCGTTGTGGAACAGCCGCCTTTTGTACCGCAGGCTCCACCCCAAGCGTATAGGTCCCCACAGTTTTGCGTCTACACCGAAGACGGCTTCCATCCAGTGGTAGTTGCATTTCACACCCGTAGCGCCGTATTCGGCAGTTTCTCCCCATACGGGGTCGGTTACGCCCGGACTGGACAGGTCGTATTTATAATAGGTAAGCGCATACCGCAGTCCGGCGTAGAGACGGTAGATGTCGTGCTTGTTCTTCAGCAGGTTGAAGTCGCATCCAATGCGTCCGTAGGGACCTGTGGTCTTGTAGGTGATGTTGGTGGTCTCGTCCGTCCCGTTGGCCTTACCCAGTCCTATCTCGAATACGGGGAAATACTTGTCTTTCATGTTGACGCGCAGGGCAGCCTCATACTGCCCGTAGTCGCTTACCATGAGCTGTACGGGACCTATCAAGTCTACGCTCACGGCCACGTGGCGGAACAGGGCGGTAGTGTCTTTCTGTTCCGCTATCTTCTTGCTGCCCCCTTGCTGGGCTACAGCCCGTGCGGGGAGGAAGAGCCATGCGCTAATCGCGGTAGCCAAAGTAAATGTAGAAATGAGACTTCGTTTCGTCATAAGTTACTTCTTTGCAGTTGATGCTGATAGAGTCGATGCGGTGGTGGGTAGTCTGTACACCGGTTATGGTGTGGAAGAACGCCGGACTGCAGTCTATCGACTCGAAATGTGGGTAGTTCTCTTTCTTGACGATGACCGTGTCGAGGAAGGTGCGCTTCAGCGTGTCGCGAGTTTCGAAGAAGAAAGTGTCTGCCGGCAGACTGTAGCTCATGGGCAGCACTATGCTGTCTGTGTTCACGTCCTTGTTGACGATGACGCTGTCTGTGCCTGTGCGGCGGGGGGTGGAGATGGTGAGCGTATCGGCAAGCCGTGTGGTGCTGCCCTGCAGCCTGTACTTGCTGTACACCGTATTGTTGAGGGGGCAGTCGAGCGAGGTACAGCCCGCCATCACCGTGATACAGGCGAAGATGATAGGGATTATTTTCCGCATCTTATCTCTTTTTCTATTTGGTAATCGTTTCTGTTGGGGTTCTGCCGGCTCACGAGGTCGCCTATGAATCCGGCCAGGAAGAGCTGGCTTCCCAGCAGCATGGCTGTGAGGGCGATGAAGAAGTAGGGTGAGTCGGTGATGAGGTGGCCATAGATGCCTTGGCTGAGGCTGATGCACTTGTCGATGGCGAGTCCTATGAGGGAGAGGAAGCCGATGAAGAACACCATACTGCCGAGGAATCCGAAGACGTGCATAGGCTTCTTGCCGAAGTTGCTCAGGAACCACAGCGTCATCAGGTCGAGGTAACCGTTCACGAAACGGTTCCATCCCATAAACTTGGATACGCCAAACTTACGGGCCTGGTGGTGTACGGGCTTTTCGCCTATCTTGGAGAAGCCTGCGTTCTTTGCCAGGTAGGGTATGTAACGGTGCATTTCGCCATACACCTCGATGTTCTTCACCACGTCGCGGCGGTACGCCTTCAGTCCGCAGTTGAAGTCGTGCAGGTTGGAAATGCCGCTTACCTTGCGCGCCGTAGCGTTGAAGAGCTTGGTGGGTATGGTCTTCGACAGGGGGTCTCCCTGTTTGCGGTTCTGCTTGTAGCCCGAAACGAGGTCATATCCTTCGCGTGTTATCATCTCGTAGAGCCCCGGAATCTCGTCGGGCGAGTCCTGCAGGTCGGCATCCATGGTAATGACCACGTCGCCCTGGGCTTCCTTGAAGCCGCAGTAGAGGGCCGGACTCTTGCCGTAGTTGCGGCGGAACTTGATGCCCTTGATGTTGTCCGACTTGGCGGCAAGTTCTTCTATCACTTGCCAGGATCGGTCGGTAGAACCGTCGTTGACAAAGATTACTTCATAGCTGAAGTTGTTGGCTTTCATAACCCGTTCTATCCATGCGTACAGTTCGGGCAGCGACTCCTCCTCGTTGTATAGGGGAATGATGACAGATATATTCATAATTGTAGAATTCTTGTAGAGGGTGTTAGTTGCTTATGCGGGTGCGACTTACTGTGGGGTTACTGGTTTTGTTTTGCGTGCCAGTATGGCTGCGATGAAGGGGGTAAGCACGGCACCGGCAATGAGGTCGGTTATCATAAACATGGAAGCCCATGCCAGCGGTTTCATCGTGATGATGCTGTCGAGCAAAGTCTTCGCTTCGGTGGCGGAAATCTTGTATACCTCCTGCAGTATGGGCGGATAGGTGCTTTCCAGCATGTACACGAAGGGCCCCATGTCCATAAAGCTGAACCACAGGAACTGCACTACGGTAAGCAGCAGCGTGGCATTGAAAAATGTCTGGATGCAATAGAATGCGCCGCGTCGGAAGGAGATGCAGCCCTCGAGGGCATAGTCGCGGAAGTTCTTGAGTCTTGCAGCTACGACGAATGGGGTGCTGATGAGCAGCACGTTGGAGAGGAGAGCCAACACGGCATACTTGGGCGTGATGCCCAGCATGGTGCATACGAAACTGGCAATCCATACCAGTCCGAGGATGGCACCGTCCTGACGTGCGAAGGCTTTGGTCTGAATCAGATTTTGTACGTTGATCATTACTTTATATATATAATGTCTTGCAAAGGTACTTATTTTTCTTTACATTAAGTCTATGGTGGGGGCATTTTTATATATTTTTGTGGGATATGGCGTGTCTTCGGATAATGATGCACGTAGGTTTGCAGGTTCATGTACGTACGTCCGTTGCCTCATGCACGTAGGTACGCCCTGTAAGGGCAGCTACACATAGCCCAGGGCAACGCCCTGGGTAAAAGCGCCCCATTTTACCAGTGCGCCCTGTAAGGGCAGCTGTATTTATCGTATTGAATATTAACGCTTTTGCCCTTTTAGGGCGCACGTAAACCACATCGATATAAACCCAGGGTGCCGCTTCGCTCGCCCTGGGCAATGTGCAGGTTGGGCCTTCAGCCCGCCGTGGTGATGACGACCGTTGGTTCTGGGCGGCGTGGTAACTGTAGGAGGGGGCGGAGGGCACTACTACAGACGGCTGTTGTAGTAGCGAGACGCGTCCTCGCGTCGGTTCTCGGTTGGGGTGTCGGCGGGGACGCTGCACACTACTACAGTCCGTACAAAAAAGAAGAGGGTGTGTCAAAACTGACACACCCTCTTTCTTCTTGAGCCTCTTGTCGGATTCGAACCAACGACCCCGAGATTACAAATCACGTGCTCTGGCCAACTGAGCTAAAGAGGCGGGTGGACAAGCGATTCATATCGCACCGCTACAACCAAGTACCCTTGCTATGTTCCCATCCTGGGGGATTCCGAGGGAGCTGGTCGTATGAGACTTGTCCATGTTGCTCGAAAGCGGCTGCAAAGTTAGTACTTTCCTTCGAACCGACCAAATGTTTGGCGGAAAACTTTCGTGTTATTAACTTCTGTTAAGGTATTTGCTGCACTAAAAGTCCACTACGGTAATGCCTGCTCCGCCAAACTGCACGTGCTCGTCGGCAAAATGTACCACATTGGGTACGCTGCTCAGGTACTGGCGTATCAGTTGTCGCAGGATGCCGTTGCCCTTGCCGTGCAGGATGCGTACACGTGCCATGCCTACCAGTATGGCATCGTCTATGAAGTACTGTACGGCGTTGAGAGCCTCGTCGCCACGCATGCCTCGCACGTCGATGTCCTGGTGGAAGTTGGCCTTGCGGTCGTCTATGGTCTTGCGCGTTTCCTGGCTGATGCCGTACGCAAGGCTCTCCTTGCGCTGTTCGGCCTTGTCGGCAGGGCTGCCCGCAGCATTGTCTGCTGCAGCATGCTCCAGGCGGTTAAGCCGCATCTTGGTGCGCATGCCGCCAAAGACGGCTGTCGCCATGTCGCCACTGATGCTCTCTATCTTGCCTATGGTGGAGAGGCCCTTGATGCGCACGGTGTCGCCCGTCTGCAGCGGTCGGTTGTCGGCTTGTTTCTTTGCCTGGGCGTTGCGCAGGGCAGCAGCAGCCTTTTCCTGGTTCTGTGCTTTCTCTGCCTGGCGCTTGGCGTGGCGTTCCTTGCGCTGTTGTATCTGCGCTATCTTGCGCGCTATCTTGTCGTCCGACTCCCTGGTGTCTATCTCCTGCACTTCCTGCTTGAAATTCTCCAGTTCCTGCCGTATGCGCCGTGTCTCCTCCTTTTCCGCCTGTTTCTCGCGTATCTCGCGTATGGTGTTCTCTATCTTGCGGTTGGCCTCCTTCAGCAGTTCGGCGGCTTCTTCCTTAGCCTTCTGGAGTATGGCCTTGCGGCTGCGCTCTATGTCTTCGATGTCGCTCTCGTAGCGGGATATGGTCTTCTCCATGTCCTTTTCACGCTGGTGAATGTTCTGCCGCTTGTTCTCCCAGTAGCGTTTGTCGCGTACGATGTCCTGCAGGTACTTGTCGCTCTGGATGTATTCGGAGCCGACGATGTCGGAGGCTTCCTTTATCACGTCTTCGGGCAGTCCTATCTTGCGGGCTATCTCGATGGCAAACGACGAACCGGGGCGTCCTATGGCGAGCTGGAAGAGCGCCTTCATCTCGTGGCGGTCGTAGAGCATGGCACCGTTGGCTACCCCTTCGTGGCTGTCGGCGAAATGCTTCAGGTTCTGGTAGTGGGTAGTGATGACTCCGTATGCTTTCTGCTTGGCAAAGCGGTCGAGCACGGCCTCGGCTATGGCGCCTCCTATGCCCGGCTCGGTGCCTGTACCAAACTCGTCGATGAGGATGATGGTGTGTCCGTCGGCAACCTTCATCATGTTCTTCATGTTGAGCAGGTGCGAGGAGTAGGTGGAAAGGTCGTTTTCCAGACTCTGCTCATCGCCGATGTCTATCATGATGTTGTGGAACACGCCTGTCTGGGAACGTTCGCTCACGGGGATGCTCAGGCCGCATTGCAGCATGTACTGCAGTAGGCCTACTGTTTTGAGACATACCGACTTGCCGCCGGCGTTAGGGCCGGAGATGATGAGTATGCGCTTCTCGCGGGTAAGCTGAATGTCGAGCGGTACCACCTTCTCCTGTTTCTTCTCGAGCGAGCGTTGCAGCAGGGGGTGGATGGCGTGTATCCAGTCTATGTGCGGGTGGTCTTCCACTTCGGGCTCTATGGCCTTGAACATGTCTGCCACCTTGTGCTTTGCCTGTATGAAGTCGATGGCAGCAAGCAGTTGGTAGCTGTGGAGTATTTCCTTGGCGTGGGGGCGTACCTTGTCGGTAAAGGCGGTGAGTATGCGTATGATTTCTTTGCGCTCCTCGCCTTCCAGTTCGCGTACGCGGTTGTTGGCTTCCACCACCTCGGTAGGTTCTATGAACACGGTACGTCCCGTAGCACTCTCGTCGTGTACGATACCTTTTATCTTACGCTTCAGAGTGGGCAAAACCGGGATGACCAGTCGGCCGTCGCGCAGGGTGGGCGTAACGTCTTTCTCCACCACGCCCTCGCTCTGTGCAGAGCGGAGAATGCTGTAGAGTGTGCGTGAGATGCTGCCCTCCGTCTTTGCCAGTTCGCGACGTATCTGCAGCAATTCGGGACTGGCGTTGTCGCGTATCTTGCCGTATTTGTCCAGTATCTGGTCTATGCGCTGTATGAGTTGCGGAAAGGTGAGCACGTCTTCCGACAGGCGGTGCAGGGCGGGATAGGGATAAGTCTTCTCCCTGCGCCATCCGTCCTCTTGCTCGGCATGGGCATCCTCCTCGTCGCTGTGGTTGAGGATGGCCACTATGTCGGCAATGGTCTTGAGCGAGCGCCGCAGGTCGAAAAGCTCGTCTTCCTCAAGGTGTGTGTTCTCTACGCGGGTGCGGTGGATGCTTGCCCTCACGTCATAAAAATACTGGAGGGGGAAGTCTTCCCTCTCCTCCATGAGCTTGCGGAACTCGCGCACTTGCCGGAGCCGTTCGTTGACAGTTGCCGCATCACTGCAGAACGCCATCTGGTCTACCTGTTCCTTGCCCAAGGGCGAGAGACATTCCTGGCGCAGCATGTTGCGTATCTCGTTGAAACCTATCTTTTGCTCGAAATTATCTGGATAAATCATTATGTAACTTGGTGTATTCCGTGTGCCTTAGTGGGGTGTTGTCGCCCTTCTTAAGAAATCCTGTACAGTATGTGTATATTCATTGTGGTGGTCGCGGTAAGCCATGGCGTGAATGGAGCCATGGGCTATGAACAGCGCTTTGCGTCCTTCCTTCTTGGCGCGGAAGAGTGGGTAAACCATCCGTGACGGCACAAAGTCGTCGTTGTCGCCATGGATGAAGAGCATGGGCTTGCTGCACTTGCCCACCTGGTCTATCTGCCTTACGGCGTCGAATGTCCATCCGTATTTCTGCTGGCAGAGCCAAGAGGTGATGTCCATCAGGGGGAATGTGGGCAGTCCGAACTGTGCCTTGAGCTGGCAAGAAAATTCGTCCCTTACGCTGGTGTAGCCGCAGTCTTCCACAAAGGCCCTGACGTAGGCGGGAGTCTTTTCACCCGATGCTGCCATGACGGTGGCAGCTCCCATGGAAATGCCGTGCAGCACCTCATAGGCGGAGTCGTTGCCGGCAGAGAAGATGTCGTGTGCCACCTCTGCCCACCTGAGAGCGTCCCATCGGTCGTTGCACCCCATCTGGATGTGGTCGCCTTCGCTTTGTCCGTGACCGTAGAGGTCGGGCAAGAATACGTTCCAACCCATGTCGTGATGGTACAGGTAGGCTATGTGTAGCATACTCTCCGACCGCATTTTGTAGCCGTGTACGATGACCGCCGTGCTGTCTGTGGGGTGGGGGGCATGGAGGTAGATGGCATGTGCCTTGTAGCCCGAAGGCATGGTGACAAAGGTGTCGCGGAGGCAGCGGTGCTGGTAGATGGAGTCCATCCAGGTGGTGGTCCATGGACATTCGCGCCTTACCCGTTGCAGTTGTGCCTCCTTGGACAATCGTTGTGCAGGCGAATATGCCAACGAGTAGGAGAGCATATAGAAACCAGCCCCGATGAGGATGCCTGCCATGATGACGACAAGTGCCAGTATGGCGACAATGGATATCTTTCTTGTTCTTTTGCTCATATTACAGTACAGTTTTGTCTCCTTATTTTTTAGAATACGCCTTTGCCTTACAGGTCGGCAAGGTGTCGTTCGACGGGAATTCCGCGGTTCTTGTCGTCGTTGTCCTTGTTGAGGTCTATCCAGTGGCGCAGCGTGTCCATGGCGTAGCGCGTGGCGTGCGGCAGGGTGTCGCCGTCCTTCATTCTGCCAACGATGATGCTCGAGAAGATGTCGCCCGTACCGGGAAACTGTACGGGAATTTCCTCGTAGCACAGGGTGAAGTGCTCGCCGGTAAGGTTGTTGTAGCCTACCACGGCGTGTTCGCCGTCCACAAGGCTGGAGGTGATGAGGACGGAGTGTGCCCCTATGGCCCTCAGCTTGTCCACGAGGGTGTAGGCTTCGTGCTGGGTGATGCCCTGCTCGTGGTAGGTTTCGCCCGTAAGGAGGCACGCCTCGGTATAGTTGGGAAAACAGAGGTGGGCTACGCCCAGCATCTCTTTCATGCAGCGTATGGTTCCTTCGTCCGCACCGCCGTACAGTTTGCCGTAGTCGCCCATGACGGGGTCTACGAATATGTCCGTACCCAGTGCTGCCTGTTCACGGCAGTAGTTGACCACGATGCGTGCCTGTTTCTCGGAGGGGATAAAGCCCGTGGTGATGGCGTCGAAGTGGATTCCTAAGTCTTTCCACTTGGCTATGGCATCCTCTATGTACGGGGTACTCTCCATGACGGCGTATTTGCCGTAGGGGAAAGTGTTGCTGATGAGCATCGTGGGAAGGTTGAACACGTCGTGCCCCATATACGACAGGATGGGCAACTGTACGGCAGCGGCCACCTTGCCGTAACCGCACATATCGCTGACGACGAGAATATTGCTCTTTTTCTTCATGAGTTCTCTTTAGGTTGTCTGTCTTGTGTTTCTTTTCAGTAGCTGACGGAACATCTGATGCCTGCCGTCTCTACGCGTGCCTTGATGGCATCGAGTATGGCGGCTGGGGCTTTCCTCAGCAGCTTGTCGGGTGTTTCGCGGTCTATGGTGTACACCATCACTTGCTGGGGCTTGATGTCTTTCACAGCCTCCAGCCATGGAGCGATGTATTCTTCGCCCGTGTTGTCTGCCCCGTCACCACACATAAACATGGTCTGTATGATGACTTTCCCCTCGAAACGTTTCAGTTGGCTGATGATTTCCTGCACGTCGTACGACGGTTGGAGCGGACGGTCTACGTGCCGTATGTAGTCCATGCTTACCGTGTCGAGCTTTTGTATGTTGTTGTCCACAAGCATGAGGGCTTCGTGTACCGCCTCCTTATATAAATAGGTAGCATTGCTCAGTACCGATACCTTCGCCTCGGGGAAGTAGCGGTTACGCAGTTCGATGGTGTCTTCTATGATGCCCTTGAAGTCGGGATGGCCTGTAGGTTCGCCGTTGCCCGCAAAGGTTATCACGTCGAGCGGTTGTCCGTCCGTGTGGCGTTGGTGCAGGGTTGCTGCCAGATGTTTCTTTACATCTTCGCGGGTGGGGCGAGGCTGCTTGGGGCGGTGGTCGGCATTGAAGCCACACTCGCAGTAAATGCAGTCGAAGGAGCACACCTTGCCGTCACCGGGCATGAGGTTTACTCCGAGCGAAACGCCCAACCGGCGTGAGTGTACAGGGCCGAAGATGGGCGACGGGTATATAATGGTTGACATGTATCTCTCTGTTTTTGAGTACAAAGGTAGCAATAATTGTCGGAACGGGCAAAAAAAGGTGGAAGTTTTGCCGCCAAGAGCAATTAATGGGAATGTTTGGAGTTTTATTACAAGAAAAAAGCGTACCTTTGAGGTCATGAAAACAACCATTGTGGATATGATGGTGGAAACGAACGAAAGAAAATAACAATAAAACAAACTGAAACAATGAACAAAACAACAATCAAGTCCCTGTTGGTTGCCGCATTCGTGGCGTGCTCCATGGGGATGAAGGCGCAGACTGTCACCTTCGCCGGAATCACGGAAGAACAGAATGCACAAAACACACCTGACGGGTGGACTGCTGTGGCATTGCCGCAGTTGCCCGAAATAACATCGGCTAACACGATAACCGTTACCGGCCTTTCGGAGACGAAGGACAATACCAAGGCTATCCAGGCTGCTCTCGACAAGGTTCCCTCTACGGGCGGCATGGTGGTCATCCCGAAGGGTACATGGCTCTTTGGCAGTACCGACCAGATGACAAGCACGACGGAAGTGCTCAGCATCAAGTCGAAGACCGTGTTGCACCTTTGTGCTGGTGCTACGCTCAAATTGGTGGAATACGGGAAGGCTCCCAACAACAAGACGCTGTTTATCGGTTGCAAGGGCAAAAACCAAAGCGACATCGTAATAGAGGGCGAGGGCGCGACCTCCGTTATTGACGGGCAGGGTAGCAGATGGTGGCAGGCGCGCGACAATAAGGAAGATTTCAACCCCGGTGCCATGATACGTTTCGAGAAGGGCAGCAGGTTCCTGGTAAGAAACATCAAGATACAGAATACACCTGGCGTAAACCTCACGCTGAGCAACAGCAACGGTGCAAACAACTTCACCGTTCATGATGTCACCATCTATAACCCTTCTTCTGAAACCAAGGCAGAGCAACCGTCTCACAATACCGACGGAATCTCCATTTGGGGACCTTATGCGAATATCTACGACTGTAACATCTGTACCGGCGACGACAACGTGGTGTGCGACTCCTATGCGCAATATGTCCATGTGTGGAACTGCTACTTCGGAACAGGACACGGTGCCTCTATAGGAAGTTATACCAAGAACGTCAAGCACCTGTGGTTCGACAATATCACGATGAACGGTACTACCTCCGGTATACGAATGAAGACGGGCATCAATAGCGACGAAGGCACGCTCCGTGGAGGCGGCGAGGAAGACTGGAAGTTTACCAACTTTACCATGACGAAGATTCCAAGTCCGTTCTCGATAGACTGCTATTACGACAAGAACTATAACAGCGACCCTGCCGTAGACAAGGCTAACGCCAGAACTGTGGACGGTACGACACCTACCTATAACGGCATCTTGCTACAGAACGTGAAGACTACTGACGTGTGCACGAACAATGCCATCTTCCTAATAGGCCGTCCCGAGAGCCACATCAAGAACGTTACGCTTGACAATGTACAGATAAGTGCAAAGAAGGGTATCGACATCCGTTTTGTGGACAACCTCGTGTTCAAGAACAATTCCAAGATTACCGTTACGAGCGGCAATGTGTGGGTAAGGAGCTATGATTCTACTGTCAGCGACGAGTGCGGAGCCACGTCGGACGACACGACCGAGGGTGATGAGGTAACCTATACGATAGGGCAGCAGACGGCAGTCTGTTCGGCTGGCGATGTTTCGCCCTGGACATTCAGCAACGGATGTACTGTAACGAATACTGCCAGTAAAAGCTACGCAGTAGCCAAGTCGAACACCATCAAGTATTCCAAAGGCGTGGAATATACGATAAACCTTCCCGCTAATGTGAGTGTTACCTCTGTCAATATTGCCGGTTATTCGAACGATGACAATAGCACATGCTGGCTTGCCGACCTGAACGGCAATGCGTATAGTGAGAGCAATTATGTTTTTCCCGTTCGCACCACCACGACAGGTACCGGTACCAACTATGATGTGGTGCTGCCTTCAGCTGCCAAAGGTTCGCTGACATTCACACCGGGTGGTGCGCAGGCTGCATGGGTCATTACCCTGAAGGGAACTAAGTCTACATCGGGCATCGGACAGGTGCAGGGCACGGAGCCCGGCGCTCGTCATCGTGTCTACGATTTGGGCGGTCGCCTCGTGAAGGCAAATGCGTCTGCTGCCGACCTGCATACGCTTGCCAAGGGCGTGTATGTCTACAACAAAAGCAAGTTTGTCGTAACCAAGTAAAAGGCTTTTATACCTCCTATGGCTATGCGCTCGTTGGGCTTTTAGTAACGTGTAAAAAATAACTTGAGCATTTTTTTTGATTCGCGAAATGTGCCCTTTCAGGGCGTGCAGGACAAATCTGCTCAA
>CAVCGV010000020.1:0-30317 GCA_963601815.1 bacterium
GTAAAGGTCAGCATCGCCATGCAGGAAGACGGCTCGAGGATTATCGAGTTCTGACCGAATACGAAGACGCGCTCAAGAAATGTCTGCAACCCACCAGGGTGAGGCGTGTCCTAAAAATCATGTCGAACTTGCGTCGTTCTCATCGCGCACATTACGCAACCCATAGCACCATCGTTTGAGAAATTCGCTCATACGCATAAGTTTGCCTATCCAAACGCATACATAGGCGACACCTACGGACAAGGGTACTGCCACGAGCAAAGGCAGGATGGGCATATTGTGCATCTCGGCGAAATCGCGCAGTATGGTAAGGTCGGCAACAGAATAGGTGAGCACAAAGAGTCCGTTGAAGAGATATACGTCAAGCGAGTTGCGCCCGAACCAGTTGAGCCAGTTTAGGAAATGCGATTTTTTGCCTTCCTGCTGCAAGAATATGTAGGAAATGAATATAATGGCGAGCGTCGGTCGGATGTACCGTTCGCTGAGCGTGCTGAGACTATGTATGGGTATATCGGCAAACAGCAGGTATACATATCCTACAAGGGCTACCGTGAAGAGCCAATTGGCTGTAGCGAGACGCTGCATGAGGTTGTATTTGCGGAAATAATAGCCCATGACAAAGGACGGATAGAAGCATGCGCAGTGCTCGAAGGGGATATACTGCTCGGTCGCAATAGCAGGAAAACGTTTCCATAACACGATGAACAGGATGTAGACTGCGGCTATAAAAGCTATCTCCAATACGAGACGGCGACACTTCAGTATGGGATACTGTAGCAGGGCAAATATGGCAAGACACTTCAGATACCAGTAGGCGCCTGTCAGTGCTGTACCGGCGAAGTCAGTCCATCTGTTGATGCCCAATCCGACAGATATGGGAAAGAGTAGCCATCCGAGAACGAAGGCCGGAAAAATGTATGTTGGTACACGCTTGAGAAGTTTATGGCGTAGCGTTGTGGTATCGGCTACGTAAGCCACATAGCCCGACATAAACATAAAAATATACATATGGCATGACTCGATGAAGTCAATTACCCCCCCCGAAAAACGTGCAGGCTAAAGAGGTAAACGTGTCCTAAGACCATCAGAAGAATGGCAAAGCCTTTCATGCGGTCGATGTAATCCAGTCGTTGTTTCATATCTGTTTTTCTTGTCTTTTTTACGAAATACCACCTCATCAGGCAACGAAGTACTACTTCATCAGGCAACGAAGTACTACTTCATCCACCGATGCAGTAGTACTTCGTTTTTCTATATGCCTGACGGCGTTAAGACAGCAATGCCTGGAACTTCTGCTCGAGGGCCGGTTTCTTGGCTGAGCCGACAAACTTGTCTACCAGTTTGCCTCCCTTGAAGAAAAGCAGCGTGGGGATGTTGCGTACACCAAACTCCATGGATATGTCTTCGTTCTCCTCCACGTCGCATTTGCCTACTACTATTTTGCCGTCAAACTCTTCGGCAAGCTCCGACACGATGGGAGCCAACGCACGGCAAGGACCGCACCATGTGGCCCACAGGTCTACTACCAATGGCAGTTCGCCATTCTTGTAACTCTCGAAGTTCTCTGTTGTGATTGTTACTTCCATTTTCTTTTTATTTGTTTTGGATATCAATTGATGTGGTACGACATCTTGGGGGTAGCCTCGATGTACTGCACCAGTTTTTTATCTACATTTACCGTCTGCTCCTGTGCACGCAACATGATGTAGTTGTTCGACTCCACATCGTGCACCTGTATAAACAGTTGGGTAGTGCTTTCTTTCGGAGAACGCTCTACCATGGTACGCAGGTCACTGACTATTGTCTCGTCAATGATGTCACTTTCCAGCGTGATGGTTATCTTCTCTATGTATTTTTCCTTGACCGTTTGCAGGAAGTCTATGTTCGAAATATTGAAGTCGAAGAATGTACTGTTGGGGTATTTCTGCGTACACTTCGCCGTGATGTACACCACGGCTCCCTCGGTCAGCATGCCGCTCCATCTTCCCCATTCTTCCCCGAAAAGCGCCAGTTCGCCGCTCCCCTCAAAGTCTTCCAGCGTGACGAAGCCGCACGGCTTGCCGTTCTTGGACATTTTCGACTTGACACTGGTTACGAATCCGCCCAGTATGATGCTCTCCTTGTTGAGCAGGTCTTTCTTGTCCTTCAGTTCGGAGCAGCGGGTATTGCACATGGCCTTGAGCACCACGGTATATTCGTCGAGCGGATGGGCACTGATGTATATACCCACCAGGTCGCGTTCCCTGTTCAGTTTTTCTATATTGCTCCACCCCTCTGCATGGGGTATGGGTGGCGTCGTTATCTCCACGGCATCTTCTCCGCCGAAAAGGGAAGTGGCGGCTTCCTGCTGCTCACGCTGGTAGAGCTGTCCGTAACGTACCAGTGTGTCGAGGAATGCCTCGCCCTTGTTGTTCACGCCGAAGAAGTTCTCGCGCGGGATGCCGAATCCGTCAAATGCCCCGCTCAGTACCAGACTTTCAAATGCCTTGCGGTTTACGTTGCTGAAGTCTATGCGCTGGGCAAAGTCGAAGACATCCTTGTAGGGGCCGTTCTTCAACCTTTCCTCTACGATGGCATTGGCTGCTCCCTCTCCCATGCCCTTGATGGCCGACAGTCCGAAGCGTATCTCGCCATGCTCGTTCACACCGAAGGCACGGTAACTCTCATTCACGTCGGGGCCGAGTGTCTTGATATTCATAGACTGACACTCCTCCATCAGTTTGGTTATCTCCGTTATCTGGGCGAAACGGCGGGTCATGAGCGCCGCCATGTATTCTGCCGGATAGTGTGCCTTGAGGTAAGCCGTCTGGTAAGCCACCCACGAGTAACAAGTGGCGTGTGACTTGTTGAAGGCGTAGGATGCAAACTTCTCCCAGTCGCCCCATATCTTCTCCAGCACCTTGGGGTCGTGCCCGTTCTCCTGTCCCTGCCGTATAAACTTCGGCTTCATGGCATCAACGATGTCCTTTTTCTTCTTACCCATGGCCTTACGCAGGGCATCAGATTCGCCTCGCGTAAAGTTGGCAAGCTGACGAGAAAGGAGCATCACCTGCTCCTGGTATACGGTGATGCCGTAGGTATCCTTCAGATACTTCTCCATGCAGGGTATATCGTAGACGATAGCCTGCTTGCCGTTCTTACGGGCAATGAAGTCGGGGATGTAGTCCATAGGTCCCGGACGGTAGAGGGCGTTCATGGCTATGAGGTCCTCAAAGACGGTGGGCTTCAGTTCGCGCAGGTATTTCTGCATACCGGGCGACTCGAACTGGAAGGTACCGATGGTCTGTCCGCGCTGGTACAGTTCATAGGTCAGCGTGTCGTCGATGGGTATGTTGTCCAGGTCTATGATGTCGCCAGTGGTCTGCTTGATAACCTTGCACGCCTCCTTCAACTCCGACAGGGTCTTCAGTCCGAGGAAGTCCATCTTGATAAGTCCTGTCGACTCAATGACGTGTCCGTCATATTGGGTTACGGCAGTCTTCAGCCCCGGGAAGTCAGGGTCGTCGGCAGTAGATACCGGCACCCAGTTGCTGATGGGGTCGCGACAGATAATGAATCCGCAGGCATGTATACCCGTGCCTCGTATAGTGCCCTCCAGCATCTTGGCATACTTGATGGTGTTGCTCTCGCGCGGATCGCTCGAGAACTCGGCCATCTGCAACTCCGGAGTATACTTGATGGCATTGGTGAGGTTCATCTTGGCATTGTCCGGCAGGCGGTCGGGTATGGCCTTGCAGAGCGCATTGGACCTGTCCAGAGGCAATTTCTCCACACGGGCAACGTCCTTGATGGAGTTCTTGGTGGCCATACTGCCGTAAGTAATGATGTGGGCACAGTTCTCGTGCCCGTACTTGTCCATTACCCAGCGCAACACCTTGCCGCGGCCGTCATCGTCAAAGTCGGTATCGATATCGGGGAGGTTCACACGGTCGGGGTTAAGGAAACGCTCGAACAGGAGGTCGTACTTCAGAGGGTCTATCTTGGTAATGCCCAGACAGTACGCCACCACCGAACCGGCAGCCGATCCACGTCCAGGGCCCACTACCACCCCTAACTCTTCGCGGGCAGCCCTGATGAAGTCGGACACAATGAGGAAGTAACCCGGAAAACCCATGGTCTTCATCACGTGCAACTCAAAATTGATATGCTCGTCTACATTCTGGGGCAGCGGGTCGCCGTAGCGTTCCTTCGCTCCTTCGTATGCCAGATGGCGCAGGTATTCGGCCTCAAACTTGATACGGTATATCTTGTCGTAGCCTCCCAAACGGTCTATCACCTTTTGTCCGTCTTCCGGAGACAAGGGGTTTTGACCGTTCTCGTCGCTTGTAAACTCGTGGTAGAGGTCGTCTTCCGACACCTTTTGCCTCAACAGCTCTTCCGTTCCGAAACTTTCGGGAATAGGGAAGAAAGGCATGATGGGACCATTGTCGATGCTGTACGTTTCCACCTTGTCCAACACTTCAAGGGTATTGCTCAGCGCCTCAGGCACATCGGAGAAGATGTCGTTCATCTCCTCACGTGTCTTGAACCACTCTTGCTTGGAGTAGCGCATGCGGTTAGGGTCGTCCAGATCCTTGCCGGTAGCGATGCAGAGCAGGTGGTCATGTGCCTCGGCTGTCTCTTTGTCCTCAAAGTGGCAGTCGTTGGTGCAGACGAGCTTGATGCCGTATTCCTTGGCAAACTCTATGAGTACCTTATTGGCTTTCTGCTGCAGCGGAAAGGCCTCACGATTGGCGAGGAGGGTAGGATCGGTTACCTCATGGCGCTGCAGCTCCAGATAGTAGTCGTCGCCGAACACACGGTGGTACCATTCGCATGCCTCACGGGCACCCTCTATGTCCCCGTCGAGTATCTTGCGGGGCACCTCGCCGGCGATACATGCCGAGCAAACGATCAGGTCTTCGTGATATTTTTCCAGGTCGGCACGGTCGGTACGTGGACGCATGTAGTATCCGTCCACCCACGAGTTGCTCACCAGTTTGATGAGGTTCTTGTATCCGTTGTAGTTCTTTGCCAGTACGATAAGGTGGTAACCGCTCATGTCTCCCTTATCTTTCTCACGGTTCTCCTTGCCGCGGTGCGCCACATACATCTCGCAGCCAATGATGGGCTTGAAAGGCTCCAGTCCCTCCTTTTTCCGGCCTTTGTTAACCTTGCCGCAATAGTCTACCAGTTCCTTGATGCCGAACATGACGCCATGGTCGGTTACGGCCATACCTTTCATACCGTTGGCAATGGCCTTGTCTACCAGATGGGGTATCTTCGACTGGCCGTCAAGGATAGAGTATTGCGTATGGACATGCAAATGTATGAAATCTTCCATTTTGAATTAAATCTGCAAATTTAGGTTCAAAGTTACTTGTAAAAGTTGACATATCCAAAAGAAATATAGGAAAAGTTTGCTGAACCGACAAAAAAAACGTACCTTTGCAACATTAAAAACTAATGGCGCAGCCACGTCCCGGCAGGCGCTCTGCACTCTACCTTATGGGAAAGAAAATAAAGAAACTGAAAAAGATAAGAATACACCGCGAGGGAAACAACCAACTTGCTGCTGGCCTGATTGCCATCATTGTTGTGGCAGTGGCTTTGTGGTACACTTTAGACTCCAAGATTCCGTTCTGGATTTTTGCCGTGGTCTTTGGTGTGGCCTATTGCATTGTGCTCAATTTTTACCGCTGCCCCATCCGGTATCTCAACGTAGAGGATACCGACCGGCTCGTAGTGGCTCCTGCCGACGGCAAGATTGTCGTGGTGGAGGAGGTGGACAATGCCCCTTACTTCGGTGACCGCCGCTTGATGATATCCATCTTCATGAGTCTGTGGAACGTGCACGCCAACTGGTTCCCTGTAGACGGCAAAGTGAAGTTTGTCAAGCATGTGAACGGCAACTACCACAAAGCATGGTTGCCCAAGGCAAGCGAGGAGAATGAGCATGCAGACGTGATGATTACCACGCCTGCAGGTACCGACGTGCTGTGCCGACAGATAGCCGGCGCCGTGGCCCGCCGTATCGTTACTTACGCCAAGGAAGGCGAGGAGTGTTACATCGACGAGCATCTCGGATTCATCAAACTTGGCTCGCGTGTGGATGTCTACCTGCCTGTAGGTTCTGAGGTGTGTGTCAAGATGGGACAGTCTACCACGGGCGACCAGACCATTATAGCAAGACTGAAATAATGAGCATAAAGAAATACATCCCCAACACGGTTACATGCTGCAATCTCGTGTCGGGCTGCATAGCCACTTCCCACGCTCTTGCCGGTGACCCCAAGATGGCTTTGCTGTGGATTATCATAGGGGCAGTATTCGATTTCTTTGACGGCATGACTGCGCGCCTGCTGCATGTATCGTCGCCTATCGGCAAGGAGCTCGACTCTCTGGCAGACGATGTGACATTCGGTGTGGCTCCTGCCTCCATCGTCTTTAGCGAGTTGGCAGTGTTGGACTATCCTTCTTTCCTGCAGCCGTTCAGTTTCTACATCCCATTCCTGGCTTTTCTGATAGCGGCATTCTCGGCGTTGCGTCTCGCCAAATTCAATCTGGATGAGCGGCAGACAACATCCTTCATAGGTGTGCCTACTCCTGCCAACGCTTTGTTCTGGGGCTCGCTCATCGTGTTCAGGCCGTTCTGGCTCGAGGGATACACATGGTCTGTATTCGTGGTATTGGCACTGGTGCTGCTTACCTGTTGGCTGTTGGTGTGCGAGATGCCATTGTTCGCCTTGAAGTTCAAGCACTGGTCATACAAAGGCAACGAAATAAAATATTGGTTTGCGGGTATTACGGCAGTCATCCTCATCGGTTCGGTTGTCACCGACGGAGCCGTAGGGTTCTTGAAAGGCTGGTGGCTCGTCATATTGATTTATGTCATCATCTCTGCGATACTATGCCTCAAAGACAGGAAATAAGACAAGCAACATAGACTAACATAATAAACAAAAGAGGATGTGCGTTATACTTTTGCACATCCTCTTTTTGTATATTTGAGTATTATTCTTTTTTATCAGTTGTGTACGAGGGTTCCTATTTCCTCACCGTCCATCACTTTCTTGAGGTTTCCTTTCACGTCCATGTTGAACACATAGATGGGGAGGTCGTTCTCTTTGCACATGGTGGTGGCAGTAAGGTCCATTACCTTCAGGCCGCGGGTATATATTTCGTCGTAAGTAATGTCCTTAAACTTGGTGGCAGTAGGGTCTTTTTCGGGGTCGGCGGTATAGATACCGTCTACGCGGGTACCCTTCAGCATCACGTCAGCCTCTATCTCAATGCCACGCAACGACGAACCTGTATCGGTAGTGAAGTAAGGACTTCCCGTTCCTGCGGAGAAGATGCAGACATATCCTGCCTCCATAGCCTCGATGGCCTTCCATTTACTGTAAAATTCGCCTATCGGCTCCATGCGTATGGCAGTAAGCACCTTGTTCTTTACGCCAATGGCGCCGAGGGCGCTGCTCAGTGCCAACGAGTTGATGACTGTGGCACACATGCCCATCTGGTCACCCTTTACACGGTCGAAGCCTTTCTGGCTTCCGCTCAGTCCGCGGAAGATATTGCCGCCGCCGATGACAATGCCTATCTGCACACCCATCTCGTGTACTTCCTTGATCTGTTCGGCATAATCGCTCAGACGCTCCGGGTCGATGCCGTAGCTCTCCTTGCCCATGAGGCTCTCGCCGCTTAACTTCAAAAGAATTCTTTTAAATTTTGACATATATTTCTTGTTTTAATGTAAACATTCGTCCATAAGGAACAACTTGGTACTTCTTGGCCTGTACGCTCTGAAAGGGCAAAAGCGTTAATGTTTCCAGCGTTATCTCTTTGTAACACAACGCTTTTAGTCTTTATAACAGGAACGGTTGTTCTGCACACCCACCAAGGATGTTTATACGAATTTGATTTCTCCGAAGGCGTAAGACCGTATCACCCCCTTCTTGTCATGGAGTATGAGGTGTCCGTCGTCCTCCACCTCTACGAAGGCCCCTTCAAACCTTCCGTCCTTGTCCTCGTACCAGTGGTAGCCTTTGCGGCGATAGAGCGAGAGGTGATAGATGCCCGAAATATCCTGGTAGTCAGCCCGCCTCAACAGTTCGTAATAACGACTGAACGCATCCAGTATCTTTCCGAGCAATTCTTCGCGGTCTACCTCGTGTCCCAGTATCTGACAGAGCGAAACGGGATTGGGAGCATCGCTGTGAAACTCCTGTTGGTTGACATTCAGACCTATACCGAACACGCAGCGCTTGATGCCCTGCGCACCTACTGCGGTCTCTATCAGCGTACCGCTTATCTTACGGTCGTTCCAGTATACATCGTTGGGCCATTTCAGCGTGATGCCGTCCGTATAGCTGTCGAGAGCATCCTTCAGTGCAATGGCTCCTGCCATCGACAATAGGAACTGTTTGGCTACAGGTATCCAGTGGGGCTGCACGAGTATGCTGAACAGGAGGTTCTTTCCCGGTTCACTCTCCCATGTATGCGTGCCCTGGCCACGGCCTGCCGACTGGTATTCGGCGATGGCAACCACTGTCTCTTCGCTGTTGGCAGGAATATAGTTCTTCAGGTACAGGTTGGTAGAATCCGTTTCCTGTAGCCTTATCTGCTTGATGTGTGTCGTTGTGTTCACTGTATATATAATAATAGGTGTAAGTCAGAGAATGAGCATGGGGTTGAAAGCGTCTTCTATGTGTTCTATCTTTTCCAAATGGCCTATTGTGCCCACTATGGATATGATGTCGAAACGCAGTTGGTGTACGATGTTGCGCTGTTTTACATAGATGTCTGTCGCAGCAGCGAGGTTACGCATCTTTTTCAGGTCTACGGCTTGCTCCGGCTTCTCCAAGTCGTCGTTTTGCCGCGTCTTCACCTCTACGATGACGACCGTGTCGCGGCCTTCCGTCAGGGCTACAAGGTCCAGGTCGCGATGCCCATGGCGCCAGTCACGCTCCAGTATGGAGTAGCCTTTCCCCTGAAGGTACTGGGCGGCTTCCGTTTCGCCCCATTTGCCCAAGTCGTTGTGTTCTGCCATAGTCTTCTATGCTTTATGTCTGCAAATATACAATATTTATTTGAATATGACTAAAACTCCCCATAAATATTTGTTAGAGGCGTGCTCTAAAAAATCACACCTATATAAACTTCTGCAGATGCTTCATCTCATGTCCTCCCCACATGGTATCTTCCACATACTCGAAACCGAGTCGGCGGTAAAGCGTCTCTGCCTTGGGATTACCCTTGTCTACAAGCAAGCCCACAGCCGGGATACCTATCTCCACAGCACGTGCAACGGCAGCCTGGAGCAAGCGCGTAGCAATGCCCTTGCCACGGTGACCGTTGTCCACACAGAGACTGTCTATGTAATACTCGCCAGCCGATGTCTCGTCATCCATACCCGAGTAGTCGATGCCAAACATCGCCCTTGCCTCCTCCACGAAACGACGGCGCAGGGCGCGTAGCTTTCCGCCGTCATATACCACGCAGATGCCGACAACAGAGCCATCACAGGCAATGGCAACCAAGGTGTTACGAAAACTATACTGACTGTCTTCCATCTCTACCAACCGCGTCATCATAAGGTGGAAATCGGCAAGCGTATGATGTGGTCCCGCAAAGTTCTGGCAACACTCATGGTTCATCGCTTCCATTATGAGCGACGCTATCTGTGGAGCCATACCAGGCTCTGCCCTTTCTATTCTTATATCCATTTCTCTTTTCTTTTTTGTTAGAATGCAAGACACAAATACTGCAATCTGCCGACAAAGGTAGTGCAAATAGATTTCAAAACAAAGCAAATGACCAATTTTGTTGTTTGACAACGACGAAAAACAACTTGTATCCTAACCCAACTTTTTCTATGACACCGAAATTATAAAAGGGGTAACGCCATAAGAGGTATCCATACTATTTTCCCCAAACATGCCTTTAACCTTTTGAAAATAAAAAAATAGGAAGCATTCCCTTCGCTTACTCGTTTTTTTACAGTATCTTTGCAGTAAAATTGCAAAAGAAACATTCATGAACCATACAATCAACGAATTCGAGGTAATGGCGCCCGTCGGCTCGCGCGAATCGCTGGCAGCGGCTATCCAGGCCAAAGCCGACTCTGTGTACTTCGGTATAGGGAAGCTGAACATGCGCTCGCACTCGGCCAACCACTTCACCATACAAGACCTGCGCGAGATTGCAGCAACCTGCAACGGGCACGGCATCAAGACCTACCTCACCGTAAACACCATCATCTATGACGAGGATGTCGCCACGATGCACGAGATTATCGATGCAGCCAAGGAGGCAGGCATCTCTGCCGTCATAGCCAGCGACGTGGCCGTAATGGCCTACTGCAACGAGGTGGGCATGGAGGTGCACCTCTCCACCCAGTTGAATATTTCAAATACCGAAGCCCTTAAGTTCTATGCCCGCTTTGCCGACGTGTCGGTTTTGGCGCGCGAGCTGAACATGGACCAGGTAAAGCATATCCACGAGGAGATAGAACGCCAGGAAATCCGCGGCCCCAGAGGGGAGCTGATACGCATCGAGATGTTCTGCCATGGCGCCCTTTGCATGGCAGTATCAGGCAAGTGCTACATGAGTCTGGCAAATGCCAACCGCTCTGCCAACCGTGGCGAGTGTGTGCAGATATGCCGCCGCAGCTATACGGTAACAGACAACGAAACCGGTAACCAACTGGAGATAGACAACAAGTATGTGATGAGTCCCAAGGACCTGAAGACCATCCGCTTCATAGACCGCATGATGGATGCCGGCGTAAGGGTGTTCAAGATAGAAGGACGCGCCCGTGGCCCTGAATATGTCTATACCGCCGTGAAATGCTACAAGGAGGCCATAGCCGCCGTGCTCGACGGCACTTTCACTGAAGAGAAGAAGGACGCCTGGGACGAGAGACTGGCCACTATCTTCAACCGCGGTTTCTGGGATGGATACTACCAGGGGCAGACGCTCGGCGAATGGAACAAGCACTACGGGTCTGTAGCCACGGAGAAGAAAGTACTCGTGGGCAAGGTGGTGAAGTACTTCTCCAAACTCGGCGTAGCAGAATTTGCTATTGAGGCTTCAGAGATAGCACAGGGCGAGAAACTGCTCATTACAGGCAACACCACAGGCGTGATGTACCTGCATGCCGACGACATACGCTACGAACGAAAGTCTGTCGACGTGGCAAGACAGGGATGGAGGGTATCCATAGCAGTACCCGACAAGGTACGTCCCAACGACAAGCTCTTCAAACTGATAACTGTTAACGAGATAAAGGAAATAAAATAATGGCAACAATCAACGAACTGCAAGATGAAGTGATAGAGGAGTTCCAGGACTTCAACGACTGGATGGACAAATACCAGATGCTCATCGACCTGGGCAACGAACTGGAACCCCTTGACGAGAAATACAAGAACGAGCAGAACCTCATAGACGGATGCCAGAGCCGCGTATGGCTGCAGTGCGACTATGTGGACGGCAAGCTCGTATTCACTGCCGACAGCGACGCTCTCATCGTGAAGGGCATCATAGCCCTCCTTATCCGCGTACTGAGCGGACACACCCCCGGCGAGATAATGGATGCAGACCTCTACTTCGTGGAAAAGATAGGACTGAAGGACCACCTCAGTCCCACACGCAGCAACGGACTGCTGGCAATGATTAAGCAGATACGGATGTACGCCCTTGCCTACAAGACCAAAGAAGAGAAGTAAGGCTATGCGCAAGCTCAGAACGATAGAGATGAACCGCCTCTCCCTGGAGGAATTCAAGGAAGCGGAGAAACTGCCCCTTACGGTGGTTCTCGACGACGTGCGCTCGCTGTACAATGTGGGAAGCGTGTTCCGGTCGTGCGATGCCTTCCGCGTAGAGGCTGTGTACCTGTGCGGCATCACTGCCACCCCACCCCATCCGGAGATACATAAGACGGCTCTTGGCGGCGAGGACAGCGTAGACTGGAAATACTTCGCCACTACAGAGGAAGCGGTGGAGGAACTGCACCGAAACGGACGTTTTGTATACAGCATAGAGCAGGTGGAAGGCTCCACCAAACTGCAAGACCTGCAGGAGTCGCTCCACACCTTACATCCCAAGGGCTACGCTGTCATCTTTGGCAATGAGGTGAAAGGTGTGAAACAGAACGTGGTGGACATGAGCGACGGATGTCTGGAAATACCGCAGTTCGGTACCAAACATTCGCTGAATGTCAGTGTCACGGCAGGCATAGTAGTCTGGGAATTCGCCCGACTACTCATCCTTAATCGGAGGGGGAGCTAAGGGGGAAAGTTAGAGAAGTTAAGGGACAACAGCCTTTTTGCCTCGTCCGTTGCGTCACCCTCATAACAAACAGTCAAAGCTATTGTCCCTTAACTTCCCCTAACTCCCCTTTTTACTTCCTTAACTTCCCCAAAACTTCCCCAAGAACTTCCCCCAAGAAACCTAAAACCTACCAATATGAAACAGACAGTACAAATAAGATGCAAGAACAACGGCAGCAAACTGACCGTTGAGATAGGAAGCACCCTTTCCGACATCTATCGCGCTACAGGACTACAAATGGAGTACGGCCCCATTTCGTGCAAGGTAAACAACAAGGTGGAGGGACTGCGCTACCGCGTGTACAACAACAAGGACGTAGAGTTTCTCGACATGACCTCTTCCTCGGCTTCACGAGCCTATACACGCACTCTGTTCTTCGTACTGTGCAAAGCCGTACACGACCTCTACAGTCACAGCACCTGCGTCATCGACATTCCGGTATCCAACGGTTATTATGTCAATCTGGAAATCGGCCGTCCCGTAACCGACGAAGTGGTAGAGAAGATAAAGGCACGCATGCAGGAAATCATCAGCGAAAAGATTCCCCTTCGACACTATTACGTACCGACAGAAGAGGCTGTCAGCATCTTCGAGAAGAAGGGCGCCACGGAGAAAGCCAGACTTCTGCGCAGTTCGGGCAGTATCTACACGACCTACTACAAGTTGGAAGAATACGTGGATTACTACTACGGCACACTGCTCAGCAACACCTCACAGCTCTACCTCTTCGGACTGGAGAAATACTATGACGGCATGCTGCTGCGCATCCCGTCACGACAGAATCCATCCATGCTGGGCGAACTGACCCGACAGGACAAAATGTTCGAGATATTCCGCGAACACCACCGCTGGCAAGGCATCCTCGGTGTACGTACCGTAGGCGACTTCAACGAGGCCGTGAACGCAGGATACACTACCGACCTCATCAACGTGAGCGAAGCCCTGCAAGAGAAGAAGATAGCACAGATAGCCGAAGAAATAGCACAACGCAAGGGCATCAAACTGGTACTGCTGGCTGGACCATCGTCTTCGGGAAAGACAACCTCCTGCAAACGACTCTCTATCCAACTGGCTGTCAACGGACTGAAGCCACTCCAGATATCGCTCGACGACTACTTTGTGGACCGTGAGCGTACCCCAAAAGACGAGAAAGGAGAATACGACTACGAGAGCATCTACGCCCTCGACCTACAACTTATCAACGAACAGTTTAACGCCCTCTTCCGTGGCGAAGAAGTGGAACTGCCCAAATACGACTTCCAGACAGGCAAAAGCATGAAAAGCGGCAAGCGACTGAAGATGCAACCCAACAACGTACTGGTGGTAGAAGGCATCCATGCCCTTAACCCAGAACTGACGTCGCAGATACCCGGCGAACAGATTTTTAGGGTGTACGCCTCAGCACTCACAACCATTCTGCTGGACAACCACAACTACATACCCACCACAGACAACCGATTGCTGCGGCGCATCATACGCGACTACAAATACAGAGGCGTGAATGCCCAGGAAACCATTCACCGCTGGCCGTCGGTAAGGGCGGGAGAAAACAAGTGGATATTCCCCTACCAAGAAAACGCGGACGCCATGCTCAATACAGCCATGCTCTACGAACTTGCCGTCATCAAGGCACAAGCCGAGCCGCTACTGCAGCAAGTGCCGGAAAACTGCGAGGAATATGCCGAGGCTTACCGCCTGCTGAAGTTCCTGAAATATTTCAAGGGAATACCCTACAACAACCTGCCGCCCACCTCGCTACTGAGGGAGTTCTTAGGCGGCAGTTCGTTCCATTATTAAGAGAACCTGTTACAGTTTGTTGCCGTAGCACAGGTCACCGGCATCACCGAATCCCGGCACAATATACTTGCTCTCGTTCAGACCTTCATCTATGGAAGCGCACCAGATGGTGGTCTTGTCGGCAGGGAATGTTTCCTTGATGTGAGCTATGCCTTCGGGCGCAGCCAGCACACAGGCCACATGAATATGCTTGGGCACACCCTTGGTAAGGATGGCTTTCATGCCCATCTCCATACTGATTCCGGTGGCAAGCATAGGGTCGGCGATAATGAGCGTCTTGCCCTCCACCTCTGGCGTGGCCAGGTATTCTACGTGTACGCCCACCTCGGTATGCGCCTCGTTGGTATACTCCCTGTAGGCACTCACAAAGGCATTGCCCGAATGGTCGAAGACATTGAGGAATCCCTCATGAAAAGGCAGACCGGCACGGAATATGGTACCCATCACAACCCGGTCGGTAGGCAGGTTGACCATTGCCACACCCAATGGCGTGGTGACTTTCTGCGCTTCATAGTTGAGTGTCTTCGAAATCTCGAAGGCTTCGTACTCACCGATGCGCTTGATGTTGTTACGGAAGAGAAGGCGGTTCTTCTGATACTCACAGTCGCGCATCTCGGCCAGGTATCTGTTGATGATAGAGTCTTGCTCGCTTAGGTTTATAATTTTCATAGTAGTAAAGTTTTTATGCAAAGTTAATGCAAAAAAGGAAAACATGCAAAAGATTCTGCCCGTTTTTTGAAGAACTACAGGAGAAAAACATGGTTTTCCGAACAAAAAAGCATACTTTTGCAGACGGAAACACATAAGGCGAGGCTTTAAGTACACGCCACCATCATTATCAGAAAATACATGGGAAGAAAAAAGAAGAGCACAAGTGTTACTGGCAAACTGGCAGGAACGGTGATAATTCTCATCGTAGCTTGTTGCTGGTTTGGCCTGCGTAAGGTATCAGCACCAGTCAATGCCAAGGAAACGGTACAGACGGAGGTAAACGACGCTTACGAGATACCGCGCAACGTAAGCATGAAGGCACCGGAACAGATGCTGGTACGTTACGCCTACACCACATCTTATAATAAGGATACACGCTGTCCCAACTGGGTAGGATGGTCGCTGACTGCTGCGCATACCGATGGCGAATATGCCAGAGGCGGACACAAGTTCATAGAAGACACAGACGTACCCGAGCCAAGGGCGGCCTACTACGACATACGCGAAAGCGAATGTGGCTACCAGCGCGGCCACATGTGTCCTGCCGCCGATAACAAGTGGGCGTACAAGGCACAGAAGGACGCCTTCCTCATGACCAACATCTGCCCGC
This sequence comes from bacterium, assembly GCA_963601815.1. Taxonomy (GTDB): domain Bacteria; phylum Bacteroidota; class Bacteroidia; order Bacteroidales; family Bacteroidaceae; genus Prevotella. Next base: position 15,434 of record CAVCGV010000020.1, read on the forward strand.
AGAACGGCAACCTGAACCAGCGCGACTGGAAATACCTCGAGGAGGCGTGCCGCGACTGGGCCATCAAGTACGGGAAGATATACATTGTGGCAGGCCCCATATTCCGCAGCAAGCCTTACCGCACGGTGGGCGAGCACCATGTTGCCGTGCCCGACGCCTTCTTCAAGGTAGTGATGACCTTGGGAAAAGACAACAGTCAGCCCAAGGCCATCGGGTTCATGTACGAGAACCAGTCGGGACACCACAAGATGCAGGAATACGCCTGCACGGTGGATGAAGTGGAAAAGACTACAGGACTCGACTTCTTCCATCAGCTCGACGACACGGTGGAGGACAAGATAGAGGCACAGTGCAACCTTTCTGCCTGGTAAGCGGCAAAAAGACATTTGCAAAGTCCATATGCCAAAAAGACAAGAAAAGAAACCGCATTTAGTTTTCTTTAACCTAAAAAGAACTTAAAAGGGACGAAATGCAAAGACGAAACTTTGCAGTAAAACATATTTTTCGTAACTTTGCGGCGATTTAGAAAGAGTAATTTTCAACTTAAATACATTTAATAAAAATGGCAAAGTTAGATTTAACAAAGTATGGTATTACAGGTGCTACTGTAATCGCTCACAATCCTTCTTACGAGCAGTTGTTCGAGGAGGAGACAAAGGCAGGTCTTGAAGGTTATGAGGTAGGTCAGGTGACCGAGCTCGGTGCTGTCAACGTAATGACAGGTATCTTCACTGGTCGCTCTCCTAAAGACAAGTACATCGTAGACGATGCACAGAGCCACGACAACGTATGGTGGACTTCTGAGGAGTACAAGAACGACAACCACCCCATGAGCGAGGAGGTTTGGGCCAAGGTTAAGGATATCGCCAAGAACGAGCTTTCCAACAAGAACCTCTATGTAGTAGACGCTTTCTGCGGTGCCAACAAGGCTACTCGCTTGGCAGTTCGCTTCATCGTTGAGGTAGCATGGCAGGCTCACTTCGTAACAAATATGTTCATCCAGCCTACAGAGGAAGAGCTCGCTAACTTCGAGCCAAACTTCGTTATCTACAACGCTTCTAAGGCTAAGGTAGAGAACTACCAGGAGCTCGGTCTGAACTCTGAGACCTGTGTTGCCTTCAACACAACTACACGTGAGCAGGTTATCATCAACACATGGTATGGTGGTGAGATGAAGAAGGGTATGTTCTCTATGCAGAACTACTACTTGCCATTGAAGGGCATCGCTTCTATGCACTGCTCTGCCAACTGCGACATGAACGGCGAGAACACAGCTATCTTCTTCGGTCTCTCTGGTACAGGTAAGACTACATTGTCTACCGATCCTAAGCGTAAGTTGATCGGTGACGACGAGCACGGATGGGACGACGAGGGTGTGTTCAACCTCGAGGGCGGTTGCTACGCCAAGGTTATCAACCTCGACAAGGAGTCTGAGCCAGACATCTACAACGCTATCAAGCGCAACGCTCTCTTGGAGAACGTAACTGTAGCTGCTGACGGCAAGATCGACTTCGCTGACAAGAGCGTTACAGAGAACACTCGTGTATCTTACCCCATCAACCATATCGCCAACATCCAGCCAGGTTCTGCTGCTCCAGCTGCCAAGCAGGTTATCTTCCTCTCAGCTGACGCATTCGGTGTATTGCCTCCAGTATCTATCCTGACTCCAGAGCAGACCAAGTACTACTTCCTCTCTGGCTTCACAGCTAAGTTGGCAGGTACAGAGCGCGGTATCACTGAGCCTACTCCTACATTCTCTGCTTGCTTCGGCCAGGCATTCCTCGAGTTGCACCCAACTAAGTATGCTGAGGAGCTCGTTAAGAAGATGGAGGCTAACAACGCCAAGGCTTACCTCGTTAACACTGGTTGGAACGGTACCGGCAAGCGTATCTCTATCAAGGATACACGTGGTATCATCGACGCTATCTTGAGCGGTGACATCGACAAGGCTCCTACCAAGCAGATTCCTATGTTCGACTTCAAGGTTCCTACAGAGTTGCCAGGTGTAGCTACTGACATTCTGGATCCTCGCGACACATACGCTGAGGCTGCTCAGTGGGAGGAGAAGGCTAAGGATTTGGCTGCTCGCTTCATCAAGAACTTCAAGAAGTACGAGACTAACGAGGCTGGTAAGGCTCTCGTTGCTGCTGGTCCTCAGCTCTAATTCGACACTTCGAATCAATACACAATACGGAATCCCGTTTCTCGCAAGAGGAACGGGATTTTTATGTATAAGTACAGCACAAGAAAACAACCTGCGTACTTTACTAATGTCAAGAATTAGAGAATTGAAGCATTTTTCTTGTCTCTGAATTCCCATTGAGGGGCATTGCACTTGCCCAAGAAGGTTCTCCAGCCCTACCCATCGTGTATCGCGGCAATCACTAAACAAACTTAAAATTAGGTGCCAAATTCCATATTTTGCATAATAAAGCACACAAAAAGGGCTATATTTGAAGAATTCTACGTAAATTTGCAGCTAAAAACAAATTAGCGTGTAATGAACAGGAAGTTTTTAGCTTTCATCCTGCTGGCCTCAGCAGGCTTCTCACTGTCGTCATGTCTCAGTAACAATGACGACGATTCAACTGTAACCTACTATCACGATACGGCCATCACGAGCTTTTCTCTCGGCACGATGGACAAATACGGAAAGAACAAGGCTGGAGGCGACTCTATCCTGAAGAGTGCTGTCACCGGCTCTAACTATAAGTTTACCATAGACCAGACCAAGCGAGAAATATACAACGCCGACTCTCTGCCTATGAACACAAGAGTGGCAGCCGTGCTGGCCACCATCTCTGCCAAGAACAGCAGCTACATACAGCTTATCTACAAGGGAGCAAGTGAAGACTCGCTGGTATGGTACAGCAGCAGCGACTCGGTCAACTTCGACAAGATCAACCCCGACAAGTCTGTCCGTGCCTATGCACAAGATGCTACGGCATACGCCGACTATAAGGTCAAGATAAACATCCACACACAGGTGCCCGACACTTTTATCTGGCAGTCTACAGCCAAGATGAACGCACACCTTGCAGCACTCACCGACACCATGAGAGCCGTCAACGTGGGCAACACCGTCTATGTATTCGGCAAAGAGTCTAAAGACGGCAACGTGAAGGTATTCTCCAGCACAGACGGTGCATACTGGTATGACAGCACCCCCACTATAGACCTTGGCAAGAATGCCGTTAGCAACATGACCACTATCGACGACTGCATCTATGTGCTCAATACTGAGACTCACAAGTTGCTGAAATGGTCTGCAGCTACAAACTGGACCGAGGTTACTACAGACTCCAGACTCATACGACTCGCCGGAGCCAGCAGCCAGTGTCTCTTCGCCTATTCGGGCGACAGCGACGGCAAGCCTACCGGCATCCTGATGTCCAAAGACTATGGTGTGACATGGACGGAAGAGACCCTTACCGGAACTTCAGACATCAACAAGCTGCCCACAAGTTGCCTCAACATGGTACACGCAGACGTACGTTCTGCAAAGAATGTGGAGAACGTATTCCTCGTAGGTACCTGCGACGACGAAGCAAAGAGAGCTGTAGAGTGGATGCGCTCTATAGACGTAGAGGAGAGCGGTGAGATAAACGAGAAATGGAACATGGTGAAGCGTGATGCCAACCAGGCATGCACCCTTCCCAAATTCAGCAGAATGGCTGTCGACATGAGTGCAGACCACTCCAAGTTTGTGGCATTCGGCACCGACCAGTATCTGTACGAAAGTATGGATGCCGGTGTGACATGGACCATCGACTCCGTGGCAAGCACCGCCATCGGGAACCTGAACATCGACACCAGCAAGCCCTTTGCTTTCACCACCGTAAAGGAGAACAGCACTGCTCCCGACGGAACGGCTTACACATCCTATATCTATTGGTTCATCAGCGAAGGAAATGTATGGAAGGGACGCTACAACAAGGACGGTTGGAAGCGTCAGGACCCATAACCCGAACTATACTTATACCCCACTACATAGGACCTATATATAATAGGTATATATATTAATAAGGTGAAAACCATGCGCAAACTTCTCTTTCTGATATTGCTGACGATGCTTTCTGCCACCCGTGCGAGCGCGCAGGACGACCCGCAGTATCGTATGGAGATAGGCGCAGGCGTAGGACTTGTTACCTACGAGGGCGACTTCAACGGTAACCTGTTCCGCAACATGCAGCCCCTTGGCACCATCGTAGGAAGATACAACTTCGACCCCTACAAAGCCTTGAAGTTAGGCATCAGCATGGGTACCCTCAAAGGTTCGACGGACAACGTCAAGACATATTACCCCGACTACGAGACGGAGAAGTACAGCTTCAGCAACACGCTGGTAGATGCCAGCCTGGTGTTCGAATACAACTTCTGGCCTTATGGTACAGGACGCGACTACAGGGGTTCGAAGCGCGTCACGCCCTTCATCTTCGGAGGTTTCGGTGCTACCTATGTAAAAGGCAACGGCAAGAATGTATTCACCGGCAACCTGCCCATCGGACTGGGCGTGAAGTTCAAAGTGTCCGAAAGGCTCAACGTGGGCATAGACTGGGCGATGCACTTCTCGCTGAGTGACGACCTCGACGGAGTGAAAGACCCCTACGGCATCAAGAGCAGCGGCATATTCAAGAACACCGACTGCTATTCCATACTGCAAGCTACCATCACGTACAGCTTCAGCGCAAAATGTATAACCTGCAACAAAGAGTAATGTCAAACGACTTGGATATGACAAGAATACCGCGCCACATAGCCATCATCATGGACGGCAACGGGCGCTGGGCCACCGAACGGGGCAAGGAACGCAGCTACGGCCACCAGGCCGGAGTGGACACGGTGCGCCGTATCACATCAGAGTGTACGCGACTGGGGGTGAAATACCTTACGCTATACACTTTCTCTACTGAGAACTGGAACAGACCGGCAGACGAGGTGGCTGCCCTTATGGGACTGGTACTGTCGTCGCTGGAGGACGAGATATTCATGAAGAACAATGTCCGTTTCCAGGTGATAGGAGACATCGGGCGACTGCCCGCACCGGTACGCGACAAGTTGCAGCAGACCATGGACCATACAGCCCAAAACGATGCCATGACTATGGTGGTGGCACTTAGCTACTCGTCGCGCTGGGAAATCATGAATGCCATGAAGAAGACCGTAAAGGAAGCCATGCAGACGGGCACCACATACGAACAGGTGGAGAGCCTCCTCACCGAAGACAACTTCAGCAAGCATCTCGAGACCAGCTTTATGCCCGACCCCGACCTGCTGATAAGAACGGGAGGCGAGCTGCGCATCAGCAACTACCTGCTTTGGCAGATAGCCTACTCGGAGCTGTACTTCTGCGATACATACTGGCCCGACTTCAACGAGGACGACCTCCACAAGGCCATTGCCAGCTATCAGGCACGCCAGCGGCGCTTCGGCAAGACAGAAGCACAGGTGGAAGAAGACAATAAATAAGAGAGTATACACATACGGCGGGTTCTGTAAAAGAAAAAAAGAAAACTATCCGTCTAAAGAAGAAGTTAACTATGCGTGGTTTTTCAGAACACGCTATCTACACAGAAAAGGTTAAATGAATAAAACCAGAAAGACTTTCGTCCTGCTGTTCGGCATAACGGCGTTTATGCAGGTACAGGCACAAGACAAGATCATAAACCCCGACATCTCCTATGCCGGAACACCTCGCACGCTCACCATCGGCGGCATTGGCGTATCGGGTGTAGAGGGCTACGAAGACTATGTGCTTACGGGTATCTCCGGACTTGCCGTAGGCGACCAGATAGACATTCCCGGCGATGCCATTACCAATGCTGTAAAACGCTACTGGAAACACGGACTGTTCTCCAAGGTGGCTATCGCTGCCGACTCTATCGTAGGCGACAAGCTCTACCTGCACATCTACCTGGCTGTACGCCCGCGCATCTCTACCATCAACTATGTAGGACTGAAGAAGAGCGAGCGCGAGGACATGGAGCAGAAGCTCGGTATGGTAAAAGGTACGCAGGTTACCCCCAACATGCTGGACCGCGCCAAGATTCTTGCCAAGAAATACTTTGACGACAAGGGCTTCAAGAATGCGGACATACAGATAAACCAGCGCGACGACGTGGCCAACAAGGGACAGGTCATCCTCGACGTAGTGGTGGACAAGAAACAGAAGACGAAGGTTCGCAAGATAACTATCGAGGGCAACGAGAAACTTTCCGACCGCAAGATTAAGGGTACACTCTTTACCAAGGGTGCCTTTGCCAAGACACACGAGGCCGGCAAGTTGGACAACATCTTCAAGTCGAAGAAATTTACCCCCGAGCGTTGGAAAGAGGATAAGCAGAAACTCATAGACAAATACAACGAGTACGGATACCGCGATGCGCAGATTCTGGAAGACAGCGTAAGCACCTGCGACGAGAAGCATGTCAATATCTACATCAAGGTGGAGGAAGGCAAACAGTATTTCCTCCGCAATGTGACGTGGGTGGGCAATACCGTCTACTCTACCGACTACCTCAATGCCGTACTCGGCATGAAGAAGGGCAACGTGTACAACCAGAAGTTGCTGCGCAAGCGTCTGAACGAGGACGACGATGCTGTGGGTAACCTCTACTACAACAACGGTTACGTATTCTCTAACATCAATCCCGCCGAAATCAACATCGACGGCGACTCCATCGACCTGGAGATGCGCGTAACTGAAGGTCCGCAGGCTTACCTTAGTCATATACGCATCAACGGTAACACACGTCTTTACGAGAATGTTGTGCGCCGTGAGTTGCGCACCAAGCCGGGTGACCTTTTCTCTAAGGATGCCGTCATGCGCTCCATTCGTGAGTTGGCATCCATGGGCCATTTCGACCCTGAGAAGATCAATCCGGACATCAAGCCGAAGTACGAGGACGGTACTGTCGACATCAACTACCAGTTGGAGCAGAAGAGCAATGACCAGATTGAGTTCTCTCTCGGATGGGGACAGACGGGTGTCATCGGCCGCGTAGGTTTGAAGCTCAACAACTTCTCCATGCGCAACCTCTTCAGAAAGAACAAGGAGCACCGCGGTATCATGCCCATTGGCGACGGTGAGGTGCTGAGCATCGGTGCACAGACCAACGGTACCTACTACCAGTCGTACAACGTAAGCTACTCCACCAACTGGTTTGGCGGCAAGCGTCCTATCCAGTTCAGCGTGGGTGCATACTACAGCAAGAGTACCGACGTATCCAGCAACTACTACAACAGCTCATACATGAGCAACTACTATAACTACCTGTACGGTTACGGCAGCAGTTACTATAACAACTACGAGAACTACTACGACCCGGACAAATATATACAGATGGTGGGTGTGAGCCTCGGATGGGGTAAGCGCCTGCGCTGGCCAGACGACTACTTCACACTGTCCATACAGATGGCCTACCAGCGCTACATGATGAAGAACTGGAGCTACATGTTGATGCAGAACGGTAATGCGAACAACCTCAACTTTACCATTTCGCTCAACCGTACCTCTACCGACAACCAGCTCTTCCCACGCCGCGGTTCTGAGTTCGAGGCGAGCGTAAACCTTACTCCGCCATGGAGTCTCTTCAACAACAAGGACTACGAGCATCTTGCCACCAACAGCCACTCTGCTACCTATGCTGAGGAGCAGCAGGAGAAGTACCGCTGGATAGAATACCACAAGTGGAAGTTCAAGTCGAAGACCTATACGGCCCTTACCGGCGGCCAGAAGTGCTTCGTGCTGATGACAAGAATAGAACTCGGTCTGTTGGGTTCCTACAACAAGTACAACAAGAGTCCGTTCGAGACTTACTACGTAGGTGGTGACGGTATGAGCGGCTACTCTTCTTACTACGGCGAGGAGACCATCGGTCTGCGCGGTTACGAGAATGGTACCGTATCCTACAACAGCAGCACGGGTTACTATGCCTATGCTTACGACCGTTTCACGCTGGAGTTGCGATACCCGTTCCTCCTCGGTAACACCACCATCTATGGTCTTGGATTTGTCGAGGCTGGTAACGCCTGGTATGATACCAAAGACTTCAACCCGTTCAGCATGAAACGTTCAGCCGGTCTCGGTGTACGTATCTACTTGCCTATGGTGGGCTTGATGGGTATCGACTGGGCTTACGGTTTCGACAAGGTATGGAACGGAAGCAGCCAAAAGAGAGGCGGTAGCCAGTTCCACTTCATCCTCGGACAGGAGTTCTAAGTGAAGAACGAAGAACGAAGAGTGAAGAATGAAAAAATATTTTTGTTCCAACATGAAGAAGATAGTATTGATGCTCGTGATGGCTGTAGCAGCCATCACGGCAAATGCACAGAAATATGCATTGGTAGACATGGAGTACATCCTCAAGAACGTGCCAGCCTACGAGCGTGCCAACGAGCAACTCAACCAGGTAAGCAAGAAATGGCAAGCTGAGGTGGAGGCTCTCAACATTGAGGCAAGCACCCTGTACAAGAACTACCAGAACGAAGTAGTGTTCCTGTCCCAAGAGCAGAAGAAGGCTAAGCAAGAGGAAATCATGAACAAGGAGAAGGAAGCCAGCGACCTGAAGAAGAAATACTTCGGTCCGGAAGGCGAACTCTTCAAGAAGCGCGAGGCCCTCATGACACCTATCCAGGAAGAGATTTACAACGCCGTAAAAGAGGTGTCCGACCTGCGCGGTTACTCTCTCGTGCTCGACCGTGCCAGCAACAGCGGCATCATCTTCGGCTCGCCAAAGATAGACATCAGCAACGAGATTCTCAAAAAATTGGGCTATTCGGCCAACTAACCGTAAAAATACGGCCTGCAATCTTTGTACAGAAGTTTTTTTGTACTATCTTTGCAGACGCTATGCCTAACCTAAGGCAAAAGGACAGTGACTGTCTGGGCAGAAACAGCCAGAGAACGGCCGGAACGCCTTTAGCGATACAAGAATTAATAATCAAAAAAGATAGAAAATGAAAAAGTTTTTTTTAATGCTTATGCTTCTTGCCCCTATGACAATGATGGCACAGAAGTTCGGTAAGGTCAATACACAGACTATCATGCAGGCTCTCCCCGATGTAGCCAAGGCCAACGGCGAGCTGGAAGCGCTGCAGAAACAGAAGGAGAACGACCTCAAGGCCATGCAGGACGAGTTCAACCGCAAGGCTGACGAATACCAGAAGGCTCAGAGCTCCATGAACGCTACTACCAAGCAGCAGAAGGAAACAGAACTGCAGAACCTTCAGCAGAAGATCCAGCAGGCTTACCAGGACGGTCAGCAGGAGTTGCAGAAGAAGAGCAACGAACTGATGCAGCCTATCGTTGCCAAGGTACGCACAGCCATTGAGGCTGTAGGCAAGGCCGGCAACTACACATACATCTTCGAGGACGGTGCAGCTGTCTATGCCGGTACCAACGTAGTGGATGTTACCAAAGAGGTTCAGGCCAAGATCAAGTAAACCGTAAATAAGATACAAGTGAAGAGGGCAGGCATTCGTGCCTGCCCTTGTTTCTCTAACCACAACTCTTCTGAAAGATGAAAAAGACATTCCTTTATTGTGCATTGGCGTGCCTGCCGATGGCCGCTGCCGCCCAGTCGACGGTACAGACGGTCTCTACCGCCGTAACGCCGGAAACCACTGCCCAGCAGGGCGCCCTGCGTTTCGGGTACTTCAGCTTCAAGGAAGTCTTTCATACCATGCCCGGCTATGCGATAGCCAAGCATAATATGGATGACCTCAAGGCAAAATATGATGCCGAGACCAAACGCTCCGAAGACGAATTCAACAGCAAGTACGAAGAGTTTCTGGACGGCCAGCGCAATTTTGCACCTACCATTCTGCAGAAACGTCAAGCCGAACTGCGTGAGCTGATGGCCAAGAACATCGCCTTCAAGGCGGAGGCAGAACGACTGCTCGCACAGGCAGAGACCGAGGCATATGCTCCTCTCAAGGCGCAGATAAAGAATGCCCTCCAGCGCGTGGGAAAGGAGAAAGGCTTTGCCTTTATCATGAATGCGGACGATGATGTGCTGCCCTATACCGACAGTACGCAGGGAGAAGACATCACCGCCCTGTTAAAGGAGAAACTGAAATGACCCTTCCCACCCTACCCGGCCCCATCGGCATCTTCGACTCAGGCTACGGCGGACTGACCATCCTCCATGGCCTGCGACAGGTATTGCCCCAGTACGACTACATGTATCTCGGCGACAATGCCCGTGCACCGTATGGTTCACGATCGTTCGAGGTGGTGTACAAGTTTACACGCCAGGCTGTCCTCAAACTGTTCTCCATGGGTTGCCACCTCGTCATCTTGGGTTGCAACACGGCTTCTGCCAAGGCGCTTCGCACCATACAGCAGAGGGACATACCCGAACTGGACCCCGGCCGCCGTGTACTGGGCATCATACGACCTACCGCCGAGGTGATAGGCAACATTACAAGGTCGGGGCACGTAGGACTGCTTGCCACGGAGGGAACCATCAAGAGCGAGAGCTACGACCTCGAGATAGCCAAGTTGTGGCCAGGCGTAAAGGTGAGCGGTGTAGCATGTCCGCTATGGGCTGCCATCGTAGAGGCCAACGAGGCAGACAGTCCCGGAGCCGACTATTTCGTAAAGAAGCGCATCGACCAACTGATGCGCAAGGACAAGGAGATAGATACCATCATCCTGGGCTGCACCCACTATCCGCTGCTGATGAACAGCATCGTGAAGAACATACCCGACGGCGTGCGCATCGTACCGCAGGGACAGTATGTAGCGAACAGTCTGCACGAATACCTGTTGCGCCATCCCGATGTGGAACGCAACATTACGCAGCAGGGCAAGTGCCGCTACCTCACCACCGAGAGCGAGGAGAAGTTCAAGGAGTCGGCACAGATATTTCTCCATGAGAAGGTAGACGTTACACACGTAGACCTGGAATAACACCAACCATAAAGAATCAAGAATTATGCAAGAAACAAGACAAAACCGTATATCAAGACTGCTCCAGAAGGAGTTGAGCCTCATCTTCCAGTCGCAGACACGCATGATGCACGGCGTGATGGTTAGCGTCACGAAGGTGAAGATTAGTCCCGACCTGAGCATCTGTACTGCCTACCTGAGTGTTTTCCCCTCAGAGAAAGGCGACGAGATTCTCAAGAACATAAATACCAACGAGAAGACTATCCGCTACGAACTCGGCAAGCGCGTACACAACCAGTTGCGCATCATTCCCGAGCTGCGCTTCTTCCTGGACGACAGCCTCGACTACCTGGAGCGTATCGACGAACTCTTGAAAAAGTAAAAGGGGAAGTAAGGTATGAAAAATAACTTGCGCAGTTTTCAATAAAAGAGAGGCAAGATGAATTTTCCGTTTTTTGTAGCACGCAGGTATCTCTTCTCGAAGAAGAGCACCCATGTCATTAATATCATCAGTATCATCTCGATGATAGGCGTTGCCGTTGCCACGATGGCGCTTGTCATCGTGCTGAGCGTGTTCAACGGATTCCATGACCTTGTAGCGTCTCTTTTTACCAACTTCGACCCCCAACTGAAGGTGGTGCCCATCGAGGGAAAGACGGTGGCGGCGGACGACCCCGTACTTACCAAGATTAAACTTCTGCCCCAGGTGGAAGTGGCTACAGAGGCTGTGGAAGACCATGCCCTCGCCATCTACCAGGACCGACAGGCCATGGTGACGGTAAAGGGTGTAGACGACAACTTTTCCGACCTTACACATATTACCGACATTCTCTATGGCGACGGTTCCTTCTCGCTCCATGCCGCCAACCTGGAGTATGGCATCTTGGGCGTACGACTGGCTCAGACGCTGGGCGTAGGAGCACAGTGGGACGGGTTTATGCGTATCTATGCACCACAGAAAGAGGGTCAGCTCGACCTCTCTAATCCGGAAGCCGGGTTCGTTGTCGACTCCCTCAACAGTCCGGGAGTGCTCTTCTCCGTCAAACAGTCCAAGTACGACAAGGACTATATCATTACCTCTATCGCCTTTGCCCGCAGACTCTTCGGGCAGCAGGGCATGGTTTCCTCGCTCGAGATAAGGCTCAAGCCGGGCAGCGACCTCGATGCCGTAAAGAAAGAAATGAAGGAGTTGGCAGGTACACGGTTCCGTGTGCTCGACCGTTATGAACAGCAGGAAGATACCTTCCGCATCATGGCTATAGAGAAGATGATAGCCTACATTTTCCTGACGTTTATCCTCGTGGTGGCATGCTTCAACATCATCGGGTCACTCTCCATGCTCATCATCGACAAGAAGAACGATGTGGTAACGCTGCGCAACCTCGGTGCTGACGAAAGGCAGATAGCCCGCATATTCCTCTTCGAGGGCAGAATGATATCGGTAGTGGGCGCCGTTGTCGGTATCAGCTTGGGCTTGTTGCTCTGCCTTTTGCAGCAACAGTACGGCCTGGTAAGACTGGGCGACTCTGCCGGTTCGTTCATTGTAGACGCCTACCCCGTCAGCGTACACTATACCGACGTGGCTGTCATCTTTGTCACGGTCATTGCCGTGGGATGGCTCGCCGTGTGGTATCCCGTACGTGCATTGAGCAAGCGATTGCTCAAGTAGCAAACCACTTTTTTACTCGTTGCTATGCTCCTGCCCGTAACGTATGTTGCGGGGATGGTGGTGCAAGATGGCATCCTGCAGGTCGGATGTCTCGAGGTGCGTATATATCTCCGTCGTGCCGATGCTCTCGTGGCCAAGTAGCGCCTGGATAACACGCAGGTCGGCACCGCCCTTGAGCAGGGCTGTGGCAAAACTGTGGCGCAAGGTATGCGGAGAGATTGTCTTTTTGATGCCTGCCCACTGTGCATACTGTTTTATCATGATCAGCACCATGGTACGAGTAAGGTGTGCTCCACGCCGGTTGAGGAACACATAGTCTTCCTCGCCGGGCTTGATGTTCATCAGGTTGCGGTCGTAGTACCAGTAGTGCAGCTCCTCTATGGCTCTGGGCGAGATGGGTACGAGGCGTTCCTTGCTGCCCTTGCCGAGCACGCGTATAAAGCCCTCCTCTTCATAGATATTGCTCAACAGGAGGTTGACCAGTTCGCTGACACGTAGTCCGCAGGAGAAAAGCACCTCGATAATTGCCTTGTTGCGCTGTCCCTCCCACTTGCTCAGGTCGATGGCAGCCTCCAGCCGGTCCACCTCCTCTACGGTAAGATATTCAGGCAAATGCTCGCCTATCTGGGGCGACTCCAACAGTTCGGTGGGGTCGTCCTTGATGTATCCGTCCAGTTGCAGAAAGCGGTAGAGCGACCGTATACCACTGAGGATGCGTGCCTGCGAGCGTGCCCCGATACCCATATCGTGTATGCTGGCAGAGAAATGCTGCAAGTCGGGCAACTTCAGTTCGGTGAGTTGCTTGCCGCTATTGCGTGCGTACGTCTCCAGGAAGTCGAGGTCATGGCGGTATGCCTCCAGCGTGTTGTACGAGTAGTTGCGCTCCAGTTTGAGATAGCGCATATACTTTCGTGCAATTTCAGAACTTGAATCCTTGCCTGTTTCCATATTTATTGTTACCTTTGCTGCAAAGTTACTAAAAAAGGCAGTATCTGCCAAGCGAAGAACCATCATAAACAGCGCATAAAGATGAAAATACAGATTGTGAACGGCCCCAACCTGAACCTCCTTGGCGTCAGGGAACCGGGTATCTACGGCAGCAATTCCTTCGAGAGCTACCTTCCCCAGCTGAAAGCCAAGTATCCCGATGTGGAGATAGACTATTACCAGAGCAACATAGAGGGCGAACTCATCAATAAGTTGCAGGAGGTGGGGTTCACCTACGACGGTGTGGTGCTCAATGCGGGTGCCTACACGCACACGAGCATAGCCCTGCAAGACTGCATACGCAGCATGAAGTGTCCTGTGGTGGAGGTACACATCTCCAATGTACACAAGCGTGAGGAATTCCGCCACCACTCCTACATCTCTTGCGCCTGCCTCGGTGTCATCTGCGGCTTCGGTCTGGCTTCCTACGACCTCGCCATTGCGGGCATTCTGGCACAGAAGAACGATTGACCATGACCGAGACAGAACTCATAGACCGTTACATCATCGACCACATAGAGCCAGAGGGCGACTATCTCTACAGGCTCTATCGTGCCACGAATATCCATACCATCCACGGGCGTATGGCGAGCGGCCATATACAGGGCCGCCTGCTCAAGATGCTGGTGCAGATGGTTCGCCCCAAGAATATCCTGGAGGTGGGTACTTTCAGCGGCTACAGTGCCATCTGCCTGGCAGAGGGACTGCCTGAGGGCGGCAAGCTGTACACGTTCGAGATAAACGACGAGATGGAGGATTTTACACGTCCCTGGATAGAAGGCAGTGACGTAGCGGACAAGATAGATTTCCGTATAGGCGACGCCAACGAGGAAGCGCCTAAGTTGGGCGTGATGTTCGACATGGCTTTTGTAGACGGTGACAAGCGCACCTACATAGAGACCTACGAGACGGTGATGAAGATACTGAACCCCGGTGGCTATATCCTTGCCGACAATACGCTGTGGGACGGCCATGTCATAGACCCCGCCTACGACCGCGACCAGCAGACACGCGGCATACGTGCCTTTAACGACCTCATTGCCCACGACCCGCGTGTAGAGGTGGTTATCCTCCCCCTTAGGGACGGATTGACGCTTATAAGAAAGAATTAGTAGGTGGCGCGTCCTCGCGTCAAAACCTACTCGTAAATTCTATTTGAGGTGCAGCGGGGACGCTGCACACTACTACTACAGCCTTAGCAGCCGAGCGTCCCCGCTTTGCTAAGCGCGCACAAGGTGTCTGTAGTAGTGCGAAGCGTCCTCGCTTCGCCTCAAGTAGTCCTCAAATACCTGGCCCCTTGAGTGCTAACTGCAGCTGGCGTGTGCAGCGAGGAC
>CAVCGV010000021.1:0-29874 GCA_963601815.1 bacterium
TATACGCTTCTGGTTAGGGGCGCAAGTAATCGAAGAAGTAGTTGCTGATGCGCTCGTGCAGATGTGTGCTCTGATGGCCCCGCATGTTGTGCGGCTCTCCGGGGTAGACGAAGAAGTCGGGCTGGGTACCAGCTGCGATGCACGCCTTCAGGAAGGTGAGGCAGTGCTGCGGCACTACGGTAACGTCGTTCAGACCCTGGATAATCTGCAACTTGCCCTTCAGGTTCTTTGCCGTGTAGAGCAGGGAGGTCTTCTTGTAACCCTCGGGGTTGGTCTGCGGCGTGTCCATATAGCGTTCGCCGTACATTACCTCATACCAATGCCAGTCGATGACAGGACCGCCAGCCACGCCCACCTTGAACACGTCGGGGTAGTTGGTCATCAGCGAGATAGTCATGTAACCGCCGAAGCTCCACCCGTGTACACCCATCTTGTCGGCATCCACGTAGGGAAGGCTCTTCAGGTATTCCACACCCTTCATCTGGTCTTGCATCTCTATCTGACCCAGCTGTCGGAACGTAGCCTGTTCGAAAGCCTTGCCGCGGTTCTCGCTGCCGCGGTTGTCGAGGATGAAGAGCAGGTAACCCTTTTCAGCCATGTAGGTCTCCCAGCCACGGCTGCAGTAGTTCCAGCGTGCATCCACGTTGTGGGCGTGCGGACCACCATATACATATATAATAGTAGGGTACTTCTTGTTGGGGTCGAAGTTGACGGGCTTCACCATACGCCAGTAGAGGTCGGTCTCGCCGTCGGCAGCCTTGATGGTGCCACAACTGTACTCCGGCACGTTGTAACCCTTCCATGGGTTCTCAGCCGTAAAGTAATGGAAGCGGTCGCCTATCTCCATGTTTACGATGTCTATCTTGCGCGGCACGGTAGGCGTAGAGTAGTTGTCGTAGATGTACTTGCCGCTCTGGCTCAGTGTGGCGTTGTGCCATCCCTCGCCGTTGGCATCCTGCAAGGTGCGCTTGCCCGTCTCGCTATCCACCAGGAAAATGTTGCGCTGGATGGGCGAGTACTCGTTGCTGGCGATGACAATCTGCTTGTGCTCGGGATAGAAACCGATAACGTCAAGCACCTCCCAGTTTCCGCTGGTAAGCTGACGGAGGGTAAGAGAAGAGTCGTTCTTCACTTCTACCAAGTAGAGATGGTTGTACCCGTCCTTGCGGCTCTGCATGATAAACTTGCTGCTGTCCCATGGCAGGAACTGGATGGGGTGCAAAGGCTCCACATACTTGTCGTCCGTCTCGCGGTAAAGTTCTGCTATTTTGTCGCCCGTAGCGGCATTATAGCTTACCAGACGGCAGTCGTTCTGGTCGCGGTTCAGTTCGAACATATAGATGGTCTTGCCGTCCGGCGCCCATGCTATGTTGGTAAAGTAACGGTCGGTAGGGTCGCCCGCCTTCAGGTAGACGGTCTTGCCCGTTTTTACGTCGAATACGCCCACGGTAACCTTGTGTGAGGTCTCGCCCGTCATGGGATACTTGTCGGGAGCCGGAGTGGCGATGCAGCTCTGCGTCTCGGGATGGTTGAACCCAATCTCGGGGATGTCCACCTGCGGATAGTCGGTCACCATACTCTGGTCCATGCGGTAAAAAGCCAACTTCTGTCCTTCGGGACTCCAATAGGTTCCCTTCGAGATTCCGAACTCGTCGCGGTGCACACTCTGTCCGTACACAATGTTGCGGCTGCCGTCGGTAGAGAGCTGTGTGTCGTTCTGCTTTCCGTTGGTTACCGTACGCACATAGAGGTTGCTGTCCTTGAGGAAGGCAAAGGCGTTCTGCTGCGTGTTAGCCTCCAGCAGGTTCTCGCCGTCCTCAAAGTCTACCTCGTCCACACATTTCTTCTTCTTCCAGTCTACGAAGTAGGTCTTGGAACCGTTGCTCACCTTGACGATGCTCTTGCCCGCAAAGGGAAACTCCGCATTGTAGAGTGCGCGAACCTTGATGTCCTTGGTAGGCGAAATCCACTGGTTGATGTCGTTTACGCCGAAGAGCTTTGTCTCCTTTCCCGTCTTCTTGTTGACGAGGAAGCAGGCGTCCGACTCCTGCCTTACCAGTTGGTCGCCCCACCATGTGCACCAGCGATTCTTAGCCACCATGTTGCGGTAGTTGTTGCCGCCGAAGTTGAGGTCTTCCAGCGTAAAAGTCTTGTCGCCCTTCTGGGCAGGCACAGTACCCTGCGCCATGGCGGATGTATTGCTAATGGCCATCATGGCAGCGAGGGATAATGTATAGAGTGAATGTTTCAGATACATGTCGTATTATGTACTTTTAGAACTATCCTTTAGTCTTCGTTGAAGTTGCGCTTGCCCTTAAAGCCGCCGCGCTTGTCTTTGCGGTCACGGTCGAAACGCTTGCCGCCCTTGAAGCCGCCGCGCCTGTCGTCGTCACGGTCGCCGCCGAAGCGCTTACCGCCCTTGAAGCCGCCACGCCTGTCATCATCGCGGTCGCCACCGAAACGCTTGCCGCCCTTGAAGCCGCCGCGTCTGTCATCATCACGGTCACGGTCGAAACGCTTGCCCGTGCGAATCTCCTCACGGCGCTTCTCGAAGTTCTCCATGCGGTGGGTATGGAACTGGAAGGAGCGGATGTCCGCATCCTCGTTCTCCGTCTCCTCAGAGATACGCTTCTTGAATTCGCGCTCTTTCTTGAAACGGTGCTTCTGTGCCATCTCGCGCTTCTCCTCGTCGGTCTTGACGATGCCGCCCTCGGCACGGAACTCCCTCATCTTGCCGCCAAACATGGCGTACTTGCGGAACTCACACTCCAGACTGCCGTTGTACACGGGAATCTTGATGCTCGGCTTGAGACCAATCTGCTCGAAGCACTCCTCACGGTAGCTCAGTATCCACGCCTCGTTACCCTCGAAGGCATGCTTCAGGCGTTCGCCTATCATCTTGTACGTGCCGAGGAGGTTGGGCGTAGAGATGCGCTCGCCATAGGGCGGGTTCATCACGATGATGCTCTTCTCTGCGGGCTGGGTAAAGTCCTTGAAGTCTTGTTGCGCCACGGTAACGTCCTTGGAGAGGCCGGCGGCACGCACGTTCATGGAAGCCGTGTTGACCGCTTTCATGTCGCAGTCGTAAGCATAGATATGATGTTCGAACTCGCGCTCCTGCGAGTCGTCGTTGTAGATACGGTCGAAGAGCTCCTGGTCGAAGTCGGCCCACTTCTCGAAGGCGAACTCTTTGCGGAAGACACCCGGCGAGATGTTGCGTGCTATGAGGGCAGCCTCAATGGCGATGGTGCCCGAACCGCACATGGGGTCGATAAGGTCGCAGTCGCCCTTCCATCCAGTCATGAGAATCATTCCGGCAGCCAGCACCTCGTTGAGGGGCGCCTCCACCGACTCCTGTCGGTAGCCACGGCGGTGCAGACTCTCGCCGCTGGAGTCGAGGCTCAGCGTGGCGTTGTCTTCAGCGATGTGAATGTTAAGGCGAATGTCGGGGTTGGAGATACTGATGTTGGGGCGTGTGCCCTTCTGCTCGCGGAACCAGTCCACGATGGCATCCTTTACCTTGTAGGTGACAAAACGCGAGTTGCGGAACTCCTCCGAGTAGACCACGGAGTCGACAGAGAACGTGTTCTTTACGCCCAGTATCTCGTCCCACTGTATCTTCTGCACCTCGTCGTACACCTCTTCGGCAGAGCGTGCCTTGAAGTGTCTGATGGGCTTGAGAATACGAATAGCTGTGTGCAACTGGAAGTTGGCACGGTACATCATCTCCTTGTCACCGGTGAATGATACCATTCTACGGCCTATCTGCACATTGTTGGCACCCAGACGGGTGAGCTCTTCTGCCAAGACGGGTTCGAGGCCCATAAAGGTCTTGGCTATGAGTTCAAATTCCTGTTCCATTGTTGAATTCTATATCTAATAAACTTTGTTTTTCTTTTCTGTACTTTCTTGTTTTGGGCTGCATGTCCTTGGTAACCCACACGTTGGCGCCCACGACGCATCCCTTTCCTATGGTGATGCGCCCGAGGATGGTGGCATTGGCGTACACCACCACGTCGTCTTCGAGAATGGGGTGGCGTGGAATGCCCTTGATGGGGTTTCCCTCCTTGTCGAGCGGGAAGCTCTTGGCTCCGAGCGTCACGCCCTGGTAGAGTTTCACGTTGTCGCCGATGATGCAGGTGGCGCCTATGACGACACCCGTGCCGTGGTCAATGGTGAAGTGTTTGCCTATCGTAGCTTCGGGGTGGATGTCGATGCCCGTCTCGGAGTGGCCCATCTCGGTCATCATGCGCGGGATAAGGGGTACGTCCAGTTCGCACAGCACGTGCGCCAACCGGTAGTTGGTAATCGCCTTGATGACCGGGTAGCACGAAATGAT
Organism: bacterium; assembly: GCA_963601815.1. Lineage (GTDB taxonomy): Bacteria > Bacteroidota > Bacteroidia > Bacteroidales > Bacteroidaceae > Prevotella. Next base: position 4,340 of record CAVCGV010000021.1, read on the forward strand.
TTCGCCGTAGCTCGTGGCAGCCGGGTCGCCCTCGTAGGCAGCCTCCACGTCGGTAGCGAGAATCTTGCGCAGTTCGGGCAGACGCATGATTGCCTTGGCGGCAATGACGCTTGCCCGTGCACGCAGGCGCTGCAGTTCAGCCGACGTCTCGCTCTCGCAGTCGTTGACAAAACAGAGGCCAGCGAGAATCTGCTCGGCGAGGAGCTCGTACAACTTCTCCACCCTAACGCCGATGTGGTACTTGATGGTGGACGTGTTGACAGACGAGTTGCCGAAGTAACCGGGAAAGAGTATGGAACGTGCCAGTCCGATGATTTCTTCCAGGGCACATGCCGAGGGCAACGGGTTGCCGTCACGGTGTTGGTGGAAGAGACCTCGCAGGGAGTCAGGGCTTGCAAGCTTGTCTATGGTATCGGTAAGCTGTCTTGTCAGCGTGTCTTTGCTCATCAGTGTTTCTTTTTCAGGGGAAATCTGCTGCAAAGTTACGATTATTCTCTTGATTGACAAAGGGGGTGTGGCATTTTTTTAGCTTTCAGGGCGATAAGTGGCAATGTTGTCGAGGAAGAGAAGCAGTCGGTTGGTGACATTTACCTCGCTTACGCCGGAGTCGAAATCGAGCGAGAGGAGGTTGAGGCTGGGGAAGCGGTCGTGCAACCGTTTCTCTATTCCCTTGCTGATGACATGGTTGGCGATGCAGCCGAAGGGCTGGAGGGAGATGACGTTGTTGACGCCGTCGCGTATGTAGCCCACGATGTCGGCAGGCAGCAGCCATCCCTCGCCAAACTGTGCGGCAAGCGACACCAGTCCGTCCACCTCCTTGGCGTCATCGTAGATGTTGGTGAAGGGGCGGAAGTAGCGGAATTTGGAGGCCGCCTTGTTGACTTGCTTCAGCCGTCGCCCTACCAGTCCCTTGTAGGCACCTTTCACCACGAAGTCGGGCACCTTGCTGCAACTCAGTCGCATGTGTTTCTGAACCTCCACGTTGACAAACTCCTGCAGGAAGAAGGGCGCCAATAGCGGCGGAACCACCTCGATGCCCTTGGAGATGATGTACTGTTCCAGGAACTGATGGGAGAATGGGTTGAACTTCAGGAATATCTCGCCCACGATGCCCACCTTCGGCAGGTCGCGGTCAACGGTCATACGGTCGAACTCAATGGCTGCTTCTTCCAGCAGACGGACAAGCGCCTTTGCCGAGTTGCGGGCGATAGGCTCGTCGATGAGTCGCATGTACTTGTCGCGCAGTTCCTTGGCAATGCCCTGTTTGCGTTCGCGTACCACACAGGCATTGTACATCTCGTTGACGGCGTCGCCGTAGAGGATGGAGGTGATGATAATCTGGGAGTATTTCAGCCACGGAATATTGAAACCGTCCTGCTCGTTATAGTCCTGCTTGTTGTCGGTAGAACCGTTGGCCTCTCCCGTCGATGCCGTCACGCCGAGCGTAAGGAAGGGCACGTCCTGGAAACCGTTCGCCACCATGGCGCGCTTGATGAGTCCGGCGTAGTTGGTGGCGCGGCATTGTCCGCCCGTCTGACTCATTACAACCGCCGTGTTGTTGAGGTCGTACTTGCCCGACTTCAGTGCCTTGATGATGTCGCCCACGATGAGGGTGGCAGGATAGCACACCTCGTTGTTGGCAAACTTCAGTCCGAGTTCGGCACTCGCCGCGTCGCTCATCGGCAGCACCTCCACATCGTAGCCTATCAACTTGAGGATAGGGGGAATGATGGGGGTGAGGTACTCGGTCATGAACGGGGCAAGTATCTTGCGCCGGCGGTCCTTCTGGGTGAAGACTTTCGTCTTCGGAAGGGAAGAGGGAAGCGTGAAGCGTGAAGAATCCTCTTGCTTTACAGACTCTGCATTTGTATTCTTCTCTCTTCGTTCTTCACGCTTCACTCTTAACTCTTCACGCTTCACTCCTTGAAGGCTCTCCACGAGAGAGCGCACACGGAGCTTGAGACTGCCGATGTTGCTCACGTCGTCAATCTTGAGGAGGGTGAAGGGCTTGCCGTGTCGCTTCATGATGTCGCGCATCTCGTCCTGTATGAACGAGTCGGGTCCACAGCCGAAGCTGGTCATTTGCACCAGATGCACGTCGTTGCCCTGCTCAGCCACCCATTGAGCCGCCTTCATGATGCGGTTCATGTATGCCCACTGCTTCACCAGGTAGGTCTCGGGCTGGATGTCGGTAGTGCCGCGCATGATGTCGTCGCTGATGACGTTTACGCCCAAGTTGGCAATCATCTCCGAGAGCTTGTGCTGCACGAGCGGGTCGGTATGGTAGGGACGGCCGGCGAGAAGGATGGTCATTCTGTTCTTAGAACTTTCGAGAATCTGAGTAGCCCTCGCCTTGATGGCCCTGCAGAACTCGGCTTGTGCTTCCAAAGCCTTCTGCAAGGCAACTTTCGCAGTCTTCTTCCCCACGCCAAGCAACTTGAGGTAGTCTACTATCTGCTTTTCCAGCAACTGAACGTTGGCAAAGTTGATGACAGGCGCATCGAGCGGTTTCTGCAGGTCTATGACACTCTTGATGACGTCGCTGTATCCAGACACCACGGGACAGTTGAAACTGTTCAGCGTATTGTCCGGGTCGTCGTTATGCTCATAAACTACATAAGGCATGAGGATACGGTCCACTTTCTGGTTCTCGTTCAGCTCCTTCAGGTGGGAGTGGGCGAGCTTGGCGGGGAAGCAGATGTTGTCGCTCATCACCGTATTCAGCGCCCCTTCGTATTTCGAGAAAGTAGACTCGGAAGAGAGCGCCACTTCAAAGCCCGCCGCGCGCAGCAAGGCGTTCCAGAAGGGGTACTCCTCATACATGTTGAGGATGCGGGGAATACCTATTATTATATGCTTGCCGTTCGTTGTATGCTTGTTGGCGGCAGTAGAGAGGTCAGGCGCGGTAGGCCGGTCGAAGAGCAGTCGGTACTTGTCCGTATAGATATTTTCGCCCTTCACGTCGTTGGCACCCTTGTTGTTGAACACCCGTTCGCACTTGTTGCCCGAGAAGAACCTGTTGCCTCCCGCAAAGGTGTAGCGCGACACATAACAATGGTTTTCGCAACCATGACACAGCAGTTGCTTCGTGTCGTAGTGGGCGAGTGCCAGGAGGTCGTCGATGTGGCGTACGTTATCCTTGTTGTCCGCCTCCAGATAATTCGCCGCGGCATGGAGGGCGCAACCGTAGGCACCCATCATCTCGGGCATGTTGGAGCGAGCCACCTCCGTATGGGTAAGCAGTTCGAAGGCACGCACCACGGAGTCGTTCCGCATGGTTCCGCCCTGCACCACAACCTTATCTCCGAGGTTGTCGCCGGCGTGCAGTTTCAGCACTTTGTACAGGCAGTTCTTGATGACCGAGTAAGCGATGCCTGCCGAGATGTCGGCAACGCTGGCACCCTCGCGCAGCACCTGCTTCACCTTCGAGTTCATGAAAACCGTGCAGCGTGTGCCGAGGTCGCACGGAGCCTTCGACTGGCACGCCATCTGTGCGAAGTCGGCCACGTCGTACCCCATGTTGTTGGCAAAGGTCTGGATAAAGGTACCGCAGCCCGACGAACAAGCCTCGTTGAGCTCCATGCGGACCACAGCCCCCTTCTCCACGAAGATGGCTTTCATGTCCTGTCCGCCGATGTCGAGTATAAAACTCACGTCGGGCATGAGCGAAGCGGCAGCCCGCTCGTGCGCCATCGTCTCTATGATGCCGCTGTCCAGGTTGAATGCCGCCTTGATGAGTTCCTCCCCGTAGCCAGTACTGCAGGTATCGGCAATCTCCAGTTCGGCGCCACAGTGTTCCGCCTCTTGCTTCAGGGCGTTGAGGCCGTCTGCCACCGCCTTGATGGGGTTGCCGAGGTTCAGTCGGTAATTGGTGAAAACAATGTCGTTCTGTTCTCCCAGCCGTACCGCAACAATCTTGGTGGTGGTAGAGCCGGAGTCGATGCCGATGACGATACGCTGCTTGCCTTTCTGCAGCGGTTTGGTGTCTGTATGGAAACGCTCTTTAGACTGTAGCCACAGTCTGTGTTCCTCCTCGTTGCGGAACAGGGGCTGCAGGTAGCTGTTCCATGCTGCGGCAGTCTCCTTGTTCAGTCGTGCCGAGAGGTCGGACAGGTTGGTTAGGGGCATTTGGGAGTTTATCGCCCTGTAGGCGCAGCCCATGGCGGGAATGAGGTTACTGTCCTCCGACACGATGAAGTCGCCAGGTGTCAGGTTCATGTATTCGCAGAAAGCCTTTCGCAGCGCCGGCAGAAAGGTAAGCGGACCGCCGCAGAGCAGGATGGGCGACTGGAAGTTCATGCCGTGCGAAAGCGTCACTACCGTCTGAACGGCTATGGAATGGAAGATGCTGGCGGCGATGTCCTCCTCCGGCAGGTTGCGCGCCATGAGGTTCTGAATGTCCGTCTTGGCGAACACCCCGCAGCGAGCCGCCATGGGGTAGACGTGTGTGGCGTTCATGGCGAGCGAGCTCATGTGCTGGTTGTCTGTGCCCATAAGCACGCTCATCTGGTCGATGAAAGCACCCGTGCCTCCGGCGCAGTTGCCGTTCATGCGCAGTTCCATACCCCCGTTGTCTTTGAAGAAAATAACCTTGGCGTCCTCTCCACCTATGTCGATGAGCGCTTTGGCTTCAGGGTGAGCGTGGCGGGCATAGATGCTTGCCGCCACCACCTCCTGCACGAATTCAGTTTGCAGTTGGTCGGCGGTTGCCATTCCCACGCTTCCCGTGATGCAGAGTCGTACCGGGGCGTTGCCCGCCAGTGCGTATATGTCCTTGAAGTAGTGCGACACAAGTTCACCTACACGGGCGTTGTGACGTTCGTATTTTGAGTAAACAGTCTGTTTCTTCTCGTTGATGACAACGATTTTAGCGGTGGTGGACCCCACATCGAGACCGATGTATAGGGTGTCGCCCTGCTGTGGTGTAATGTATGTAGTTCTGTTCTGCATGCGTCGTTTAACTTCCCTAACCCCCAAAATTAGATATAATATTCCGCCGTGTCAACGAGTCCTGCGCGGAGCGCATATTTGGTAGCCTCGTGCACGTTGTTAACTCCCAGTTTGCGGAAGATATTCTTGCGGTGTGTATTGATGGTATGGAAGCTGGAGAACCGTTTCTCGGCAATCTCCTTAGTAGTCATTCCGAGGGCGATGTCCTTGAGCACCTCCGTCTCCGTCTTTGTGAGGGAAACCTTCTCTTCCGGTTCAGCCGACGGAGCCAGCAAGACTTCGGCCATACGTTGGCAGATAAAGCGGTTGCCCGCCAGTCCGTAGCTTACCGCCTCGCGGATTTCGGACAGCGGACTTTCCTTCATCAGTACGCCAAACTGCATGCTGCTCGCCATGAGCACCCGCACGAAGTCGGCGCTGAGGTCTTCGCAGAAGAGCAGCCACTGAGCCTGCGGAAAGCGCTGGTTGAGGATAAGCAGTTCGTCGGCATCGTTGATGTCGAAGAGCGTGTAGTCGAGGATGACGAGCGCATCGGCATCCGTCTTCAACTGCAACAGCAGCTCGGCTTTGTCTTCCGTATAATGCCATTCCACGGGCGTCTCCGTACCCGCATGGCGAGGAGCCACGCCCATGGTCTCTATCACGTGTACCAGTCCCAGTCGGGTGATGTCTTGTTTGTCAGCCAGCAGTATTCTCTTCATATCAGATTATTGTTAGAAAGTCATGTCATCGTTAGAAACTCATGTCGAATCCGAACCTTATGCCCCACAACTTGTTGGAACTGACGTAGTTCTTGTACGACAGTCGGCGTACATACTCCACGGAGAAGAACTTCAGGATGTTGTGTACACCCGCCACACACTCCACGTAGGGCTTGTCGGTCATGATGTGCGAGTTGTTAGGGAAGTAGTACAGTCCGCTGTTGTCGCCGTCGGCGTAGGGATTGTTCTTGGTGGTAAGGTGTCCCCAGATTGCCTTGACGGCGAGGTACTCTCTCAACTTCAGTTTCTTCACCAGTGGAATGCGGTTGAAGAGCTTGCCGTTGAGGTCCCACGAGAGGGCAGCGTACACCTGCCTGTCGTTAAGGAACTCCCAGTCGCGCATCAGACTGAAGGAAGTCTCCTTCTCGAAGTAGGAGAGGTTGATGGGCGGTAAAAGGAGCAGGGGGAAGGGCACCTTGTTCCACTGCACCTGGCCCACGGCATTGAAGTCGAGGTAACCCCAACTGCCGAGCCACTGCCGCTTGTAGAAAGCCAGTTTGGTGATGTTGCTGTTAAACTGTCCCCCCATGAAGCCGTTAATGCCCACCGTATGCGAGAGCGTAATCTCGGGGCTGTCCAGGTTGATGGGCAGACGCTTCTGCTTGGTATTGGCATAGGTAACGCCAGGGTTGTAGGTAATGCTGGCACCTATCTGGGTGGTTCGTATCTTCTTTACCTCGGTACTGTCCATAAGGAAGTAGTGCAGGTTACCCGTCGTGCGGTTGCTCTGCCATGTGATGCTGGTACCCAGGCGCAGTCCCCAGTCGGTCTCGTAGGTGAAGGCAAGCCGCTGCCTGTTGTAGAAATACATCTCGTCCTGCGTTGCCGCCTTGAAGGTCATGAAGATATTGTCCTTGTTGTGCAGCAGGTTGTCGTTGGAGGGCGATGTTACGTCGCTTGTCGTCTCGAACGAGAGGTTGCGCTGCGGAAACTCGAATGGACTGTTCTTCTTCTTGTTGAGCGAATAGGTAAAGGTACTGCCGTAGTACCAGTTGTGGCTCTTGGTACCGTACGCCCCGTATCCCTCCCAGAACAGGTGCGGGTTGAGAGCCGCCATGGTACGTCCTGCCAGTCGCAGGCGGATGCCGTCCACATAGTTCTTGGACAGGTACGTGTTGACAGGACCGAGGTCGAACTTACTCTTCTTTCCACCCGTTCCGCTGCCCACCTCGACATAATTCTCCATGAGCGTCTTCAGTCCGAGCACTATCCACTTGAAACCCTTGGAGTTCTCCAGACGCTGAATGAAGTTCGCCATCCCCGACTCGCTCTTGGTCAGTTCCACCTGTCTGTATTTGTTCCAGTAGTCTTCGTCGCGGTTCAGGGCGTCCATGTCGTGCCTTACTTTCGCCTTGCCCTTGAAGAGCTGGCGAGGCAGGGCGTCGAAGGAATAGTCAGTGTACCGTGTCGCCTTCACGATGAGCAGGTCCTGCAGCAGTTTGTTGACGTGCACCTCCGCCACCATGTTGTCCTTGTCGAGCACCCACTCGCCGTTCTCCAGTTTCACGTACTCCTGTTCTATCTTCATGTCCTTCACCCAGTTTACGTCACTGTTGTGCGGCATGTAGAGGTTACACTTCCTGACGTGCAGTGTGCTGTCGGCCATGACGTACAGTTCGCCACGGAAACCGAAGTCCTGCGTGTTGGCAGGAATAAACTGCAGGTGGTAGCACAAGTCCTTCTCCACGTGCACCGTGTCCTCAATGTAGAAGTGGTAGAAGGAAATAGCCGTGCGGCCGATGGGCGACGGGAAGGGGAACTGCAGCAGACGTACATAGTCGTCGTAGATGTCGACGTCTGTAAACACGTCCTTCATCGCTGTGTTGAGAATTTCTCCCGTCTGTATAATCTGGTTGATGCCCACGTTCTGCTGCCCCTTGATGATGTCCTTCTCGCTCTTGGGGTCTTTGCGGTACACGTGCTCCGTAACCGTCTCGCTGACGCTTACGGGCAGGGTGAGCTTGCCGTTGTAGGGAGACACCTCCACCTGGTCGAGCAGGTACTGCCGACGTTTGAAGAAACTGTTGTCCAGCTGGTCGCGCGTCAGGTCGTTCAGGGCGAGCGACAGCTTCTGGTATTTCTCGTAGCGGTAATAGTCGTGGTTGGCCAGGTCGCTCTTCTTCTTGGCAGCTATTACCCGCTTCATCAGTTCCACCGCCGGGTTGTCCTTGCGGGTGTACTTGCCCTTCTTCGACTTAACCACCACCTCGCTGATGCGGTGGCTGTCGTCCTTGAGCTTCACCTCGATAAACGAAGTGGAGGCAGTAACCTTGAAAGTCTGTGTCTTGAAGCTCAGCGCGCTTACGGAGAGCGTCCATCCGTCGTGTCGCTCTATGGCGAATTTACCCTCGTCGTCGCTCATCGCTGCTATCTTGTGCCCCTTGTACTGTACGCTGGCGTGCGAGACGGGGTAACCGTCCTCATCGGTGATGCGCCCCGTTATCTGTTCCTGCGCCACGGCCTGAAGCGTGGCGAATACCATAGCCAGCACAAGCATCCATTTCCTAAGTTCTATCTTCATGCAATCTTTTATGTCCTTTTAATGTCAAAAAAATAATTAGCACACTTTTTACCTTTCAGGCGTAAAGCTAAAGCATGATACAATATTTGCATTCAAAAAACTGTGCAAGTTATTTTTATGAACATTACTTACCTTTGAAAAATCAGTTGCAAAGATATAAATAATATGTGAGAAGGGCAGAAAACGTTGTCATAAATTTAGTTTTTTTCGCCATAAGAGTGGTATAATGGGACACAAAACGCAGAAAACTATTTGGCTGTTTAAGTTTTTTGACTTAATTTTGCAAGCCAATAAAACAACCATACAGCATAAATGAACGACAAAGGAAACATAACAGACCAACGGCCGCCCATGTTGCCCGTACTGATAGGTACAGGACTGGGTAGCGGCTTCTGGCCGTGGGGCCCTGGAACAGCCGGTTCTGTGTTTGCCACCGCTATCTGGACTGCTCTGGCGAGCGTCGTGAGCGACAGTATGTTACTTTCTGCCATTACCCTTGTGCTTGTGGTGCTCAGCACCATCGTGGGCACATGGGCGGTGAAGCGGTTGCAGCCCTATTGGGGCGAAGACCCCTCGCGGGTCGTTATAGACGAGATGGCGGGAGTATGGATACCCCTCGCCTTGTTGCCGCCGTTCAGTTGTGCGGAGGCCGGAGCATGGTGGTGGGTACTTGCCGCCCTTGTGCTCTTCCGTTTCTTCGATATGGTAAAGCCGTTGGGCATCAGGGCACTCGACCGCAAGTCGGGGGCTTTCTATGTAATGGCAGACGACCTGCTGGGCGGAGTATATGCAGGTGTCGTCCTGCTGGTAGCCAAAATGATAATCGTATGGGTAAGATAAAGCACGAAATGTTTACCTTTGCCAAGGCAGAACTGACGGCATCGGTAGCCTCGGTGGTCGACTTCGGACTGGCTCTGTTGCTCTCCGACGTGATAGGGGTGTACTACGGACTCGCCAATGCCATAGGCGTGACCGCGGGAGGCGTGACCAACTGCTGTCTGAACTACCGTTATGTGTTCGGCGACAGCCATATACGTAAGCGGCGTGTGGCATGGAGGTACACCCTGGTGTGGGCAGTAAGTTGGGTGCTGAATGCCGGAGGAACCGTGGCCCTCACCGAGTTTATCAACAGCAGCGAGCACATCGAAGTGCACTACATGCTGCCCAAGTGTATCGTGGCCTTCCTCGTGGCTGTCCTGGTCAATTATCCAGGGCAGAGACGATTTGTGTTTAGAACAAAGCGGTAAATAAAGAGGGAGCATACGTTTATGCTCCTACCATATCCCGTACTCCTATAATCCCATGAACTCCTATTAATATAAAAAAGATATGAACTACAGAGATTTCCTACAGAAAGTAATCTACGTGCTGATTAATCCCATTATCAAGGCGATGATCAAGATGCACATTACCCCCAATATCGTCACCTTTGTCGGTTTTGTCGGCAATATCGTAGCAGCAGCATTCTTCATAGATGCGGCATGGAAGTTGGGCAACATCCAGGCAACAGGCACAATGGCAACCGACACGGCAGGACTGGCACAGTGGCTTGGCAGTATGGTGGCGCAGAACACGGCGTGCATGACCGAGATAGGGTGGGGAGGCGTTATCATCCTCGTAGCCGGCCTGTTCGACATGATGGACGGCCGACTGGCCCGCATGAGCGGCAAGAGCAGTCTTTTCGGGGCACTCTGGGATTCGACGCTCGACCGCTACAGCGAACTGGTAAGCCTCTTCGGCATCTGCCTCGTCTTTCTGCAGAGTGGGCGCTTTGCCGTGGGCATCGTTACCTTTGCAGCCATGATAGGGTCGGTGATGGTGAGCTATGTGAGGGCACGTGCCGAAGGACTGCAGGTGGAGTGTAAGGTAGGACTGATGCAGCGTCCGGAGCGCGTGGTGGTAACGGCAGTCACAGCCATCGTTACCGGACTAACTGGCAATATATGGTGGTTGGCAGGAGGCATGGCGCTCATAGCCCTGCTCGCCAATGTTACGGCGTTCTGGCGCATCGCCCACTGTTACAGGGTGATGAAGTAAAGACGGGAAAACAATAGCTTATGATGTCATTATATCTTGTGGCAGTATTCGTACTGCTCTATGCATACAGGAAGACACGCCGTTTTGCCGTGTATTTCCTGCCGTGGCTTATCTTTGCCGTGGTGTACGACTCCATGCGCTTCTATCCCAACTATCTGGTAAACGACATAGATGTCGCATCCCTCTACGAGGCAGAGAAGTCGCTCTTCGGCATCAGTGCAACGTCGCCCGCCGAGTTGCAGGCCATAGCCGACCATTCGCAGGTAATGATTCCGGGCGAATACTTCAAGGTGCATCACTGTGCCCTTGCCGACTTTATGGCAGGTTTCTTCTACCTCTGCTGGATTCCGGTGCCCGTAGGTTTTGCCATCTATCTGTTCTGCCGTAAAGAGTATGGATGGTTTGTCCGTTTCTCGTGGACATTTCTGGTGGTAAACCTCCTGGGCTTTGTGAGCTATTACATCCATCCGGCGTCGCCCCCTTGGTACGTTATGAACTACGGTTTCGAACCCGTGCTCAACACCCCCGGCAATGTGGCGGGACTGGGTCGCTTCGACCAGTTGGTAGGCATCCCCGTCTTCCATTCCATATATTCCGGCAACGCCAATGTCTTTGCCGCCGTGCCCAGTCTGCACGCAGCCTACATGCTTGTCACTACCTTCTATGCCGCCATAAGCCGCAGGCGTTGGTACACGGTAACGCTGTTTGGCTTGATTTGTGCAGGCATCTGGTGGACGGCGGTTTATGCCGGTCACCACTACATCATAGACGTATTGCTCGGCATACTCACGGCGGTGCTTGGTATCTTGCTGATGGAAGTGCTCCGGCTGCTATGTAAGAGCAAGAAATAAGTTCGTGCAGGACAAATCTGCTCAAGTTATTTTTTACACGTTACTTAGAAACGTACCAAGTTGTTTTTTGGGGGAACATTACTTTTTGTTGTACCTTTCATAGTTTGATGGTTTAATGGGGGGCGGGATTCGTTCGGGATCCGTTCGGGATTCGTTCGGGATTCGGAGACCAGTTTTCTTGTTCACAAAGCAAGGTTACATCATTCATTATTGGCAGTCTGCACTTAGAGTTAAGTTTCTTTTTCCGAACACGTAGGTAGACGTGAGGGCAAGCCTTAGTAGGTGCAGCGTCCTCGCTGCACACTTTGAATGGGAATATTGTGCAACGCTTTAGCAATACGCCCTGGGCTATGCGCAGGTAGCCCTTTCAAGGCGCCGTACCTCCTGTAGATTTTCAGTTCTTACCTTCCCGCAACTTTAGATATCCTTGCGGAAACATCTGCGGCGGCGGTGCACTTCGCTTTCCAAATACTGCCACTGGTTTCTTACCTTGGTGTTCCCTTCCATCATGGGCATTGCCTCAGCCCACTTGAATCCGTAGCGGCGGTACCACTCTATGAGGTCGGAGAAGACAATGGCATTGGCGCCCTTGGTACGGTATTCGGGCAAGATGCCGATAAGGAGAAGGTCTACGGTGTCTGTCTTGTGCCATTTGAGCACGCGCAGAAGGTGCCACCAGCCGAAGGGGAAGAGATTGCCGTCGCGCGTCTTCTGCAGGGCACGTGAGAAGGAAGGGAAGCTGACGCCGAACCCCACCATTTTTCCTCCCAAGACCTTAATCTCCTTCTCTTCCTGCGGGGTAGGTGTGCGCCCCTCCTGGCGTATGGAGTCGAGCGTTACGTTACGGTCCACTACCCCCACCACCAGGTTGAGGTCGGCCTTCTTGATGTAGTCCTCTATGAGTTGGTTAATCTGCCCCTCGGAGAGCTGCTGGAAGTCGTACAGGTTCTTGTACGTCTCGTTCAGAATTTCGAAGAGTCGGTGCCCCATGCCCTCGTTCACCAGTTCACGGTAATTGAACTTATGTGCATGCAGATTGTACCTGCTCTTGATCATTTCAGCCGTGCGTGCAAACTTCTCAGGTGTGGTCTCGGGAACCTTGATGCGGTATTCCAGCCAGTCGTTATCCTTCTCGAACTCGCCCATCTCGGCGATGTGCTCCTCATAGTAGGGATAATTATATATGACGTAAGGCGTGGCGAGCGTCTCGTAGCCGTAGATGAGCATGCCCTCGCGGTCCATATCGGTAAAGCCCAGAGGTCCTGCCATCTCGTCCATGCCGTGAGCACGTCCGTACTCCTCCACCTGCTGGAGCAGCGCGCGTGACACCTCCTTGTCGTCCACAAAGTCGAACCATCCGAAGCGCACCTGCTTCTTCTCCCAGTGCTCGTTGGCACGGCGGTTGATGATGGCAGCCACGCGTCCCACTACCTTTCCGTCGCGGTAAGCCAGATAATACTCAGCATCGCAAAACTCGAAGGAGGGATTTTTGTCTTTGCGCAGCGTGTTTACCTCGTCGAAACGGATAAAAGGCACCGCCCAGGGACATCCCCTGTAGAGGTCGTTGTAGAAGTCGATGAAACGGTCCAGGTCCTTGCGGCTCTCGACCTTTCTTATCTCTATGTTGCTATTCATGCGTGCAAAAGTACGCTTTTTCCAAAAATAAATCAAATTTTTCTAAAGAAAATACTTTCTTTTATTCCTCTTTTGCGTGTTAAGCGAGAAAGCAGTACCTTTGCACCATGAAAAAGACGCGCGACAACTATACGTACCTTACACACGCCCCCATACACCGGGTAATACCCACCATGGCGCTTCCCACCATAGTCAGTATGCTTTCCACCAGCATGTACAACCTGGCAGACACCTACTTCGTGGGTAGCATCAACACGCAGAGTGTCGCAGCCGTAGGCATTTCCTTCTCCGTCATGTCCGTAATACAGGCCGTAGGATTCTTCTTCGGCCACGGATCGGGCAACTACATCTCCCGCCAGTTGGGAGCACAGCGACACGAGCTGGCTGCCCGCATGGCAAGCACGGGCGTAGTGCTCAGTTTTCTTGCCGGTATAGTGATAGCCGTGCTGGGCCTTTCGTTCCTTACCCCCTTGTGCGTACTCTTGGGCTCCACGCCCACCATCCTCCCCTATACGGAACGCTATCTGGGCATCATCCTCATAGGTGCGCCCATGATGACCACCTCGCTAACCCTCAACAACCAGATGCGCTTTCAGGGCAATACGGCGTACGCCATGAAGGGAATACTCTCCGGCGTACTGCTCAACCTGGTGCTCGCCCCCTTGCTCATTCTCTATTTTGCCATGGGGATAACGGGAGCTGCCGTCGCCACACTGGTGAGCCAGTGTTTCGGATGTGTAATGCTTTGGTACATGAGTCACCAGGGCGGCAACATAGGCGTGCGTCTCCGCGATTTCACGCCCAGCCGAGCCTTTGCCAAGGAAATCATCTTCGGAGGAACCCCTTCGCTCTCGCGCCAGGGCCTGGGCAGCGTGTCTACGCTGATGTTGAATGTGGCGGCAGGCGCATACGGAGACGCAGCCATTGCCGGCATGAGCATCGTAACGCGCATCTCCTTTTTTATCTATGCCGTCGTTATCGGACTGGGGCAGGGATTCCAACCCCTGTGCGGCTTCTGCTACGGAGCCGGTCTTTACGGGCGGGTAAGAGAAGCCTTCTTCTTCTGCGTGAAGTGCGGAACGGTATTCCTCGCCGTGTGTGCAGCTATAGGATTTGCTTCGCCCGAGACCGTAATAGCCCTCTTCCGCAGCGACCCCGACGTAGTGGAGGTGGGCAGTGCAGCCCTCTGCTGGCAGGTGGCGAGTTATCCGCTGGTGGCAACCATCGTGCTGACCAACATGCTGACGCAGACCGTCCGCATGCCCGTGAGAGCCAATCTGGTGGCAGCATCGAGGAGTGGACTCTTCTTCATACCCCTCATCCTGATTCTGCCGCTGTGGTGGGGACTGCAGGGCGTAGAGATGTGCCAGATGTGGGCAGATATCTGCTCGTTTGCCATGTCCGTACCTGTGGCATGGAGTGCTTTCCGCGACATGAACCGGAAGAAAAAAGCCGTCTGAAGCGGGAAAACAGCAAAAAAACTGGGGAAAAGCAAAGGGGGAGACAAAAGAGCAACATAAAAAAGGTTTGGAAAGCCTCACGGCACAACCAAACCTTCTTCTTTCTAACTAACTTATTATCAACTATTCATTACTTTCGTGTTGCAAAATTACATGTTTTCCCTTATACCTATATGTGATTTTTGCAAAAAAACACACGTAAACGTTTTCGGTTGCGGAAAAAATTGCGTACCTTTGCCGAAGACCTAAAAAGATTCGATAACAGATGAAGCAACGCAGGACATCACTACGAGACCTTGCCGACCGCTTGGGGGTGAGTATAGCCACCGTATCGCGCGCATTGCGCAACAGCCACGAGGTGGGCGAGGAAATGACAAGAAAGGTGAAGGAACTTGCCAAGGAGATGAACTATCGCCCCAACCCCTTCGCGCAGAGTCTGCGCAAGGAAGCCCCCCGGGTGATAGGCGTCATCGTGCCTAACCTCGTGACCCACTATTATGCGGCAGTACTCGACGGCATAGAAGACTATGCCTCGCGCTGCGGCTATTCTGTAATCAGCGCCAACAGCCATGAGAGCCATGTGCGCGAAGAGCGTGTGCTGGACAATTTCCTCGACATGCACGTAGAGGGCATTATCGCCTGTCTGGCGCAGGATACCGTCAACTATTCACATTTCGAACAGTTACGCGACATGGGAGTACCCCTCGTGTTCTTTGCCCGCTGCTGCCTGCCCGAAATGTTCTCGCAGGTGGTGGGCAACGGCGACGTCGCCGCACAGGAAGCCACGCAGCACATGATAGATACAGGTTCCAGGCGCATCGCCTTCATAGGCGGCCCCAACCATCTCGACATGGTGCGCCGGCGCAAGCACGGATACCTGGAAGCCCTGAGAGAGAACCGTATCCCCATAGACCGCGACCTCGTGGTGTGCGACATGATAGACTTCGACGTGGCGCGCAACAACACTTTGCGGTTGCTGGAGAGCGAGAAACGCCCCGATGCCATCTTGGCATTCAACGACATTATCACCTACGCCGCCTTCGATGCCATCAAGGCCAAGGGACTGAGAATACCCGAAGATGTAGCCATCATAGGGTTTACCGACGGCGACACGGCAGCTTTCGTCACCCCACGCCTCTCTGCCATCATGGACAAAGCCCACGAGCAAGGCGCCAAGGCGTGCGAACTGCTCATGAGGAACATCAACGGCGACCCGAAAATATATAAAGAGGTGGTGCCGATGATACTCAAGATAAGGGAAAGTTCGGAAAAACGCCAGTAATGCACATGCTCTCCGCACTCGATGCCCCTGCGCCGAATCTGTATATCGGTAGCATGAGAACAGAGAAGTAGCTAAACACCTATGACAAAGAAAACATACTCTATCGATAATCCCAGAAAAACCGTCCGTCGCCTATTGCTTCTGGCAGTAGGGTGGCTGATATTGTTGTGCCCTGCGGTGGCAGGTAACATAGAGTTTACCCGGCTCAACAACCGGGACGGACTCACCAACAGCCACATACAGGCTATCCTCAAGGACCACAAAGGCTATATGTGGTTTGGTACACAGGGCGGACTGGCACGCTACGATGGATTCCGCATCAAGACATTCCTCTACAACAATGTCAATCCGAAGTCGTTGCCCAACAACCTCGTAGACGAGATTTACCAGGATGCGGAAAACAACCTCTGGCTACATACAGCCTTGGGATACTGCATTTTCGACTACAAATACGAGAGTTTCGACCGGCAGCCCGAGAAGCGGTTGGCGGGTATAGGAATAAGAGGCGGAATAGACCGGGTGTTTGTCGACCGGCAGAAGAACCTGTGGGTAAGCATCTACGGCAAAGGCTGTTACTACATCGATGCCAAGACCCACAAAACCTTCCTCTTCTCTTTCCCCAACGTAGGAGGAGGCAATCCCGCTTACACACTTCCCGGTGACCATGTTTCGCATTTCTCCGAACACGCCGGAACCGTCATCGTCTCTTTTACCAACGGAACCATTTGTCGCTTAGACGGTGCTAAGCACCGCATACTGTGGATTAATACAGCCCTTGCCATGCAGTATCCGGCTACAGCCGCCTACACCTTTGTGGACAGCCGTTCCAACTACTGGGTACTGATGGGCAGCGAGACCAACATCTACAGCACGGCGCAGAAGCGTTGGTTTAGAGGAGTATCGTCCTTCCTGCATGCCAACGGCATAGACATACAAGGTCGCACCCCTTCTTTTATACGCGACATGGCAAGTACCTCCGACGGGCGGCTATGGATAGCTACCGACCACGACGGTCTGCTGGTGGTGGACTATAAAGACAAGACCTGCCGTAACTACCTGAAGAATGACCAGGACATGCAGAGTTTGCCCGACAATTCGCTGCAGCGCATCTACATAGACAACTGCGACGATGTATGGATAGGTTCCTACAAGAACGGCGTGGCGTATTTCTCGCCTTCGCTTGCACGCTTCACTACCATTCCGCTGGGCGACATCTGTACCATTAGTCAGAATGGAGCAGGCCTGTTGTGGTGTGGCACCAACGACCACGGCATCCTCTCCTACAATCCCCTTACGGGAATGGTGCAGCGCTACACTGCCCAACAGACCGGATTGGCGTCGGACGTCGTAGTGAGCAGCGTAGTGATGAGCGACGGAAGCGTATACTTCGGCACGTTCAACGGAGGACTGGCAAGATACCGCGACGGAGTATGGAAAACCTATAAGGCAACGCGCCACGGACTTGCCAACAACAGTGTGTGGAGCCTGGCAGAAGCTCCAGGAGGGCGTCTGCTCATAGGTACGTTAGGAAGTGGACTGCAGGTAATGAATACTCAGACCGAAACGTTCGAGACCTACGATATGGCCAATACCAAGTTGCCGTCCAACTACATCAGTTCGATAACCAAGGCCAAGGGCGACGAGGTGTTGCTCGGCCACTCGCAGTGTGTCTCCCTCTTCAACCTCAAGACACACAAGGTGACAACCCTCAACGCTACACGCTCCGGCACCCCGTTCCCCAGTCCGTCTATCAATTATGCCATGATGGACAGCCGCGGCATTATCTGGATGGCATCGCCCGCCGGCATTACGATGTACGACCCGCACAGCGACCAGATGGAGTCGGTGAACGACATGAACGGCACAGAGGGTATGGTGGGCTGCGCCGTGGTAGAGGCGCGCGACCATAGTATGTGGATCGTGTCGGAGTTTCTGCTGACACGTGTCAGACTGAGCAAGGACGATGACGGCCATTGGACCCTGAGCCTGTCGAGCTACAACAGTCTGGACGGACTGCAGGACGGTCAGCTCAACTATCGGTCGGCGTGTCGGTTGGCAGACGGTTCGATAGCCGTTGGCGGGCAGGATGGGCTCAACATCGTGCCCATGCAGGGCATACGCTCTACCAAACGCTCGGTAAGTGTGCTCTTCAGCGGTCTTGTGCTCTTCGATCATCCGCTCGTGGCAGGCGAGGTGTACGAGGGCAGGGTAGTGCTGCAGGAGGCACTCGACTGCTGCCGTCAGCTCGACCTCGACTATTCCGACAATGCTTTCACCATACAGCTCGCCTCCAATGATGTGTCCATCCCCTCGCGCAGCAGATTCCTGTACCGTATGGCGGGCGTGTCGGACAAATGGCTCATGACGACAGAAAGCAAGCCGTCGGTAACCTTTACCAACCTTTCGCCCGGCAACTATACGCTGCAGGTGAAGGTGGTGAACAGTGACGGAACGGTAAGCGACGAGATAAGCGAACTGAAGATACACGTGCGCCCGCCCTTCTATATGTCGCCCATAGCCATCCTCCTGTATGTCCTTTTGGGCGTGGGGCTGTTCTTCGTCTACCGCAAACGTATGCTCGACAGGCAGCGTACCAAGTACGAGCGCGAGAAAATGGAGGAGAGCGTGCGCAAGACAGAAGAACTGAACGAGCTGAAACTCAACTTCTTTACCAATGTGAGTCACGAACTGCGCACCCCCCTTACGCTCATCATCTCGCCGCTCGCCACGATGGAGAAGGAAGAGCAAGACGACGGCAAACGCCGAAAGCTGCAACTCATCCACCGCAACGCCCTGCGCCTGCTGGCACTCGTCAACCAGATACTCGATTTCCGCAAGGTGGAAAAGAGTAGCGACCATCTGGCACTCTCCAATATGGACATCGTGGCATTTGTCAAGAACATCTGCAACACTTTCCACCACTTGGCCAACAGCAAGATAAAGATAGAGTTCCAGTCGTCCCTCCCCAAACTCATCATGGCCTTCGATGTAGACAAGGTGGGCAAGATAGTGAACAACCTCCTGAGCAACGCCTACAAGTTTACCCCCGACGGCGGTAGTGTGTCGGTAGGACTGAATGTCTTTGTGCGAGAAGACAAGCAGACGGAAGACAAAGACATGCTGCGCCTAACCGTGGCAGATACGGGACGCGGCATCAGTGATGCCGACAAGGAGAAGGTATTCGGACGCTTTTATCAGGTAAACGGTACCGAGATGCAGCCCTATGGAGGCAGCGGCATCGGACTGAACCTTGTCATGCAGTTTGCCAAGATGCACGGCGGCAACGCACGTGTGGAGGACAACCCCGGTGGCGGTACCGTCTTTATCGTAGACATACCGGTAAGACACCTTGCCGCATCAGATAACGCACAGGACCAACAGGCAACTGCAGGTACGCCGGCAGAAGAACTGCCTGTAGCCATGCTGGAAGAAATCCCGGAGAGACAAAACCATCCCGACCGGCAGTCGCATACGGAGCGTGGAGGCATGAAGCCCATCGTGATGTTAGTGGACGACAGCGACGACTTCCGTGAATTCATGCACGAGCAACTCTCGCCCGACTACTGCGTGGTAGAGGCTATAAACGGACAGGACGCCTGGGAAAAGATACAGAAGCAGCGCCCCGCAGTAATACTGAGCGATGTCATGATGCCCGTCATGGACGGCAATGCCCTCTGCCGACTGGTAAAAGGCACGGTAGAGTTGGCCACCATCCCCTTCGTGATGCTTACGGCACGCCTTGCGGACGAACACCGCAAGGAAGGGTTTGTGAACGGAGCCGACGCCTATGTCACCAAACCATTTGACATCGACCTGCTGAAGACACGCATCGACAACTTCCTGCGGTCGTCATGCTCTACAGCAGTAGGTGTGGAGCATGACGAGGAGGACGAGGCAGAAGGTACAGGGCAGAACCCCGACTTCAAGTTGACGGAGACCGACCGTAAGTTCCTGGCATCGGTAGATGCCTACATACGCGACAACATGGGCGACCCCGACGCCTCCGTAGAGGGAATGAGCAGCTGTCTGTGCATCTCGCGCGTACAATTATATAAACGTATGCTCGCGCTGACGGGTACCACCCCCTCTGAGTATTTGCGCGCCAAGCGTATCAAGCACGCAGAAGAACTGATGCACACTGGCGAGTACAACGTGTCGGAGATAGCGTACAAGGTAGGATTCGGCAATCCGCGCTACTTCTCCAAGTATTTCCAGGAGGCGTACGGCATGACTCCTTCGCAATATAAGAAACAACTTAACGGATAGTGACTATATTTAAGGTGGGCTTCACGCCCACCTTAACATTTTATACACCCTTTCATAACAAAAGGGTAGTCTGCTAATCTTCCTTTTTTTCTAAATTTGCAGCAGACAACAACAATAAAATTCTGTTAAGCATGAAACTATCTAAAACTTTAATGATTTCAGCAGTGCTGTTCTTGAGCGCCTCAGGGCTACAGGCAGCAGGTTTCAGTCAGAACGGCAACTATCTAACCGTACAGTTGAAACAACACCAAAACGATGGACCTACCCAGATTCGCCTGCAGGTGGTAAACGACAAGATTATTCGTGTGCAGGCCACAGCCGAGCAGTCTTTCAAGGACAAGCAGAGCTTGATAATCGTTCCCCAGACCGGCAAGTCATCTTATAAGGTGAACGAGCAGGGCGACAACCTCGTCATTACCACCGCAGCCATGAAGGCCATACTGAACGAGGCTACTGGCCACATCACGTTCTATGACCTCAAAGGCAACGTGCTTCTCAACGAGGTGGCTCAGGGCGGCAAGACCTTTAAGCCTTTCACCGTGCCCGACTACGAGATGGGTGTAGACATCGCCAAGGTGCCCGAGGCGCAGAAGCATGGCTGGTCATGGCGTGCCCTCTTCGATTCGCCCGACAATGAGGCATTCTACGGCCTCGGTCAGCACCAGAGCGAAGAACTCAACATGAAGGGCAAGAACGAAGACCTCTTCCAGTATAATACAAAGGTAAGTGTGCCTTTCGTCGTTTCCAACAAGAACTATGGTATCCTGTGGGATTCTTATTCTTTCTGCCGTTGGGGCAAGCCCGACGACTACCTGCAGCTCAACCGTGCCTTCAAGCTCTACGACAAGGATGGCAAGGAAGGCCAGCTCACGGGTACATATATAGATAAGAAGGGCCAGAAGATAGTACGTGGCGAGGACAGCATCTACTTCGAGTATGCCATGCCCGAAGCTTCCGAGCTTTGCAAGAAGACCGACAACGGCGGCATCCAGAACCTGCCCAAGGGCTTTGCTCTGAACGGGTCGAAAGTGGTGTACGAGGGATATGTAGAGGCTCCCACAAACAGTTTTTATCAGTTTATCCTCTACTATGCCGGCTACATGAAGATCTATATCGACGGCAAACTCGTGGTACCCGAGCGTTGGCGTACGGCATGGAACCCCAACTCCTATAAATTTGAGACAGCCATCAGCAAGGGCGTGAAGACCCCCATCCGCATAGAGTGGCAGCCCGACGGCGACGTATCTTACTGCGGACTGCGTGTGGCAGCACCCCGTTCGGAGGCCGACAAGAACCAGTTGAGCATCTGGAACGAGATGTCGCCCGATATGGACTACTACTTCATCGCCGGTCAGAACATGGACGAGGTAATCTCCGGCTACCGTACCCTTACAGGCAAGGCCCCCGTTTACCCCAAGTGGGTGCTCGGTTTCTGGCAGAGCCGTGAGCGCTACCAGAGCAGTGAGGACATCGAGAGCAACCTGAAGAAATTCCGTGACCTCAAGATTCCTGTGGACAACATCGTGCAGGACTGGAACTACTGGCCTATCGACGCATGGGGTTGCCACAACTTCGAGGCTTCCCGTTATCCCAACCCACAGGCCATGCTCGACAGCGTACACGCCATGAACGGAAGATTCATGATTTCCGTATGGCCCAAGTTCTACGATACCACCAAGAACTACAAGGAACTCGACAGCAAGGGATGGATGTACCACCAGGCCATCAAGGACGATATCCACGACTGGCTCGGTTACCGCGGTTCGTTCTATGATGCCTACGATGCAGGTGCCCGCAAGATGTTCTGGCGCCAGATGGACGAGAACCTCTACAGCAAGTATAAGTTTGGCGTAGACGCCTGGTGGATGGATGCATCCGAGCCAAACGTCCGCGACTGTACCCCCATGTGGTACCGCAAGGCCCTTTGCGGTCCTACCGCTCTCGGTACCTCTACCGAATACTTCAATGCATACAGCATCGTGAATGCCGATGCCATCTATAACGGTCAGCGCTCCGTTAACCCCAACCAGCGTGTCTTCCTCTTGACCCGTTCCGGTTTTGCAGGCGAGCAGCGTTACAGCACCGCTACATGGTCGGGCGACATCGCCACCCGCTGGGAGGATATGCGTGCCCAGATGACAGCCGGTTTGAACTACTCCTTGGCAGGTCTTCCTTTCTGGGGTATGGACCAGGGCGGCTTCTGTGTAGAAAACCGCTATGTGGCAGCCCAGCAGGAGTTTGACAAGACAGGCACGGAGAATGCCGACCTGAAGGAGTGGCGTGAGCTGCAGGCCCGCTGGAACCAGTTCGGTTGCTTCGTACCCCTCTACCGTACCCACGGCCAGTGGCCTACCCGTGAGGTCTGGAACATTGCTCCGGCCGAGCATCCTGCCTACAAGACCATCGTGGCTTACGACAAGTTGCGCTATCGCCTGATGCCTTACCTCTACAGTATGGCAGGTATGGTTCACCTGAAGGACTACACCATGATGCGTGCGCTCGTGATGGACTTCAATGGCGACAACAATGTTTACGACATCAAGGACCAGTGGATGTTCGGTTCCGCCCTGATGGCTTGCCCTGTAGGCGAGTACCAGAAGTATAGCCGCAACGTCTATCTGCCCCAGCAGAAGGGCTGGTACGATTTCTATACCGGCAAGTATTATGCAGGCGGTCAGACCATCGTGGCAGACGCTCCATACGAGAAAATTCCTGTCTTCGTACCAGAGGGAGCCATCCTCCCTGTAGGTCCGGAGATGGAGTGGAGCGACCAGAAGAAGCCAGAACTCATCGACCTCTATGTATATGCCGGCAAGGACGGTCAGTTTACCATCTACGAGGACGAGGGTACCAACTACAACTACGAGAAGGGCAAGTACAGCACCTTCGACATCAAGTACAACGACGCCCAGAAGACCGTAACCATCGGTGCCCGCAAGGGTTCGTATGACGGCATGCTGCAGAAGCGTCGCTTCAACGTCATTCTCGTGAATGCACAGAATAACCAGGGTGTTGACCTCGCCAAGTCGCCTAAGGGCAAGATGGTGAAATACACCGGTCAGGCTGTTACCGTAAAACTGAAGTAACATGAAGAAACTATTTGTTTTAGCAGCAATAGTGTTGGGCGCTCAGTCTTTGAGCGCCCGTGAACGCCAGTCCTTTGATAAGGGCTGGCTTTTCACATTGGCAGACAGTGTCGGCATGGAGAAGATCGCTTATGCCGACGTAGCATGGCGCCATCTCGACTTGCCGCACGACTGGGCTATCGAGGGCGATTTCCTTCCGAGCAACCCTTCGGGCGCCAGTGGCGGTGCCCTTCCGGGCGGCACAGGGTGGTACCGCAAGCACTTCACGGTGAACCCTAAGGACAAGTACGACCGTTACACCGTCACCTTCGATGGCGTATACATGAACTCCACCGTCTATATCAACGGTCATAAGCTCGGCACGCGCCCTTACGGTTACAGTACATTCGAGTACGACCTTACACCTTATGTTAATAAGAAGGGCGACAATGTCATCGCCGTCAAGGTAGACAACAGCGACCAGCCCAACAGTCGTTGGTACTCAGGCTGTGGCATCTATCGCCACGTCTGGCTCACCAAGACCCCCAAGAATGCTTACATCCCCCAGTGGGGACAGTATGTTTCCACCACTCCACAGGGCGATGTGAAGGTAAAGGTGGAAGCCAACATCAATGCCAAGGGCAAGGTAAAGGTCATCGTTCGCAATACCGTCCTCGATGCCGCAGGCAAGGTGGTGGCAAAGAGTCAGGGCGACTTTGTACAGCAGCTCAAGGTAAACAATCCCCATCTGTGGAATATTGGCGACGGTTACCTCTATACCGTAAAGAGCGAACTGGTAGTGAATGGCAAGACGGTAGACGAGGCGATAAGCAAAACAGGTTTCCGTGATGTGAAGTTTGATGCACAGAAGGGCTTTTTCCTCAATGGCAAGAACCTGAAGCTGAATGGTGTCTGCGAGCACCACGACTTTGGATGCCTCGGTGCTGCCGTCAACGAGGATGCCATGCGCCGCAAACTCACCATCCTCAGGGATATGGGCGTGAATGCCATCCGCAGCAGTCATAACCCGCCGGCACCCGAACTCCTGAACATGTGCGACTCCATGGGATTGCTTGTGATGGACGAGAGCTTCGACATGTGGCGCAGGAAAAAGTCGAACGGCGACTATGCCCGCTTCTTCGACGAATGGCACAAGCGCGACCTCTCCGACCTCGTGAAACGCGACCGCAACCATCCCAGCATCATCATGTGGAGTATCGGCAACGAGGTGCTGGAACAGTGGTCGGACGCTGCTGCAGACACCTTGAGCCTCGAACAGGCAAACCTGATACTGAATGCCGGGCACGATGCCTCTACCTTGTCGCATGGCGACGAACTGAGCGTCAACTCACTCCTTACCCGCCATCTTGCCGAGATAGTAAAAGCGTGCGACCCGTGGGGAACGCGCCCTGTAACGGCAGGGTGTAATGAGCCAGACCCCAAGAACCACCTCTTCAAGAGTGGTGCCATTGATGTCATCGGGTTCAACTATCATCACCAGTGGGTAAAGGATGTGCCAAAGAATTTCCCCGGCAAGCCGTTCATTCTCTCTGAGAGTGTGTCTGCCTTGCAGACCCGCGGCTTCTACAAGATGCCTTCGGACAGTATCACTATGGCTCCCAAGGAATGGTGGTTGCCCTATACCGACCCCTCGAATATGTGCTCGGCATACGACAACATGCATGCATCCTGGAGCAGTACGCACGAGGAGACATGGGATGTGGTGAAGCACAACGACTTCGTGGGCGGTCAGTTTATCTGGACAGGCTTCGACTATATCGGCGAGCCTACACCCTACGCTTATCCTGCCCGCAGCAGCTATTTCGGCATCATCGACTTGGCGGGCCTTCCCAAGGACAGCTACTATATGTACCAGAGTGAGTGGACCGACAAGAATGTGTTGCATCTATTCCCCCACTGGAACTGGATTCCAGGGCAGACCATCGACATGTGGTGCTACTACAACCATGCCGACGAGGTGGAGCTGTTCGTTAACGGCAAGAGTCAGGGCGTCCGCAAGAAGACCGTCTATGGTGCGCAGAATGAGGGCGATGCCTACAGCAAGAGTACCGAGTATCATGTAATGTGGCGTGTAACCTACGAGCCGGGCGAGGTAAAGGTCATTGCCCGCAAGGACGGCAAGCAGGTGGGCGAACAGGTCATCAAGACCGCAGGCGCACCAGACCACATCGTGCTGAAGAAGACCTATCAGGGCACTTTGGCTTACGGCTCCTCAGAGCCTACTACCTTCGTAGAGGTGAACGTGGTGGATAAGGACGGCAATCTGTGTCCTAATGCAGAGAACCAGATATTCTTCTCGGTAGAGGGAAATGGTGACGCTACAGCCGGCGTACCAGTCATTCTTGGTACCGACAATGGGTGCCAGACATCATTGGAACGTTTCACAGACCCGCACCGCAAGGCTTTCTTCGGCAAGTGTGTTGTAGTGCTCAAGGGAAAAGGCAAGCTTACCGCCAAGGCAGTAGACCTCAAGGAGGCTGCTGTAACATTGTAGTACAGGCCAAAAAACTTGGTACTTTTCTAAAGTCAAGAATTAGAGAATTAGAGAATTTTTCTTAGTAAGTAATGTGTAAAAAATAACTTGAGCATTTTTTTTGATTCGCGAAATGTGCCAACGACGGGCTGAAAGGGCAAATCTGCTCAAGTTATTTTTTACACATTACTAAACTGGATGCGTTACCCTCGC
>CAVCGV010000022.1:0-29481 GCA_963601815.1 bacterium
ATGGCCAAAGATTTGGTGGTCCAACTGACAGGGGTGGAAGAAAACGAAATTGAGAATTTAAGGTGATGCAACCGCCTCTAACTTTCATGCCACAGAATAGACTCAACAACGGCTTAAAGATATGAATAAGGTGTATCCTCGCTTGCCTTGATATCAGGTAAGCAAGTATACACCTTTGTTTTATTTGTCCATTAGTTTCTTTACCTCGTCTAAAGGCAATTGGGTTCCTGCTGCAACTTGCTCAGGAGAGAGACCCAAGGCAAGGAAACGTCTGGCATTTTTACTATGCCAGACAAAAGTGCCGTTCTTCCTATAATTTGCCCGATATCAGAAAAACACATCAGGAGTAGTTGACAATGTATCAAAAAAAACGACAAAAGTAGGAACTGACAAGCAAAAAAACAATATTTTCAGTTATGCGTTACATTTTTCTTTCAAAAAGTTTGCAAATTCAGGAATTAAATGTAACTTTGCAAAAACCTAAGTCAAGACATGAGAAAATAACATCTCCATGAAACACAGAATAAACAGAATACTATTATTCCTTGACGGAACAAAGCCTCATGCATAGACGCGTACGTTAACGCAAGCACCATACGAAATGACGTGCGTGGAAACGCAAGACCAGAAGAACACATGCTGAAGTACAAAAAAGAAATCGACTTAAAAATGCAGAAAAACAGCATGATAAAGATTTAGTAGTCCGAGTAATGGTCAGAAAGAAACAAAATTGAACCTTTACAATAACGCCCCCAACCATTATACCAGGGAAAACACAAAAAAAGAAGGGGGCAAGCCAATATTTTTTGGCTTCCCCCTTCAACTATGCTTCTAAAGATACCACCACAACACTATCCACAGAAACCATACAGAAGTATTAAAAAAGTTACAATATATAAAAAAGACAAGCAGAAAGCGCAAGAACATACAAAAAACAACTTTTTTTGCAACTATCAACATTTTTTCTTTCAAAAAGTTTGCAGGTTCAGAAAATAAATGTATCTTTGCAACATAATTAGAAAAAACATTAGTTAAGAAAAGCAGTACCAAAAGACGAAAAAGAAAAACACTGGAACAATCCAAACATCGGAATGCGCTAAGAATTGGCAGTACAACTAACAGGAACTGCCGAGACCAATATTGAAAATATACTATAATACAAAAATAAGCGTTGCTAATACCATGAAAAGCACAAAGGGGAGGGTCCAACAATTACAGTTGGCTCTCCCCTTCTACGTACTCTTCCATGAACATATGCTCACCGTCAAACACGGCATAGGTAAACTGCCAAATCCAGTCACCGAGAATCATCAGCCGCGTTTTCTTGCTGAGCATCAAGTCCAATTCTATATGCCTATGCCCAAAAAGGAAATAGTCAATATTAGTGTGCCGCTGCATATATTGCTTGGCAAAACGGACAAGAAACTCGTTTTTCTCTCCCATATATGGAGGCTCTTTCCCGTCCTTGCGTTTCATGCGGCTACGCTTGGCCCAACCAAGTCCCAAAGACATAGCCCAGCGGGGATGTATGGCATTGAAAAGAAATTGACAAACTTTATTGTGGAAAACCCTCTTCAGAAACTTGAACTTCACGTCCGGGTCTCCCAAACCGTCTCCATGTGCCAGATAAAAGATCTTTCCGTAAATTTCTGCCGTCATGGGCTCATGATGTACCATTACGCCACACTCCTCTTCAAGATAGCCATAAGTCCAAAGGTCATGATTGCCCGTAAAGAAATGTACTTCTACCCCGCTGTCAGTCAGCTCGGACAATTTACCCAAAAAACGAGTGTAGCCTTTTGGTACCACATAGCGGTACTCGTTCCAGAAATCGAACATATCGCCGAGGAGATATACTGCGGCAGCCTTGTCCTTGACGCTGTCCAGAAACCGCACAAGACGTCTTTCCTGCATCCGGCCGTGCTCAATAGCCAGTGAACCGAGATGGGCATCCGAGAGAAAATAAATGTTTTTCATAAACCTCCTTATTCAAAACCAAGTTCCACACGCGCCTCCTCTGTCATCATACTCTGATCCCATGCGGGTTCGAAGACAAGATTGACATTGGCAGATTTCACGCCCTCAACACTGTCCACTTTGGAGCGCACATCCTCCAGGATAAAGTCGGCAGCAGGACACGAAGGAGCAGTAAAGGTCATGTCAAGATCGACATTTCCGTCGTCCTTAACATCTATCTTGTATATCATACCCAAGTCCCAAATATTGACAGGAATTTCAGGGTCATATACAGTCTTCAGAACATCTACGATGCGCTCTTCTATCTTTGATTTTTCCTCTTGTGTCATTATGATTTGATTCTTGATTTCTGCAAAGATAGCAGAAAAATCCGAGGTAGCAAAGGAAAAGCGATTTATTTTAACCTACAATCTTCCTTTGTCGTGATAAGAGTAATAGTTGCCGTCTGTAACGATGACATGATCCATAAAGAAAATCCGCATTAGTTTGCATGCACGACTAATACATTCCGTAAGTTGGTCATCCTGCCTACTTGGCACTGCATTGTTACTTGGATGGTTGTGACAAAGGGCAAGAATGGTGGCATTATTGAGCAATGCCTCTTTTATAACGAGACGCACATCAATAGCTGTCTCAGTAAATCCGCCGTGCGAGATACACTCAGCCTTGATTAGCTTAAAATTTTGGTTCATCAGCAAAATCCACCCTTCCTCCACGTCAAGATCTTGCATACGAGGATGCATATATTCATATACTGCACGAGACGACCCCAAGTCCGGGCGTATACCCAAGCGGTCAGCCGAACGGCGTTTCCCAAGTTCACAGGCCGCAAGAATGGTAACAGCCTTGGCAAGACCAATTCCCTTATAAGCTGTCAATTCGTGAATGGTCATTTTACCAAGCGCATTCAGACTATTGTCGCAGTCGTTCATGATGCGTTTCATCAAGTCTACTGCACTTTCTTCAAGAGAACCAGAACCGACAAGAATAGCCAATAGTTCGGCGTTCGACAAGGCAGAAGCGCCCAAGCGTTCCAGTTTTTCGCGAGGTTTGTCTTCTTCCGCCCAATGGGCAATGGATAGTTTTTCAACCATATTAGATTAGATATTTTTTCGGAGTTGCCACTTTGCGCCACCACAACAACAGACAACTTGGTTCATCGTAGTTTTACGCAATAGTATTTCATTTACCAACGCAATAGTATTTCATTCGCCAACGGAGTAAAACTTCCTTTACTATAATTAGAGACTATTCTCTCCGAAGAGCACATAAGACATGCGTCATTGCAAACAAAAATGTTCACGAACAGTCACGTCCTTATTTGTAAAAAGTCTTGGCATATGCGCTGAATTCGTCACGTTCCATAACGCAACGTTTCCACCACGCTGTAAGGAATCCGCAACCATAGCCGAGCAATTGGGTGAACGCAGCACGCACGCTCAGCAGTCCTATACGGATGCTTCCATTCTTACGGGTACTGTCAACCAGCAACGCCACACTATACAGCAACAAGAGCACAGCCCCCAAACAACCGAGCACCTCTACCAGAATGCCAAGCAAAGGGAAAACATGATGCGTACCCAGAGCATAGGGCAAGAAGCCAAGCAACAGGCAAAGCAACGTGCCGAACACACCCAAAGTGAACACCATGGGCAAGAGATGCACGAGTTTCAGACTCTCGGGATATTTCTTATAGAGATTGATACGGGCAATGCCGCTGTTGTACACTTGTCTCCAGAACTTACGGAAGTCGGCACGCCGTTTGTGCCACACCCAAGCTTCCGGGAAGAGTCTACACGAACAACCGGCTTTGAATATACGGATAGAGAAGTCTATGTCTTCGCCAAAGCGCATGTCCGAAAAGCCATGAAGCCCGAGATAGACATCCCTGCGGATACCCATATTGAAAGAACGGGGATAAAACTTGTCCATCTTTTTCTTTCCGCCGCGGATACCTCCAGTCGTAAAGAAAGAAGTCATGGAGTAAGAAATGGCTTTCTGTACAGCTGTAAACGACGGGCTGGCCTTGTCCGGCCCGCCAAAGGCTTCGGCAGGCTCGACCTCCAACTCGTCGTTTACCGCTCTAAGATAGTCCGGTGGCAACACCACATCACTGTCAAGTATCAACAGATACTCTCCCTGTGCCCTTTCAGCACCATAGTTGCGGCTTTGCCCCGGCCCGGAATTGTCTTTATAAAAATAATGTATGTCCAATCTGTCTGCATACCGTTCGCACACATGCCTGCACGTAACTTGCGAACCGTCTTCTACGATGATTACCTCAAAGGAGTCCGCACTTTGCGAAGTAAGGCTTTCGAGAAGTTCGTCCACCTCGTCAGGACGATTATACACGGGTACAATGACAGAATATTTCATACACCAAAAGCGTGTTCTAAAAAAATGACATTGTTGGAATGCAACGTTGCTGCTTACTCGCTTACACGACTGAGGTAGCTACCGTCACGGGTATCGATCTGGATGGTCTCGCCCTCGTTTACAAAGAGAGGCACGCGCACCTCTGCACCTGTCTCAAGCGTAGCAGGCTTTGTGGCATTTGTAGCGGTATTTCCCTTCACACCTGGCTCAGAGTGAGTAATCTTCAGCGTTGTCTTCACTGGCATCTCAGCCAAAAGAATCGTGCCGTCGGTAGCATCTGTAACAACCTCTACCACGTCGCCTTCCTTCATGTACTGGCCACCGGTAACGCTGTCCTTTGCGATAGACACTTGCTCGAAAGTCTCCTGGTTCATGAAGATACAACCGGTAGAGTCCTCATAGAGATACTGGTAAGGGCGACGCTCCACGCGGACATCCTCCAGCTTGAAACCCACCTGGAATGTACGCTCCAGTACACGGCCGTCAGCAACATTCTTCAACTTGGTGTTCATGACAGTATTTCCCTTGCCTGGTTTGCGGTGCTGAAAATCAATACAAACCCATACCTTGCCATCCATGCGGATGCAAGTACCTTTCTTAATTTCCTGTGAATTAATCATCTTGTTGTTTATCTTGTATTTATAAATAATCGGTAAAACGCTGCAAAGTTACGTCAAAATCGCGAAAGAGCAAAGTAAAAAGCGAAAAAAACGTAAATAATCCAGCTAATTTCGGCCGTTTTCTTTGTCATTTCAGAAATAATGCGTAATTTTGCAGCCCAAAAAGGGCGTTTGTGCCCTCTTTGCAGTAAGAACATTAATTAAAACAAATAAGAGAAAATGAAAAGAACATTTCAGCCTCACAACCGCCGCCGTGTAAACAAGCATGGTTTCCGCGAGCGCATGGCAACAAAGAATGGTCGTCGCGTACTGGCTTCTCGCCGTGCTCACGGTCGCAAGAAGTTAACCGTTTCTGACGAGCACCACGGAAAATAATTTTCCGCACATCTCCGTCACCGACGGCACAGAAAGCAGCAAGGGAGAAAACTTTGCTGCTTTTTGTTTGTTTTTCCTCTTATTGTTTTCACGTTTCGCATGAATTCATTATCTTTGTACAAAATTTAGAGTATGACTTCATCCGAATTTATAAACAAGTTCAAAAGCAGATACCTGTGGGGCAACATTGCCGCCATGGCCTTTGCGTTCATACTACTCTGTATGGGCGTGAAATACGGATTGGACATATACACCCGTCATGGAGAGTCCATCTCCATTCCCGACATACGGCACAAGCAATACTGCGATGCGGAACTACTGCTGAAGAACGCAGGACTGCAGATAGAGGTTTCCGACACAGGGTATGTGCGCACCCTGCCGCCTGGCTGCATACTGGAGCAAAGTCCGGCAGCCGGCGAATGTGTCAAGTCGGGACACACCATCTATGTCACCATCAATTCCGCCCACTCACCCACCATCACCCTGCCCGACGTCATCGACAACAGCTCGCTCAGGGAAGCGATGGCCAAACTAACAGCAATGGGCTTCAAGCTCGGCACTCCTCAGTACGTACCGGGCGAAGAAGACTGGGTATACGGCATATTGGTAAAGGGGAAGCACATCGTTGCCGGAGACAAGGTATCCGTTGACGACGTACTGACCATCCTTGTAGGAAACGGAAAGCGCGATGCCGCCGACTCCGTAGACATCATCGACCCGATGGGAAGTCCCACCGAACTGCTCGAAGGAGAAGGAGAGCCCGTAGACAACGGAGAAGACAACTTCGAGGTGGTTCCGGGAACAGAGACACAGGAGCCTGCTGGCACTCCCCCACCCCATAACCACAACGAAGTGACAGAATAACAGCTATAGGTACAGCTATTATCCACCATCTCACACAAAAAAAATATGACAGAAGAGACATACGACCCCGAATACGACTACGTATACAACGACGAAATGGAGGAACTGGACTGCGACAACACAACTGACGGCAGCGAACTATACGAGCACTGGAAGATACAAGTCGACCCGGGGCAAGCCCCCGTCCGCATAGACAAGTACCTGTCCGAAAAGAATCCGTACCAGAGCCGCAACCGCATACAAAGTGCCGCAGAGGCAGGCTTCATACACGTCAACGGAAAGCCCGTCAAGAGCAACTACAAGGTTCGTCCCAACGACGAGATAACCCTTATGCTGGACCGTCCCAAGCACGACACCAGCATTGTGGCGGAAGACATTCCGCTCGACATTGTCTATGAAGACGACCAGCTTATGGTGGTAAACAAGAAAGCCGGAATGGTAGTACACCCGGGGGCAGGCAACTTTACGGGTACGCTCATCAATGCCGTAGCATGGCACATGCGCGACATCAAGGACTTCGACCCCAACGACCCGGAAGTAGGACTTGTACACCGCATAGACAAAGACACCTCAGGACTGCTCGTGGTCGCCAAGACACCAGGAGCCAAGAGTGCCCTCGGCAAGCAGTTCTTCAACAAAACCACCCACCGCAGCTACAACGCACTGGTATGGGGCAACATCATAGAGGACGAAGGGCGCATAGAAGGCAACATAGGGCGCGACCCCAAAAACCGCCTGCGCATGAAAGTCTTCGACCCCGACAGCGGCATAGGGAAGAATGCCGTTACCCACTACAGGGTACTGGAACGGTTTGGCTACACCACCTTGGTACAGTGTATCCTGGAAACAGGAAGAACACACCAGATACGTGCACACATGAAGCATATAGGACACCCCCTCTTCATGGACGAGACGTATGGCGGAGGAGAGATTCTGCGGGGCCAACGCAGCAGCAGCTACAAGGCTTTCATACAAAACTGCTTCAAGCTATGTCCGAGGCAAGCCCTGCACGCCAAGACATTAGGATTCGTACACCCCACAACAGGCAAGCAGATGGACTTTGACAGCGAATGGCCTGAAGACCTGCAGCTTCTCATCGAAAAATGGCGCAACTTCATAGCCGGCACCACACAGGACACCTTCCGAACTATATAAAAGGAGAATGCGGTGCGGCCCGTCCGGCAACGCTATCGGAAAATAAACGAAACGCAAAAACAACACAAAATAGAGCAATGATGGAAAACAACAAGAGAACTATCGCCATCGTATGTGGCGGCGACTCGTCCGAGCACGACGTTTCACTGCGCTCCGGACAAGGTCTGTACTCCTTCTTCGACAAAGAGCGCTACAACATCTACATAGTAGACATAAAGGGCACCGACTGGCATGTTGCCTTCGACAACGGTGAAACTGCCGAGATAGACAAGAACGACTTCTCGTTCATGCTGGACGGCAAACGCACCTACTTCGACTATGCCTACATCACCATACACGGACAGCCGGGCGAAAACGGCGTCATGCAGGGTTACTTCGACCTCATACACATGCCCTACTCCACCAGTGGTGTACTTGTAGAGGCACTTACGTTCGATAAATATGTACTCAACAACTACCTGCGCGGATTCGGCGTGAACGTAGCCGACAGCATCATATTGCGACGGGGCGAGGCATACGACGAGGAGGCAATAGCCAAACGCATAGGTATGCCGTGCTTTGTAAAACCGGCTGCCGACGGCAGTAGTTTCGGTGTAAGTAAGGTAAAACAGGCCGACCAGCTCGCACCTGCCCTGCGCCTTGCCTTCATGGAGGCAGAAGAGGCCATGGTGGAAGCATTCATGGACGGAACGGAAATTTCACAGGGTGTCTACAAGACTGCCACCAAGAGCGTAGTTCTGCCTGCAACCGAAGTGGTGACAAGCAACGAGTTCTTTGACTATGATGCCAAGTACAACGGTCAGGTACAGGAAATAACACCTGCCCGCCTCTCACCTGAGACTGCAGAGAAGGTAGCACAGGAGACATCACGCATCTACGACCTGCTTCACGCCAATGGCATCATCCGCATAGACTACATCATCTCCAAAGACAAGGACGGCAACGACGTAGTAAACATGCTGGAAATAAATACCACACCGGGCATGACTGCAACCAGCTTCATACCACAGCAGGTACGTGCCGCAGGACTCGACATCAAAGAAGTGCTCAGCGACATCGTAGAGAACCAGTTCTAACACCGCTTAATATTACTACTATGAACATTCCACAAGAATTTGACAGCATCCGGCCATGGGAGCCAGAAGACTTGCCTGGCGTTTACGACCGCCTGCTCGGCAACGAACAGTTCAGGCACGTGTTGGCCTACCTCTATCCGGACATCCCCTTCGAAGCAATAGCACAGAAGCTGAAAGCCTGCACCACAAACCTGGAGTTCCAGAAGGCTTTCTGCTATGACTTTGTACACGGGCTACTGAAGAAAGCAGGCAACGGATGCGAGATGGACTGTTCGGGCTTAGACAACACCCGCAACTATACCTTCATCAGCAACCACCGCGACATCGTACTCGACTCTGCCATCCTCGATGTACTGCTCATCGACAATGGTTTTTCTACCACGTGCGAGATAGCCATTGGCGACAATCTGCTGTCACTGCCATGGGTAAAGGACCTGGTACGCCTCAACAAAGCCTTCATCGTAGAGCGTGCTCTCGGCATGCGCCAGATGCTCATGTCGAGCAAACGCCTGTCCGACTACATGCACTTCGCCATCAAGGAGAAGAACGAAAACATATGGATAGCCCAGCGTGAAGGCCGCGCCAAGGACAGCAACGACCGCACCCAGAAAGCCATACTGCAAATGATGTCCATGGGAGGCGAAGGCAGCATCATAGAACGCCTCAAGCAGTTGCACCTCGTACCGCTTTCCATCAGCTACGAATACGACCCCTGCGACTACCTGAAAGCAAAGGAGTTCCAACAGAAACGCGACAATCCAGACTGGAAGAAAGGCCCTACCGACGACCTTGTAAGCATGCAGACGGGTATCTTCGGATACAAAGGTCACGTACACTACCATACGGCTCCATGCCTGGACGAGTATCTTGACTCACTCGCTCCCGACATGTCCAAACAGGATATATATAATAAGGTGGCAAGCTATATAGACCACAAGATACATGCCAACTACCACATCTATCCCGGCAACTATATCGCTCTTGACATGTTGGAAGGAACAACAGCCTACACAGACCACTATACGGTCGAAGAAAAAGAGAAATTCATATCGTACATCGAAGGGCAATATGCAAAGATTAACCTGCCCGACAAAGACGAGGCTTTCCTCAAAGAACGTCTGCTGACAATGTACGCCAATCCCCTACGCAATCATCTTGCCGCATTATAAGGCGGCAAGATGATTTTCTATTTTACGAATGTACGTGCATTGGCCCTGTCACCATAAAAGCATGGAACGCGCCTTTTACCCATTATCACTACAATCGAGCAAAGAAGTACGCAAACATATCAACAAAGTATCAGTAATATTCATAACATAGTAGTACCTTTGCAACCAGAAACCTAAAAATAACTATAAAAACCTAACCAAAGACAAGAAGTAAAAGATTTTATCGCAACAGCAAAATGCTGTACTATGATGTGTGATTGGTGGCCAAGCTGCCAACCACCTAAAAAAGTGTTATACTATTAAAACCTAAAATCTTAAGTATGAACCTAAACTTGAAGAAATCAATGCTGCTTGTGGGAGCATTGGCAACATTAGGCATCAGCTACACCACCTCCGCTTTTGCCGCCCCACCATCACTCGAGTCTGTCAACTCAGTGCAGCAAACCAAGAAAATTACTGGTAATGTCTCAGATGCAGACGGTGCCATTATAGGTGCAAGTGTCGTAGAAAAAGGTAATACCGGCAATGGTTGCGTTACCGACCTCGACGGTAACTTCACGCTCAACGTAAAACCGGGAGCCACTATTGTCATCTCTTACATAGGCTACAAGTCGCAGGAAATCGCCGTAGGGGACCAGTCCAACATCAATGTCACCATGAAGAGCGACGACAAGTCACTGGAGGAAGTGGTTGTCGTTGGTTATGGCGTGCAGAAGAAAAAGCTCGTTACCGGTGCCACTGTACAGGTAAAGGGTGACGACATCGCCAAGCTGAACACCACCAACGCCCTGACGGCCATGCAGAGTTCAACACCGGGTGTACAGATTACACAGTCATCCGCCCAGCCAGGTAAGGGCTTCAAGGTCAACATCCGTGGTGTCGGAACCATGGGTACCGCATCTCCATTGCTCGTTATCGACGGCATCCTGTCCGGCACAGCCGATGACGGCCTGAACGGCCTCAACCCTGGCGACATCGAGAGCATCGACGTCCTCAAGGATGCCGCCTCTGCAGCCATCTATGGTGTGGCTGCCGCCAATGGTGTTATCCTTGTCACCACCAAGCAGGGAAAGCAAGGAAAGATACAGGCTTCGTACGATGGATACATCGGATGGTCTAACCCATACCGTCGTCCTTCCACCCTGAACGCACAGGAATATATGCAGGTGGTCAACGAGGCCAACTTCAATACTTACGGAACCACCACCAACTGGGCAGCCTTGCTTCCCGCAGACGTATGGGAAAAACTTCAAAACGGATGGGAAGGAACCGACTGGTTTGACCTTTACCGCAACAAGAACGCTGTCCAGATGAACCACACATTCAATCTCACCGGCGGTTCGGAGAGAAGCAAGTTCTCTATGGGCTTGAGTTACACCAGCAACGAAGGAACCATGGGTGCAAGCAACGCATCCAACTACAAGCGCTATACGGGCCGAATCAACTCTGAGCACATCCTGCTCAAAGGCAAGACACACGACATCATCACCATCGGCGAGAACATATCCTACTGGTACACTAAGTCGCATGACCTTCCAGAAGGTAACGGGTACTGGAACATCATGCAGCCCACCTATACAGCATCTCCATTGACACCGGCATATAATGCAGACGGAACTCTGACAACCTTCACCCAATACAATGGGAAGTTCAGTTCGATGATATACTTCAACCCAATGAATGGTTTGTTGAACGGCGAATACAGCAGTTTGAACGAGAACCGCAACTTTGGTGTGGGAGCCACGTTCTACGTACAGGTTCAGCCGATAAAGGATCTTAACTACAAGTTCACGTTCAACACGGGTTACAATTCGAGCAATTCCCGTACCGGTGGACAACCTTATTCTGTAAGCAGTACCGACCAAAGCAACCAGTACAGTGTTACGCAAAGCATGTCGCAGAGCTCAAGCTTCATGTTCAACCAAACCTTGTCGTACAAACTTCCGCAGTTCTTGAAAAAGAACAACATTGACGTGATGATTGGTCAGGAGTTCTCCCAGAGCTCATGGGGAATCAACTTGTCTGCTACGGCAAAAGTCGCTAACGACAATTCCAACCTGAACTCATTACTTAACAGAGGCTTTGACTATAACTGGCTATCCAACTACAGTGCAGCGGACATTACCGGTTTCAGCGGGTATCCCAACCTGAACAGTGCCCGTTTCTCCCTCTTCGGCCGCCTCAACTGGAACTATGACGAGAAGTACATGGCCACGTTCGTTCTTCGTGCCGACGAGTCGTCCAAGTTCGCACGCGGTCACCGCTGGGGTTACTTCCCTTCAGTATCTGCTGGTTGGCTTGTATCGTCAGAGAAGTTCATGGATGTCACCAAGAGCTGGCTTGACTATTTTAAGATCCGTGCATCTTGGGGTCAGAACGGTAATGATGCCATTGACGATCTGCAGTACCTCTCCACTATAGCCATGTCACCCACCAATTATGCCGACTACGCTTACAAGTTCTCAAGCGAGATTCCCAACACTTTGTCAAGCAACAAATATTCTAAAGGTGCTTTTGCAAAGAATATTGCCAACGAAAACGTAACGTGGGAAACATCCGAGCAGCTCGACTTAGGTTTCGACGCCCGTTTCCTTGACCAGCGTCTCGGTGTCAACTTCGACTGGTACAAGAAGAAGACAAAAGACTGGTTGGTACAGGCTCCTATCGAGTGGACCATGGGTGTAGGCGACACCGGTGCACCATACATTAACGGTGGCGACATCGAGAATACAGGTATCGAACTGGCATTGTCCTGGAACGACAAAATCGGCAAGGACTTCCATTATCGTGCCAATGTAAACCTTGCCACCAACAAGAACAAGGTTACCCGCCTGCAAAACATCGACTACATCACAGGAACCACAGATGCTTTGTTCCAGAACTCCTCTTATGTCAGCCGCGTACAGGTAGGCGAGCCTATCGGCTATTTCTACGGCATGTCTTACTCCGGCATTTGGCAGAACCAGAAACAGATAGATGATGCACGTGCTGCAGGACAGGCCGTCCTCAGCGATGCCCAGCCTGGCGACATGATATGGGACGACTATGACGGAGATGGTGTTATCAACTATGACAAGGACCGCCACAATATCGGTAATCCTCATCCAGACTTCACATTGGGAGCTACCATCGGTTTTGACTGGAAGGGACTCGACTTCAGCGTAACAGGTTCCGGTCAGTTTGGTATGCAGGTAATGCAGTGCTACCGCACGGCACAGCTTGCCAACCAGTACCTCAACTATACCCGCGACGTATTCGAGCGCTGGCACGGCGAAGGCACCAGCAACACCCAGCCACGCCTTGCAATAGGTACAAAGAACGAGCAGTGGGTTTCTACACGTTACATGCAGGATGCCGACTTCTTCAGAATCCAGAACATCACATTGGGCTACGACTTCAACAAGTTGTGGAAGAAATCACCGTTCCAGCAGTTGCGCCTGTACTTCCAGGCTCAAAACATTGCAACCATCACAAGCTACACAGGCGTAGACCCTGAAGTCGGATCCAGTGGCGGAAAAGACTCATGGGCATCAGGCATTGACGTAGGTTTGTATCCTACCAGCCGCACCTATCTGTTCGGTGTTAATATCAAGTTCTAAGTTGACAACCCTTAAAAACGAACAACATGAGAAAATTCAATATATTGATAGCCGCTGCTTGCTTTGCGATGTCTTTTGCATCGTGCGAAGACCAGTTGGACGTTACCAGTTACACATCACAAAACACAAGCAACTTCCCTGCCAACAAGTCGGACGTCAACAAAGAGTTGAGCGGTGCTTATTCCACCCTGAACGCCTATTGTCAAGACCCGCTGCAGAGTCCTTACTTTGTATGGGACTTGATGTCTGACGAGCAGAACGGAGGTGGCGGTACCGGAGACGTGGAATGTCACGCCGTATCGCACCTCATGACCAGTAAGGAGTCCCTTTACGACAAAGCCTTCACGGTTACATATCAGGGTATTACCCGTACAAATACCATCATCTACACCATCGACAACCTGTCATGGACTGGAGATTACAAAACGCGCAATCAGCTCCTTGGCGAGGCATATTTCCTCCGCGCCCTATATTATCTGTGGGGAACCCAGATGTTTGGAGACATTCCTGCCTATTGGGCAGTAAGTCGTCCCACACCTTGCCCACAGAAAAGCGCAGAAAACGAAATATATCCCCATATCTTAGAAGACCTCTTTCTGGCCAAGAACCTGATGAGTCAGAAGACCTTGGGCAACGGCCATGCCACCAAGTATGCTGCTGAAGCATTGTTGGCTCGCGCCTATATGTTCTACCAAGGATTCTACAAGAAGGCCGGCGAATTGGCAAAAGCCAATTTGGAAGCTATCCCCCTCCCTGGAGGTGGCGAATTGACAAAAAATGACGTTATCGCAGGCTTAAAGGACATTTATGAGAGCAAAGAATATGCCTTGTTGGTCGACTACCGCAATCTCTGGCAATACACCAACGAACTGACGGTAAATGATTACGAATACACCCGAAACGCCTTAAACAAGAACGGTCAACCCCTTCTGTGGGCAGGAAACGGCAACATAGAGCAACTGTTCCAGATACAGTTCATGAATGCTGCCTCATGGCAGGGAACCACAGCCATGGGTTACACTAACATGACATCCCTGTATCAGGGACTCCGTTGCGATGCTGACGAGAACAAGAATGAGAATGGCGGTCTCGAGACATTCCCGTTCGGACAAGGATGGGGACAAGGCACCGTAACCCAGAAAACCTGGTCAGAATGGCCGGACAACGACATCCGCAAGACCGCATCCATCCTCAACTGCGAGAATGAGTTGACAAAGTTTGCCTATACTACAAGCTGCACAGAAGAGACTGGTCTGTACAACAAAAAGATGTTGCCTGTAACATGCTCCAAGACCAACTGGTCCGACCACAGCTCAAAATACACATGGTGGGGATGCCTTGAAGACGGCTATAAAAACAACAACGGAAACTCCATGCAGGGTGACCACTTTGCAGACATCGTCCTCATTCGCTATGCCGATGTCCTCCTTATGTACACAGAGTTGACTGGCGACCCCCAATACATGAATGAAGTACGTAAACGCGCTGGATTAAATGAGGTAGAATATTCTTGGGCGAACATCAAGAAAGAGCGCCAGTACGAACTTGCCTTCGAAGGACTCCGTTTCAACGACCTGCGCCGCTGGTCTGGCAAGGATGCAGGAGAAAATTGCGAAGCAGCCCAAGCCTTGCAAAAAGCAAAGCAGGGACAGCGAGTAAACTATACCGGAACATGGAAGACCATGAGCCATGCCTCGTCTTCTTGGGCAAAGCGTTATGCCGAGACCAACGGTTTCCTCCCCATACCGCCTACCGAGATACGCAAGGTAAACGACGAGAGCGTGCTAAAGCAGAATGCAGGTTGGGACACTCAAGACGCCAACATGAGTGGTACACCTGTATATTAAACCTTAAAACCTGAAACAATATGAAGAAGATATTTTTTTATGCCATAGTGGGGTTGGGCCTGCTGGCATCCTGCGATCCGGTAGTTGACAAAGACAACTTCTCGGGCACCACATATACCGCACAGACCTTGGGCGACTGCTTCACTTTCACGCAATCTGACGAGAATGGCAACCCTGCTGTGGACGGCAACTACATCACGTTCAACACTTCGCCTGCTACTATCGTTACGGTACTTGTCAAGGACGAAGAGGGCAAGGAAGACATCCTGGTAAAAGGAAACTCGAGTGGAACTTTCAGTATCGTACCACGTCGCGGTCAGAGCACCTCGCAGAAGTTCTATATACGCACCATCAATCCTGACGGAACCCTTACCGAAGCCGAGAAGACCGTCAACGTATACGTGCCTTCTGAGCTTACCACAGAGATGAAGCTCCTTGCTTCCGATTCATACGGCAGCAAGATATGGAAGTGGGACACCGAGTTCCTTGCCGACGGCGGTGCTTGGGGTAACGTGGGCTATGCGGCTGGCACTGGCGAAGCCTTCTGCAGCGAAGGCAACGGCATCTGGTTTGCCTGTGCTCCTGCCGACCTGACAGGGCAGTTAAAGCACTCCGACACAGGAGAGGCTACTGGCGAGGAAGACCCGAATGCATACATGCGATTCTATGATGACGGTACGTTGAAGACCTATACGGCAAATGACAAGGAAATCCGTTCGGGCAAATACTCCGTAGAAGGTTATACCGGCAATCGCAACATTGCTTCCAAAAACGAATCAGGTCGTCAGGAAAACTGGTCGTACGGTACGCTCAAGACGACAGCTGGCTCTATCCTCTTCCCGTTCATGATCAACGGCAACGGCACGAAGCCTACTGAATTTGAGATTATGCAGTTGGATGCCAACCACCTGAAGCTGATTTATGCTGCAGATGGTGTCGCAAGTTGGGGCGAAGCCACCTGGTGGGCATTCAAGAGCGAGTCTGATGCAGAAGCAAATTTGACCGACTTCTCTAGTAAGTCCTGGACCTGGGATACCGAGTTCCGTGCCGATGGTGGCGCTTGGGGCAACGTGGGCTATGTTGCCGGAACCGGCGATGCCTTCTGTACTGATGGCAATGGTATTTGGTTTGCCTGCGCTCCAGCCGACTTGACAACGCAGTTAAAATTCTCTGACACCAAAACAGCTACTGGCG
Source organism: bacterium (assembly GCA_963601815.1). Classification (GTDB taxonomy): domain Bacteria; phylum Bacteroidota; class Bacteroidia; order Bacteroidales; family Bacteroidaceae; genus Prevotella. The sequence goes on from CAVCGV010000022.1 coordinate 16,253, forward strand.
AAGAAGACCCGAATGCCTATATGACATTCGACCTTAACACAGGAACTGTCACTTCATTTAACGGTAACGGCAAGGAAATTCGTAATGGTAAATTTGAGATATCGTTATGGAATCTGGGTAACCGCCTGGGCGATCCCCTTGGAAGCGGAATCCTATGGTCATTGGGATACCTCAATACTGCACCCGGCTCCATTCTCTTCCCGTTCAAGATCAACGGCGATGGCGACAAGCCTACTGAATTCGAGATTATGCAGTTGGATGCCAACCACCTGAAGCTGATTTATGCAGCCGAGGGTACCGGCAGTTGGAAAGAAGCCACCTGGTGGGCATTCAAGGCAAAGAAGTGATTGCCGCAAATGAACCATAGATAATCGTTGTGATTATAATATAAGATAGGTTAAGTCCTGACTGCAGTGATACAGTCGGGGCTTTTCCTTTTTTATTGTCGCAAGCATGGTTTTACAGGCAAACAGTTGGCTATTACAAATATTCTTTGTACATTTGTATCGTCTAAAACACTAAACTACCAACGCTATTAATACCCAAATACACGCATGAAAAAGATTACCACTATTCTTCTCTGTTTTACGTCAATGGTCTGCACTATGATGATGACCGGCTGCAAGACTACTGCCAAGGAAGTCTGCCACATACACGGCACCATGGAGTCGAGCCGCTGGGACGGCAAGAAGATATTCCTCGTTCCCATGTTTGGACTACAGGACGCAGCCCATGTAGACTCCGTTGTCATTAAGGACGGCAAATTTGAGTTTACCCCCGACACTGCCGAGATGAAGATTATCCGTGTAGACTACCACTACCGCGACGGCGTACAAGACCTACTCATCGTTTCTGAGCCAGGCGACATACACGTTACGATAGGAGCCAACAGCACCTCTAAAGGCACTCCCCAGAACGACTCGCTACAGGTATGGAAAGACCGCATCATGGAGTTTAACAGGGAATACAACAAGTTGAGGATGCAGGCATCCCAATCCGGTTCCAGCGAACAGCTTATGAACGAAGGCAAGAAAGTGCAGAAAGCCTTGCGTGCCTACAATGAGGATTTTGCCGCACGCATGACACCCGGCATCTTCAAGGACTACCTGCAGAAGATGTACCCGTCTTCTGCCAAATAATAACGGAATACCTCTAAAGGCGATGGCTAAAATCCACAACACGCCTAAAACTATTCTGCACTGTACTATCCTTCACACCTATGAAACAGATTTTTGCGAGATATGCAAGGACTGCCTTTGTCCTCTTGTTCGGCATAGGCATCTTCATCTTCTGGTATTGCGGCTATCCGCAGGCATTATGCTATCAGGAGCAAAACCAGCTCTTCTTGTGGACTGTCGACTACTTCTGTCACGACATGCACGTGGCAGGAGGCCTTGCCAACTATATCAGCGAGTTTCTGGTACAGTTTTACTATGTGCCATGGATAGGGGCTACCATCTTGGCGTGTCTCTTCATGGCGTTCCTGTCGCTTACCAGGCAGGTGGTAGCCACTTACGCGGACAAAACTTCCCGCAAGTGGTACTGGGATTCCGTCGCTCTCTTGGCGAGTCTTTGGCTCTTGGCTGTGATGGGAGACATCGAGGTACTGCTCTCTTTCCCCGTAGCATTGACCCTGTCCCTATTGGCAGTATGGATCATGAATGTAGCCACAAAGAAATGGGGAGCAAAGACAGCCTTGGCGGACATCCTGTTCATTCCCGTTTTGTTTTGGCTGACGGGTGGCGGTGCTGCATGGCTTTACGTCATTCTACGAGTTATTAATTTCCTTGCTAAGGTAAGAAAAGGCATGCTACCCCACCTGACCATTACCTATACCCTGGTGATTCTTTATCTACTGGCTGTACAGTTGGTCTGCTACGCCACCTTGCTTATACAATATCCATTACAGACTGTCTTGACCGGCATCAATTACTACCGCGTACCCATGCAGTATCCGGGGCAAAAGTACGGCTACGACAAAGACCTGTATACCCTACTCAAGCTGAACCAGCAAGTAAGGGAAGGCAAATGGAATGACATTATACATGATGCAGAACAAGGCGAAGTGAAAGTGGCATATACCAGCAACTGCGTAAACCTTGCCCTTGCCAAGACCCGTCAACTTGCCGACCGCATGTTCACCTTCTACCAGAGCGGAGAGGATGCCTTGTTGGCGCCCCGTACAAGAGACAACATGTCCATGTACCCAACAATGGAGGCTTTCTGGCAACTCGGAATGGTAAACTCCTCCCTGCGTTACGCCACAGACCTGCAGGCTTCCATCCTCAACGGCAAGAAGAGCGGACGACTGATGAAACGCATGACGGAATGTCAAATCGTGAATGGCAACTACAAGGTTGCACAGAAGAATATTGATATGCTAAAGCAGTCGCTCTTCTATTGCGACTGGGCAGAAAAGGCAGAGGCTATGCTTGGCAACGACGCTGCCGTCAGTCACGACCCAGACATGGGCAGGGCGAAACAAATGCGCTTCCAGAAAGACATGATATACAGTTATGACGAGATAGACAAGATGATGGGACTGCTCTTTATCAATAACCCCGACAACAAGATGGCACTCGACTACTTCATGGGCCAGATGCTCCTAAAAGGCGACATTAAGGGATTCATGCAGTACGGCAGTTGGGTACAGCAGTATGGCGGATACAGGCAGATGCCCATAGGTTACCAAGATGCCGTCAACTGCATACGGAACCACGGCAATGTACAAGGTTCGCCCTATGCAGAATATGTAAGACAGATGATGAACCGCCAGAAAGGAGGTACCGAATGAGAAAACTATTTGAATACCTTTATAATACCGTTCAAACGGTGTTATACGCCACCCTTACGACAGTTGTGCTGTTTCTCGGTTCGTGCACCCCATCCGTAAACCACCCCACCAAGGTAGACCGCTACCCCTCTATATATCCCGACTATACCGGTGTCACCATACCAGCCGGCATTGCACCCCTCAACTTCAACATCACGGGCGACACCGTAGACGTGGTAGACGTAGTGGCCAAAGGCAGCAAAGGCGGGGAGATGCACACAAGCGGCGAGTGGGCAGACTTTGATACCGACGAATGGCATCGTCTGACAGAGCAAAACATAGGCGGTACTATCACCTTCACGGTCTGCACACGCAAGAACGGAGAATGGATACAATACAAAGACTTCACCATGAAGGTGAGCCGTTACCGCCTTGACGACTATGGCCTTACTTACCGCCGCATAGCACCAGGCTACGAGGTGGGCGGAGACATCGGCATCTATCAGCGCAACATTCATACCTTCGAAGAAGATGCCATCATGACAGAGACCGCACTGCCCGGCAGATGCTTCAACTGCCACACAGCCAACCGTACCGACCCACAACAGTTGACGGCACAGATACGCGGAGAGGGCGGAGGTACCCTCATCATGAAGGACGGCAAGCAACAATGGATAGACACCCGCACCGACTCTACCAAGGCTGCAGGCAGCTACGCCTATTGGCACCCTGACGGCAGATACGTGGCTTATGCCGCCAATGCCGTACACCAGTGTTTCTTCGTAGGCACATACAAGCCCATAGAAGTATACCACGACTTCAGCAACATCGTGGTGCTGGACACCCACACCAACCAACTGATAACCGACCCGAAACTGATGACACCCGACTGGCTGGAAATATTCCCCGCCTTCAGTGCCGACGGAAAGACGCTCTACTACAGCACCTCGAAGGCATGCCGAGTGCCTGCCGAATACCTCAAGGTGAAATGTTCGCTCGTCAGCATACCCTTCGACGCCACGACCGGCAAGTTTGGCGAGAAGGCAGACACGCTCCTTGACGGTCCGAAAACAGACATGAGCTACGTCCTTGCACGTCCGTCCTACAACGGCAAATGGCTGATGTACACACGCTGCAGCCGGAGCAATTTCCCTATTGTACAGCCCGATGCCGACCTGTGGATGATGAATCTCAAGACAAAAGAGACCTTTCCGCTTACAGCCGTAAACAGCAAGCAGAGCGAAAGTTACCACAACTGGAGCAACGACTCCCATTGGTTTGTATTCGCCAGCAAGCGCGAAGACGGCATGCACACCCGCCTCTACCTCTCTTGTATCGACGACCATGGACGCGCCACCAAGCCCTTCCTTCTGCCCCAACACAATCCGCAGAAGTACTACCATGACTTATTTGACGCCTATAACGTGCCCGACTTTACCAAGACCAAGGTGAAGCTTGACATCCGCGAGACACGCCGGCAGGTATTCTCTGCCGACCGTCCCAAGGTAAGTATCAGACGATAAGAAAAAATGCGTGAACTGACAAGAATATGCCTCTATATAACGAAACGATGAAGAAACTCACAGCTAAATATTGGAAACTCGCACTCTCGCTCCTTGTGGGCATGGTTGCGTTTGCCTTTTGGCGATGGATGTATCCCTTTGCCTTGGCCTATCAAGAACAGTTCCAACTCTTTCTGTTAGACGACAGTTATTTCCTCTCCCGCATAGCGTGCCCCGGCGGTTTGGCAAGATACGCGGGCGAGTTCTTGGTACAATTTTACAACACCATCACCATAGGTGCCTTGCTACTTGCCATGCTGTATGTGCTGATACAGCGCATGGTATGGCGGTTGGCATGTAGGCAGAACCGCAACCTGCATGCGTGCTGGTACATACTGAGTTTCTTGCCCGTTGTCGGCTTGTGGCTGCTGATGGGCGACGAGAATGTGCTGATGACGTTTGTCGTAGCATTCGTCTTACAGCTTGCCGTACTGCTTTGTTGCCCGCAAGGCAAGGCTGCAAGGTTGGTTTACTGGATAGTGATGATACCCGTCTGTTATTGGTTCTTGGGGCCCGTGGTAGTGATGCTTGTAGTCTACCTTATATTGACTGGTGTTAGCCATGGAGAGTCAAAGTGGAATACCGTCGGCATAGCTGCAGTCCAAGCCATTTATGCCATAGCTTGCCTTCTGCTGAGTGCTACGATGGTCCACTATCCTTTGGAGCAACTGTTCTACGGCATAGACTACTACCGTTATTTTGGCGTCTACTTCTACCCGTTGTTCTTCTTGGAATTGCTCTCTGTAGCATTGCCTTTCATCATGGCACACTTGCCCCAACACCCAGGCAAGCATCTCCTTTACGGCGTTGTCGCGTTCTGCGTTGTCATCGGGTCGCTGTCTGCCGTTTTCTTCCACAAGCAGTACGACAGCAGGAAGTATGACTTGATAGAATATGACTACCTGGAACGACAACACCGCTGGAACGACATCATAGCCAAATCGGAGCGCCACATGCCCGACCTGCCTATGAGTGTGAGCATTACCAATCTGGCTCTAGGCATGACCCAGCAGTTGGGCGACAGGGTATTCCACTTCTATCAGAACGGAGTCGAAGGACTACTCCCCCACTTCGAGCGCAACCACCAGACAGCACTCTCCGCCAGCGAAATCTATTACCAGTTAGGCATGACCAACACGGCGCAGCGGTTTGCCTTCGAGGCACAGGAAGCCATACCTAACTTTAACAAGAGTGCCCGACTGACAAAGCGCCTTGCAGAAACCAACCTCATAAACGGGCAGTACAAGGTGGCCGTGAAATACCTCCGGTTATTGCAGAAGACCCTTTTCTACAGTAAATGGGCTGACAGAATGATGGCATTGGCCGGCAACAGGAAAGCCGTAGACCAGCACCCGCTGTACGGGTATATGCGCCGCTGCCATCTCGGAAAGGACTTTCTTTACAGCGAGACAGAGGCTGACAAGATTCTCGGTCTGCTCTTCATGCAGAACAAGGAGAACATGATGGCAATGCAGTATATGGCTGTCTATCCGCTTCTGGAGCGAGACCTGCAGAAGTTTATGCAGTATCTTCCGCTCATAGAAAACCACCAGTTGTACAATCCCCGTGCCATACAAGAGGGCGTAGCCATAGCTTGTATGCAGCAACATCAGCAACCACCTCAAGGATTCCTCGACCCCATGACCGAGCAACGCTTCCGCGACTTTGCGCAGACTTACGCCAACGGCGGCAAGAGCAAGGAGCAGCTGAGTGCTTTCAAGGATACATTCTGGTTTTACATGATGGCAAAAACAAAGTGACATAATAATGGCAAACATAAAGAAAATATATACGATGCTGATGGGGCTTACCTTCTTGGCATCATGCAGTTCGCTGCCCGAGAATCCCACCAAGGCGAACCGCTTTCCCAAGATTTACCCCGACTACACGGGGGTAACCGTACCCGTAGGCATTGCCCCGCTCGACTTCAACTATACCGGCGGCAACTACGAGACGGTAGACGTCGTGGTAAAAGGAGCTAAAGGCGGCGAGTTGCACTCCAACGGAGACCATGCCGAATTTGACATCGACGAGTGGCACAACCTGCTGGAGCAGAACAAGGGTACCAAGCTCTCTGTCACAGTGTGTGTAGAGCAAGACGGAAAGTGGATTCAGTACAAGGACTTCGATATCCAGGTAAGTCCTTACGAACTGAAGGACTGGGGCTTGACATACCGCCGCATAGCTCCCGGCTACGAAGTGTACAGCAAGATGGGTATCTACCAGCGCAACCTTTCCAACTTCGACGAGACTGCCATCATAGAGAACACGCAGACAGGCGGACAATGCTACAACTGCCATACGGCAAACAAGACCAACCCTGCCCAGTTCACCTTCCATGTACGTGGCGAACATGGTACTACCATGATACAACAGCACGGCAAGCGCGAGTGGCTCAAGGCTACGAACAGCAACCTGGGCGGTTCGATGGTCTATCCCTACTGGCATCCCTCAGGCAAGTACTGCGCCTACAGTACTAACCAGACCAGGCAGGGCTTCCATGCAGTACCCGACAAGAGGATAGAGGTGTTCGACCTTTCATCGGACATCTTGATTTACAACCCTGCCACGCACGAGATACTTACCGATACCCTGCTCTCTACCAAAGACTATTCCGAGAACTGTCCCGTATTCTCGCCCGACGGCAAGACGCTCTACTTCATGACGTGCCGGCAACAGAGTTACCCGATCCATTACCGCGACGAGAAGTACAATCTCTGCAAAACCAGTTTCGATCCCGACAAGGGCACATTCGGCAACAAGGTAGACACTATCTTCAATGCTGTAAAGATGGGCAAGAGCGTAACATGGCCCCGCCCTTCCTACGACGGCAAATACATCATGTTTACCCTCGCCGACTATGGATACTTTTCCGTATGGCACGACGAGAGCGACCAGTGGTTGCTTGACCTACAGACAGGCAAGGCCCGTCCACTCACAGCCGCCAACAGCGACAAGGCTGACAGTTGGCACAACTGGAGCATAGACTCCCACTGGTTTGTCTTCACATCGCGCCGTGGCGACGGACTGTACACACGTCTCTACCTGGCATGTATAGACGACAAGGGAAACGTAAGTAAGCCATTCCTGTTGCCCCAGCGTAACCCCAAGGAATACTACGACCGCTTACTCGACTCGTATAACACGCCCGACTTCACGTCCAGTCCCGTTGACTTTGACGCACGTGCGGCCGGCAACGAAATCATGGACGACAAGAGAATACAGACCAAGGTAAAAAAGTAACTTTTTAGCACAATTGCATGGTTTCTCCGCCTATTATCCGTAACTTTGCAGTCAAATAGAGAAGAAAGATGTATTACGTATCCAAGAAAATGGAGATAGCAGCCTGCCACCGGCTCAGCCTATCCTACGACAGCAAGTGTACAAACCTGCATGGGCACAACTGGACGATTACCGTATTCTGCAAATCGCAAGAACTGAACGAAGACGGCATGGTGGTCGACTTTGCACATATCAAGCAGCGTGTCCACGGCTTTCTAGACCACGGCAACCTGAACGACCTCCTGCCGTTCAACCCCACTGCCGAGAACATAGCCCGGTGGATAACGGCACAGATACCCGAATGCTACAAAGCCATCGTACAGGAGAGCGAGAACAACGTGGCCGTTTACTGCGACGATGCGAAGACCGATGGGAAGGAGGCCTTGTAATGGGGGCATACCGCGTCAACGAGATATTCTATTCGCTACAGGGTGAAGGCAGATGGGCAGGCAGACCGGCCGTCTTTGTACGTTTCAGTGGCTGCAACCTGAAATGTCCGTTCTGCGACACCGACTTCAGCGACTTTACGGCAATGACTGGCCTTGACATTCTGCATGAGGTACAAAAACTTACCCCATGCTGCAGGTTTATTGTCTTTACGGGCGGAGAGCCTACCTTACAACTGGACGAGAGCCTTACCGCTCTTTTCCATACCCATGGTTATTTTCTCTCTATGGAAACCAACGGCACGCAGCCCATACCCGAAGGTATAGACTGGGTAACCTGCTCGCCCAAGGCTGCATTCGTCTCCCAAGGCACACCCCTAATAAAGACTGCCCAGGAGGTAAAGGTAGTATTCGATGGTATACATGAGGTATCCGACTGCGGCATAAAGGCCGACTACTACTACGTACAGCCCTGCGACGTGGGGGACAGGGAACGTAATTCTGACATACTCCAACAGACCATCGCCTTTGCTTTGGCCCATCCCCGATGGCAACTTTCCTTGCAGCAGCACAAGATTATCAACGTCAGGTAGTGCCGGACAAGTGACTGAGGGAAGTTATCTGAACTTTTCTGCCGGCATTTCCATTACCTTTTCTATATCCACAGCATCGTACGGCACGGGGCCGCGGCTCAGTTCGGGCACGTTGAAGCTCTTCAGGAAAGCATCGTAGAATGTAGGGGATGCCTGTGGCAGGACGAAAGGCTTATGCGCCTTGCCACTGCGGTCTACATAGCAGAAGTACGGTTTGCCGTAAAGGCCGTCGTCGCGCTTGCTGGCAAAGACAAACCAGCGGCTGTTATGCGACCAACTGTGATAGGTGTCACTACGCGGGCTGTTCACTACAGGCAGACTGTCTACCCTACCCGTCCGCAAGTCCATCATGCAGAGGTCGGCCTCGGGATGCCAGATGGGGAAAGTGCCATAGTCAGCCACAGTAAAAAGGAGGTGCCTCCCGTCAGGACTTATGCGCGGATGGCATACAGACCGTGCCTTGTAAAGCGTATCCACCAGCGCCGGGTCGGTAGCCAACTGTCCTGTACGCTCATCGAACGGTATTCTAACGAGGCTATAATGCAGTCCTTTCAGATTTTCCGTGCGCAGTCCTTCCCGGTCTGCCACACAGTAGTAGACGTATCTGCCGTCTGGCGAGAAGGTGGGAAATGTTTCCAGGCGTGTACTGTCAGTAGTCAATGGCGAGGAAAGGATAAGATTGCGGTCGAGGTCGGCCACATAGACATCACTCTTGGTATCGTACACCTCCAGGCGTTTTGCAGCATTGGCATGAAAGGCGGGTATGATGACATTGGTAGAGAAGGTAACGTACCTGCCCGAAGGACTGAAGCCGTAGTAGACACTGGAAGAGACGAGCGAGTCGGTCTTGAGGTCGAGCTTACGCAGACGGCCGTTACGGTTGAGGATGGCACCGCCGCCAGCTCCCCTCACATACATCATGCTGAGCCGCGCATCCTGGTTACCGAAGGCATGGCAGTTCATACAGCGATTCTCCTGCAGGTTGTGGTCGGCAAGGGTTTTCTCTTCCCAATTTTCGATGCACCGCTGTTTTATCTGCAGCTTGTTCCACGCCTCATAGTCGGGTTCTATGAGGCGGTAGGTAAGATAAGGGTCTATGCTGTCGGGGGCCACGTACCACGTAAAGGGTTTGTACTCCTTCCACACACCGTCCTTATCGCAGGCATATACCTGTACATTTACCTTTCTTCCCTTGGCCTGCAGCATCAACGCTTTCCATTCGTCCATACCGAACTGCACACCGTTGCCACTGCACGTAACAGTGAGCGGGGACACTCCACTTCCTTCTGTCTCCCCGTCGGAACTTCCGGTACAGGTCAACACCACTTCCGTCTCCGTTACGGTACTGTCCCTAAGCAGAAAGTTGAGCGGTGCTATGTTTACAGGGACGGTTACCCCCGTATAGTCGGGGTATATGGGAGGCTGGCAGTTCTGCTTGAGGGCGTTTTCGTGGCCTGCCGTACACGATGCCAGCAGACAAGCCAGCAGTAGGGTATATGTTATATGCTTCATGTTTTATCGGTTCTGGGTACGGTTTGTACTGTTCTGCGCCATAGAGGGAGTTTTGTCGAAGTAGTACCAGTAGGTATCGCGGAATGCCTCACTCCCCCGTTGCCTGTTATACTGGCCGAAGCGCTGGAGGATGTCCGTACGACTGATGTACTTCTGCCATTCTTCGGGAGGCGCACCCGTTCCTGCCAGATATACCATGAGGGCTTCCTGATAAAGTTTTACATTGCGCAACTGACTGTTCTGCTGCAAGTAGAAGCGGTCGTAATCTCTCTTGAAGGTATCCATATCCTTGAGCAAGAGGTCGCTGCAGAGAAGATAATCAAGGGCTATGCGGTTTCCGGCATTGCTCTCTAACAGTTCGTGCATTATGACATACGCATTATCGTTGAGGCGGAGCGTGTCTGTCTTGTTGACTGGCTTCTGCAGATATTCCTTGAGCTTAGGCGACAGGGCAGTCTGTACGCGGCCGACAGCCTGCAGCATGTCAGAAGCCCACGGCCCGCATACCCATGTGTGCTGCAATACACGCAGATATTTGCGTGCAGCCTCCCAGTCGCCGTTCACGATGTTTATCTCCGCCAATCGCTTTACCATACGTATGTTACGGGTATCTGGCGAACCGACGCACGCCAGCATGGTTGCCCTTTCGGCAAAGGTCATGTCACCAAGAAGCCAGTACAGTTCTGCCAGGAATTGGAGGGTCAGCGAAGGCGTGCCAGGTCCTATGGCCTCTAAAGTACCAAGGTTATTGGAGCGGAAGCGCAGAAGATTGTCAGCCAACTGTCCGCGTTGTGCCATGACGAGGTCGTAGTAGAAGATACTATACTGGTCTGGCGCAGCATCGCCCTCGACCATACGCACCACTTTATTATAGTTACCGAAACGGTATTCGGCATCTACACCAAATATTTTCTCATACTCCATCTGCGGCTTGACAAACTTTCCCGTTCCGGGCCACGAGAAGAGAGCCTCAACATCGAGCATCCACCATCTCTTGCCCAGTGGAATAAGACACAGCGGCAGGGCAAGAAACACGACATACAGGAGTATCTGCCAGCGTTCTGCCTGCAACAAGCTACCTGCCAGAACCAGCGCAAAAAACACCGCCATGCCATAACCGAAAAACCAGAAGACAAGGAGAGCGACTGAGGCGACGAGTACACAGTCCACACCATAATACCACCATTGCATGCCGGACGTGCTGCGGGTCTTCAGACTGTGGTGCGTAAGCAAGAAGGACACCACCTTCAGCAGGTTACGGTAAAAGATATAACCCACTGCACCTCCTGCCACAGCCAAGACACTGCACAGCCGGAAGCCATAGTCGAGCGAGAAGAGAGATTCTACAGCCATGGCAGCTATCGCCAGAACCGTCTTTACGCAGCGGCCCTTTAGTCCTGCTTCGCCTACAGCTCCGTACACAGACATGCCTACAAGCAACAGGGCGGTTGCGAGGATAGCAGGACCGGCATAGAGATAGTAGTAGAACTGCATAAGCCAGTCGCCCAGCATACAGGCAAGCCATGCCGGCTTGGCAAAATAGGTGGCAAGCCATACGGGTGTAGAAAGGAATAGCTGGTTCTGCTCTTGATAGAAGAAGTGATAGCGGTACCACCCCTGGAAGAAACAGAAACATACCATGGCGAAGACGCAGATGAGGATGCCGCCGCCATGGCGCAAAAGGACAGTTTTCAAGTTTTTCATAGGTTGTCAGGTTGTATGCATGTGGTAGATTGTCCCGCTATACAGGCTATCATACTGGCTTGGCTGCTATACACTCCATCTCTATTAACCACCCGGGACGGCAAACCCTTGCCTCGAGAATGATGTGCGGCACATCAGGATAGAGACGGTTCATCATGCTGTCGATAACCGGATAGTCGGAAATGTCGCGCAGGTAGATGAGGAAATAGCATATATCGTTCATCGTCGCATGCCCGTCGGCAAGGAGGGCGCCGATGTTCTCAAGCAGGCGACCCGTCTGCCTTACCACATCACCCTGGTACATTACCTTGCCGTGGCGGTCTATACTGGCTGTACCCGAAATGAAGTACTGCTGGCGGTCTGGCAGGGTAAGGCGCGTGCCACGCTCAAATGCCACACCATACTCGTGGGTGGGATTGAGGTGGTCGAGAGCCTGTAGATATTTCTTGTCGCTCTCGGCAATGCCCGGAACGGTAAGGAAGTCGATGGCTACAAGGGCATGGCGCACAGGGGTGGCTCCACCTATACCCGTACTGGCTATGTAGTGGGTAGAGGCCGTCATGCCATGCTGGGCAAAAACATCGTTGCGGGCTTCCACCACTCCCTTGTAGTTGACATCTATAGCCGACACGTATATCCATGTGCGCACACAGTTGCGCTCCATGGTCAGCGTATTGTCGGCATCGGCAATCAGCTGGAGGTACTTGTCGAATATCATACGTGTCTGCGTGTACGAGTCTTTGCCCAGTGCTTCTTCCTCTGTAAGCCGTACACTATGGAAGAGCATGGGGGCATCATTGTCGTCGGTCTTGACAAGGAGCGATATCTTGCTGCCGTCAAGCGGCGTCTGCTCCACTACGGAGAGGCGAGCAGTACTTAGTATATCGGTATAAAGGGGTGACGACTCCAGTTCGCCCATCTGGTTCTGTGAGTCGCTGAGAAACACTTTACAGTATTGCAACGTACGATACCCGGCCTTTTCGGTATCGAGATAAGCGCCAAGCTTCAGGTACAGGACACCGAGCCGTTCCTGGAATGTTCCTTTGTTGCCAGGTGTCAGTATAGTATATCTTTCCATTTTCTTGTCTATTTTATAAATGTACTGCAAAGGTACTGATACTTATCGTAAAAAGAGAATACCGAATGTTCTTTTTGCGCTTTTTACCCAATTATAATGATTCTACGTATGCGAACTACCAAGGTTGGTGTCAACTTCGACTCCACACAGGGAAACATCACCGACAGGGTGATAGAAGCATAACGGCAAAAGCCTCGGTAAATATATCCCGATTTCTTATTACCGCTGTTGCCGTATGAAAAACGATATATTTTTTTACTTAAGTAATGTGTAAAAAATAACTTGAGCAAAATTGGCTTCATGTGCGACCCCTCTTTTCTCGAGGTTAAGACCTCAAGC
>CAVCGV010000023.1:0-1233 GCA_963601815.1 bacterium
GTTAAAAAAAAGGACTTGCGCAGTTTTGTACAGTACGGGCTGGACCAACGGTCACCCGCGCGTAGCGGAAAGGTAAGGCCGCCCTACATCTTATTTTTTATCGTTACTTATTACCTTTAATCTGCCTTTTTTACCTTTCAATTACAGTTTGTGACTTGTAAAATCATTTTTGTCGGCGCGCCAATAACGCCAAGAGTCTGCAAGATTGCGCCACACAATGCCGTATTCGTAAAACACCAACAAAAAGGCACATATCGTATCGTCAAAACGACGTACGGCCCTTCTGGCTATGCACAAGCGAAGCACAAAGAGCAAGAGCAATGATGCGACAGCACAGCCCAAGAGTATCCAGTCTTTACGCAAAACTGAGTAAGCCAATGCGGCGACGGAGGCTATCATGCTGAGATGGGGCAGCAGATGGTCGAAGAACATCAATGTCCTCATCGAAGGTGCACCCTCAAGCAGTTTGCGCGAAGCGTGCAGGTAAAGGCTTTTGTTGTGCCATTCCTTGTCTGTCTGTTCATCCTGTACGAGCCAGGCTTCACGGGAGAGTTCTACGGCGGTGTCGCCACACGAGGCATACTTGTTAACAAGAAAGTCGTACTCGCCACGTACAAGTTCGAGATTTCCCTGGAAACCCTGCATTCGCATAAAGTCACTCTTGCGGAAAGCCACACAAGGCATGTGGGTACGGTAGCCCCGTTTGCGTTGTGCGCGCCGCAAAAGGTAATAGGCCTTACGTATATTCTCGAAACGGCGCACCCCTTTCGTTTCGCCATCAAGAGCCACGTACCCCAGTACCAGACTGTTGGTGGCTGCACACTGGCTGGTCATCGCCTCGAGCCAACCTTCGCTCTGCGGACGGCACGATGGTTCTGTCAGCACTACCCATTCATGCTGCGCTGCCTTCACCCCAAGCGTTATCTGAAGCTTCTTGCGACTCATGTAGCGCGACCTTTCAGGAATGTAGGTGAAGTAAAGGTGCGGGTTCTGCGCCCTCATACGCGTAAGATAGTCGATGGTTTCGCCATCTGTACTCTGGCAAACCACGACTACCTGATAGCCCGGCGCATACTTCTGACTGAGGAACTCGGGCAGATTACGCTGCAGTTCCACCAGACTGTCATGGGCGGTAAGGAGTACCGTTACCGGTTCCTTTCCGCCGCCAGTTTGTTGCTTTTCATTTACGTCCGTCACCGCATCGTCTTCCTCGCTTCCTTCCTCTTTACGGGC
>CAVCGV010000023.1:1252-28014 GCA_963601815.1 bacterium
CGGAGCGGACGCACAAAGGGATTGACCACCGATGCCACAATAGCCAGCACCAGCAACGCTCCCCCTATCATGACAGACATCATGCTAAAGACTTCCATTTACAAATCCTCCGTAATGTACCCCTTTGGCAACTGCCTGCAGTTGTACTGGCTTGCCATTATCTCGCCATAGGCTCCGGCTGATCGCAACACGATAAGATCGCCTCGGCTTGTCTTGTTCAGGTCGACCGACTTTGCGAAGACATCGCTCGACTCGCAGATGGGGCCCACTACGTCGTAGGTCTCTATCGCCTTGTCGCTCGAAATGTTCTCTATCTTGTGGTAAGCCTGGTAAAGAGCCGGACGAATAAGGTCTGTCATTCCGGCATCGACGATGGCAAACTGCTTGGCTGTACCCTGCTTCACATAGAGAGTCTTGGTAACGAGACTTCCCATCTGTCCCACTACGGCACGTCCCAACTCGAAGTGGAGTTTCTGGCCGGGGCGCAACTTCAGGAACTTGGCGTATGTACCGAAATAAGCGGCAAAATCGGGAACAGGAACTCTGTCCGGATTCTGGTAGTCGATACCGAGACCACCGCCTACATTGATGTTCTTCACCGTGATGTGATGTTTCTCCAACTGGTCCTGCAGTTCGTTGATGCGGTTGCAGAGCGCCTCGAAGTCACCCATATCAAGTATCTGACTGCCTATGTGGAAGTGGAGCCCTAAGAACGTTATGTTTTCCATCTTCGCAGCCTCGGCAATGACACTCTCCATATCGCGCATGGCAATGCCAAACTTGTTTTCGGCCAATCCGGTCGTAATGTTGGCGTGTGTATGGGCTCCTACATCGGGATTGATGCGGAAACAAACCTGTGCCTTCTTACCCTGACGGGCTGCCAGCTCGTTGATTACCTCCAGTTCGGGAACACTCTCTACATTGAAACAGAAGATGCCCTTTTCCAGTCCGAGATTAATCTCCCAGTCACTCTTACCTACACCTGCATAAACGATTTTAGAAGCAGGGAAACCGGCATTGACGGCTGCCTGTATCTCACCACCGCTCACACAGTCGGCACCCAATCCGGCTGCACTGATGATACGGAGCACCTTAGGGTTGGCATTGGCCTTGACGGCATAGTGTACCTCAAAACCTTCGTGCTTGCCAGCCTCCTGTGAAATGGTCTGCAGCGTCTGGCGCAATACAGCTGTGTCATAATAATAAAAAGGAGTCTGTATCTCCTGAAACTTCTCTATGGGGAATGTTCCTTTCATACTTTTTCTTGTCTTTTTCTTATCTTTTTCTTGTATTTGTTCTCTACAAATCAGCCTTCATGCCTCTGGCATTAGCAGAAGAGCACATTGCTCAGGTTCTGCAAAGCCTGTTTCTTGTCCTTCTCGCGTATGAGGAAGGAGATGTTGTAGTTGCTTCCGCCATACGAAATCATACGTACGGGAATATTCTTCATGGCATCGGTGGCAAGTGTCTCAAAGCCGACGTTGCTCCAGTCGAGGTCGCCCACTACGCAGATGATGCACATGTCTGAATCGACAGTAACGGTACCGTATTTCTTCAGTTCGTTCACTATGTCGTTGAGGTGGTCGTCCTTGTCTATGCTCATGCTGACTCCCACTTCCGATGTGGCAATCATGTCAATGGGGGTCTGGTAGCTCTCGAATATTTCGAACACCTTGCGCAGGAATCCCGTTGCCAGCAACATACGGCTGCTCTTTATCTTGATGGCTGTAATATTGTCCTTGGCTGCAACAGCCTTTATCTTACCCCTTACGATTACGTTGTCTATGATGGTTCCGTCTGCCTTGGGGTCCATGGTGTTCTTGAGTCGTACGGGAATACCGGCGTACTTAGCAGGCTGCACACAGGTAGGATGCAGTATCTTGGCTCCGAAGTAAGCCAACTCTGCCGCCTCCTCGAAGTTGAGTTGTCTCACGGCCTCTGTGTTGTCCACCACGCGTGGGTCGTTATTGTGCATTCCGTCTATGTCGGTCCATATCTGAATCTCCTCTGCGGGCAGGGCAGCACCTATGAGCGAAGCCGTGTAGTCGCTTCCTCCGCGCTGCAGGTTGTCCACCTCGCCATAGGCATTGCGGCAGATGAAGCCTTGCGTGACATAGATTTGGTTGTTGGGGTTCTGTTCCACGACTGCAGAGAGCTTTTCCTTGATGTACTGTGGGTCCGGCTCTGCATTCTTGTCTGTCCTCATAAAGTCGAGCGCATTGAGCAGTACTGCCTTTACACCCTGTTCCTTCAAGTAGTTTACAACCATATTGGTGCTCATGATCTCTCCCTGCGCCACGATGCTTTTCTCCTCAAAAGAAGTGAAGAGGTCTTTGGTGAACGAACGCAGATAGTCGAACTCGCTGTGCAGGAACTCACGTGTACTCTTCTTCACTTCGTCCGTGGAATAGAGTTCTTCTACGTGCTGCATGTACTTGTTCTCAAGGTTATTGATAACCTCGTTTGCACCCTCAGGATTTTTCTTGTACAGATAATCAGAAATCTCGACGAGCGAGTTGGTGGTTCCGCTCATGGCTGACAACACGACAAAGGTCTGTTCTCCCGATTCTGTAACCAATGAGGCCACTCCCTTCATACGCTCGGGCGTACCAACGGAAGTTCCTCCAAATTTCATCACTTTCATAGTCGCAATCTATTTAGGCGTGTTCTATAAATTCACGCATAGTTAAACTTTCTCTTTAGACGGAATGCTCTTTGTGTCTTTTTGACTTTGTCCATTCAGTCAACTCTCTTCCGCATCTTCCGTAAGGTCCATGCGGTTATATTCCCTCGTCACATCGTGTAAGGCTCCGTCCTTGCAGCGGTACACAATGCCGGGATACTTGTCGAGCATGGGTATGTTGTGGGTGGTCATCACCACTGCCGTTCCCTGACGGGTAATGTCCTTCAGCAGACATACGATACTGCTTGCCGTCTCGGGGTCAAGATTGCCTGTTGGCTCATCGGCAATGATTATCTTGGGGTGGTTGAGCAGAGCCCTGGCTATGGCTATGCGCTGCTGCTCGCCTCCCGACAGCTCGTGTGGCCTCTTGTCTATCTTGTCTGTCATGCCTACGCTCTCGAGCACTTCCTCCATGCGCCGTGCACGGTCTTTCTTGTCTTTCCATCCGGTGGCCTTGAGCACAAACTCAAAGTTGTACCTCACACTACGGTCGTGCAGCAACTTGAAGTCCTGGAAGATGATACCCAGTTCCTTGCGGAGTGCGGGAACATCCTTGCGCCTGATGGTCTTGAGGTCGCGTCCGAGAATCTCTGCCTTTTCAGTTTCCCCCTCTACAAGGTCGAGCTCGCAGTAGAGTGTCTTGAGCAAAGAACTTTTTCCCGACCCTACCTTACCTATTATATAGGCAAACTCGCCCTCGTCAATATGAAAGTTGACGTTTTCGAGCACACACTTGTCTGCCTGGTACACACTTACGTTGCGGTAATCTATCAACATTTTCTTGTATCTTTTGTTTTTAGCATGGCCAAAGCCCACCTACTTACTTCATCTCTCCGCTGCTTTTGGCCTGGCGGCGTTTCTTATCCCATTCCGGGTCATGGCGCATCTGCAGTTCCTTGGCCACGTCCTCTATTCTCAGTCCCTTGCTCGTAAGCAGGACTACGAGATGGTAGATGAGGTCTGACGACTCGTACAGCAGTTTTGCGTTGTCTCCATTGGTAGCCTCTATGATGGTCTCGACTGCCTCTTCGCCCACCTTCTGTGCCATTTTGTTGACACCTTTCTTGAATAGGCTTGTAGTGTAACTTCCCTCGGGCATTTCCTCGTGCCGCTTGTCTATGAAGTCTTGCAGTTCGGAGAGAAACAGTATAGGATTCAGTTCGTTACTGCCTCCCCAGCATGTATCTGTACCCTTGTGGCATGTGGGGCCCTGCGGGTGCACCATTACCAGGAGTGTATCATTGTCGCAGTCTACCTGTATGCTCACCAGATGCAGGAAGTTGCCGGAAGTCTCTCCCTTGGTCCACAGGCAATTTCTCGACCTGCTCCAGAAGGTAACCTTTTGGGTTTCCAGGGTCTTTTCGTATGCCTCCCTGTTCATATAGCCGAGCATCAACACGTTGCGTGTCACGGCATCCTGTATGATGGCAGGCACAAGTCCGCCACTCTTTTCGAAATCTATTTCCATACTTGTCATTTGTTACCTTTTTACTGTTTATCTTCTCACGTTGATACCTTCACCAGCCAGGTACTCCTTGAGTTCGGGAATGGCTATCTCGCCGAAATGGAATACGCTTGCTGCCAAGGCGGCATCGGCTTTTCCCAGAACGAAAGCATCTCTGAAATGCTCCATCGTTCCCGCACCGCCTGAAGCGATGACAGGAATATCCACTTCGTCGGCCAAACGGGCGAGGGCCTCATTGGCAAATCCCTGTTTCACGCCGTCATGGTCCATGCTGGTAAAGAGAATTTCGCCTGCTCCCCGGTCTGCCACTTCCCTGGCCCAGTCGAAGAGTCCCAGTTCCACTCTCTCCCTGCCGCCTTTAACGTAGCAGTGCCATCCGTCTTCGTCGAGGCGCGCATCTATGGCACATACGCACACCTGCGACCCATAGTGTCCCGTTATCTCATCGATAAGTTGCGGACGGCGTATGGCGGCACTGTTGATGCTCACCTTGTCGGCACCAGCGTTCAGCAGTCGGTCGACATCGGCTATCTCGTTGATGCCGCCTCCTACCGTGAACGGGATATTGATTTCTGCAGCCACCCGTGTCACCATGTCTGTGAAGGTCTTCCGCCCCTCAAAGCTTGCTGTAATGTCAAGGAAGACAAGTTCGTCGGCCCCAGCCTCACTGTAAGCCTTTCCGAGTTCCACAGGGTCTCCCGCACTCCTCAGGTTCACGAAGTTGGTGCCTTTTACCGTCTCGCCGTTCTTCACGTCGAGACAGGGCACGATACGCTTGGCCAAGCCTCTGTTTATATTCTGGTCCATTGTTTGTGGAAGTGTTTCTGGTGTTGTACGTGTATTGGCAATGGTAGCCTTGGCTACATGCCGAGCTCTTGAACATTAATCTTTCCCTCGTAGAAAGCCTTGCCGAACACAACTGCGGGAATGCCACGGGCTTCGAGCGTCTTGATGTCTTCGTTGCACGACACGCCTCCCGAGGCTATGAGGTGCAGTCCGGGATAAGCCTCCATGATTTGTTCGTAGAGTTCCACCGCCGCCCCCTGCAGGGTTCCGTCCTTGCTTATCTCCGTACACAGCACGTTACGCACGCCTTTCGCCACGTATTGCCCGAGGAAGGGAAGGAGGTCTTCTTCCGAGTCTTCTTTCCATCCGTTGATGGACACCTTTCCGTGGCGCACATCAGCACCGAGGATGAGCTTGTCGGCACCGAACTTGTCTACCCATTCCAGGAAGAGACTGGGCGAGGTAACGGCTATACTCCCCACCGTCACCATGGAGGCTCCAGCAGAAAATGCCTTATCCAAGTCTTCCTCGGTCTTTACTCCTCCGCCGAAATCTACACAGAGCGAAGTTTCGGAGACGATGCGTTTCAGCACGGCATCGTTGACCACATGTTTAGACTTGGCTCCGTCCAGATCGACGACATGCAGTCGCTTGAAACCCAGACTTTCGAAATGCCGGGCCACTTCTACAGGGTCGTCATTGTACACGGTTTTCTGGCAGTAGTCGCCCTTGGTAAGGCGTACACACTGGCCGTCTATAATGTCTATGGCGGGAATGAGTTCTATCATATCTCAAGGAAGTTTTTTAGTATTTGCCCGCCCACTTCTCCGCTCTTTTCGGGATGAAACTGGCAAGTGTAATAGTTGTCCTTGTGCAGCGAGGCACTGTAGGGCAGTATGTAATGCGCTGTAGCGATTGTTTCTTCGCAGACAGGCACATAATAGCTGTGCACAAAGTAGGCGTATGGTCCTTGCTTGTCATCATCGTCTTGCTGGTTTGCCGATTCTTCTTGACTTCCCAAGCCATGGTAGAGTGGAGTCTTGAGGTCGTGCAACTGGTTCCACCCCATGGCGGGCACCTTGTCTTCGTGTCTTTCCGGACGGAAGCGCTTTACGTCCACGTCGAAGATGCCGATGCAGTCTACATTGCCTTCCTCCGAGTGGCGGCAAAGCAACTGCTGCCCCACACAGATGCCGAGCACAGGTTGCCTGAGGTCTCTGATAACCTCGTCCAAACGGTGTGCTTTCAGATACTCCATTGCCTCACGTGCCTGTCCCTGCCCGGGAAAGAGCACGCGATCTGCCTTTGCGAGCATTTCGGCACTGTCGGTAAGCACCGGTTCTATGCCGAGCCGCCTCATGGCGTTAACCACAGAGTAGATGTTACCGGCATTGTATTTTACGATTGCTACGTCCATTAGTGTGTCGCTGTTGTTTATTTTATGCAAAGGTAGTATTTTTTTATGTAACTATGACAGATTAAGGTACATTATTTAATAGCAAGAGTCATGTTTTTGACTTTTTGCAAAATATTTTGCAAGAATATGCGTTTGAATGAAGAAGAAGGCAATATTATCGGCTATTGACAGTATGGAGAAAAAAAACAAAGATTTTCAGTTTCGCCAGTTTAGCGTATGTCAGGACAAATGCGGCATGAAGGTAGGCACCGACGGCGTACTGTTGGGAGCATGGGCGCAGGGCGGCCGCCACATTCTGGACATCGGTACGGGAACAGGACTGATTGCGCTCATGATGGCCCAGCGTTTCGATAAGGCACAAGTGGATGCGATAGACTTGGATGAGGATGCTTGTCTGCAGGCCTCGGAGAACATTTTTGACAGTCCTTTTGCCGACAGGATAAAGGTAGCACGCGCCCGTCTGCAGGATTTCCAGCCTGGTGTGGTGTATGACGCCATTGTGAGCAACCCTCCTTTTTTTCTCGAGACACTGAAGAGTCCTGACCTCAAACGGGCTCAAGCACGCCATGCTGACAGTTTGCCTTTCGCCGACCTTTTTGCGGGTGCCGCCCGACTGCTTTCCGAGACGGGAATCTTTTCGGTCATTGTCCCTGCCGAGACAGTAGAACATCTGATGTTCGAGGCTGCACTGAAGCGTTTCTTCCTCGTACGCAGATGCTTCGTCAAGACCGTAGACCGCAAGCCTCCCAAACGCGTGCTTCTTGCCTTCGCCAAGCATCCTGCCGTGGAAGGCATGGATGACTGCACCCAACTGCTGCAGACTACCACGGGCGAACGTTCCCCTTGGTACACAGAACTGACGCGCGACTTTTACATAAAATAGTGTTTGGTTGCTTAGGAGGTACGGCGTCCTTGTCGTATCCATATTTTGGTTGTGCAGCGAGGACGCTGCACCTACTACAGCTTGCCTTTTCAAGGCCTTCCCGTAATTCTATATGTTCAAGATATTTGCGAAATTCTTTAATTCTCCAATTCTTGACCTGTAATATTGAACTCTCCTACAATACCTTTCCCAGGAATTCCTGTAGGCGTTGTGTCTGGGGATTGCCGAAAATCTGCTGCGGCGTACCTTCCTCGGTAATACATCCGTCACTGAAAAATAGCACGCGGTTGGCCACCTCTCTGGCAAACCCCATCTCGTGGGTCACCACCAGCATGGTCATTCCTGCCGCCGCTACGTCCTTTATCAAGGCGAGTACCTCTCCCACCATTTCCGGGTCAAGGGCAGAGGTTGGCTCGTCGAAGAGCATTACTTCCGGTTGCATGGCAAGGGCACGCACGATGGCCACCCTTTGTTTCTGTCCGCCCGAGAGACTGTCGGGATAGGCGTTGGCTTTGTCTGACAGTCCGATACGCGCCAACAGTTCGTCGGCCTTGGCTGAAGCGCCTATGCGTGTCATCTTGCCCAATTCTACAGGAGCCAGCATGATGTTGCGCTTGATGGTCATGTTGGGAAAGAGATTGAACTGCTGGAACACCATGCCTATGCGCTGCCTCACCTTATTAATATCTACTTTGCTCGAAGCGATATTCTCTCCGCCTATTATAATCTGTCCATCGGTAGGTTTCTCCAGCATATTGATGGTGCGCAAGAAGGTACTCTTGCCACATCCGGACGGTCCGATAATGGCAATGACTTCCCCCCGGTGCACCGTGGTGGAAATGCCTCGCAGCACTTGGTTGTCACCGTACGTCTTTTTGAGATTCCTTATCTCTATCAGCACATCCTGCTTGTCTGCGTCTTTTCTTTTTGTCTGCATATTTCCTGTTTCGTATTTGTGGAGAATGTCTTCTTTTATTACCAATAGGACTATTATGTGCCAAGGGGGCGCTACCCTTTCTTCTTGAGTCTTTTCTCGAGCTGCGCCACACCGGCAGAAAGGGCGAGCACGATAACCAGATAGATGGCTGCCACCATGCCCAACGGCATCATGGCGTCGTAGGTTACACTGCGTATGATGTCCGACCCTTTGGTGAGGTCCACCAAACCTATGTAGCCACTGATGGATGTTTCCTTGAGCAGGGTAATGAGCTCATTGCCTATGGCTGGCAGCACGTTTCTGAAAGCCTGCGGCAACACTACCAAGCGCATCGTCTGACTATAGGACAGTCCGAGGCTTCTGCCCGCCTCCATCTGTCCGTGGTTCACGGACATGATGCCCGAGCGTATTACCTCGGCTATATAGGCTGCACTGTTGAGTCCGAAGGCGGTTATGGCCACCACTATCTTGTTAACATCGGCTGAGGCGAACACTACATAATAAATAATGAGCAACTGCACCATAGACGGTGTGCCCCTAATGACTGTAAGGTACACCTGACACAGGAAATTGAGCACACGGTGGGTTCCGTTTCGGTCGTGCGTGGCGCGCACGATGGCTATCAGCGTGCCAAGCACCAGCGAGAGCACCATGGCAAAAAGGGTAATGACCAATGTATTGCCAAGGCCCCGGAACAGGTACTGGTAGCGATTTCCGTCTATGAAGCAGGTACGAAACTTCTCTGCCAGTCCCTGACTTATAGCCGTCGCCCCGTCTGAGCGCACGATGACCACCTGTTTCATGGTGGCGTACGGCACGGAGAAACTGATGTTCTTGCTCCGTTCTTCGGTCATGGTGATGGCGGATATTCCGGCATCGGCCTTTCCTGCCTGTACCGAGGTTATGATGGCGTCAAACTCCATGTCCACCATCTCGAAGTTCATGTCGAGCCGGTCGCAGATGGCGCGCGCCACGTCTACGTCTATGCCCACTATCTTGCCGTCCTCGTAGTATTCGAATGGTTCGAAGGCGGCATTTACGGCAAAGCGCAGTGTGCGTCTGCCAGCCTTGTCCTGTGTGTTCTGCCGCGGCGTATAGGCCACGGTGGTGCGCCCCTCTACATGACGTGTCATGATGGAGTCTAAAATGCCTTCGGTACGCAACTGTCCGATGGCTTGGTTGATTTTCTGCAGAAGCGGTTCGTTGTCTTTGGCCACGCAGATGGCGACGTCTGACGTACTGAACACCTCGGGCAAGATGCTCAGCACAGGGTTGCGCCGCTGAAATGCCTTGGCGGGATATTCGTCCTCTATCATGCAGTCTATCTTACCTTGGCAAAGGGCCTGTACGGCATCGGCACTCTTCGTGAAACGCTCTACATGGGCACCGTAGCCTTTCTCCTCGAGAAGCGATGCCTGCACGTCGTTAGTGGTACCGAGCTGCACGCCTATCGTTGCCTTCCGAACATCGGCCACACTGTTGACGGCAGTGCCTGTCTTGCCGCTGCACGACCATGCCAGCACTGCCAGGACGGCAAGGCAGCATACGGGAAGCCATATTTTTCTTAGATATCTGTTCATGTGTTTCTGTTACTCAACTTTAGGAAGCACTGCAAACGGGGGAATCTTATCCATTCCACGACTTCCTAAACTTGACTTTTCGTTATCTGAAGTTTAGTCCTCACACGCTCTCCACTCGTTCCATCACGTTCGGTAGCCGTTCGAAATCGCTTCTGCTTATACGGCGGCCTCTCAGACTGCGTACCTGCGGATAGTCTGCAAAACTGCCATCTTGCGTAGAATACCAGCAGTGCCGCTTTACCTCTGCTGCCCCTTTTGTCATACTGTCCAACCGACGGGCGTAGGCGGGGTTGACGCGCGACAGGAAGTATCTGCCATCGGCCGTTTCCACCGCGAGCATCAGGTAGTTTTCGGGCTCACTCGCCTTGCGTCTTTTTTCTTCTACAGACGCCGCTTTCTTCCATCCGCGCGTATTTGTCATGGTGCGTATCTGCCATCCGTACTTGCGGTTGAGGTTGTCCATCATGCCCTTGAACACCACGCCGTGCGGAGAGGTATCCTTCAGGCCGGTGTAGCCTATGGCGTAGTGTATCATCTCGTGCAGCAACACGCTCTTGGCCTGCATGTCGGTCATGTCGTAATAGGTTGTCATGGAGAGCTTGAAGTCGTAGAGCTTGACACGTCCCCAGTGCAGCGACCGTTTGAAGGAAAGTTGTCCAAGCCTTGTCTTGGCACGGGTAAGAGCCAGTTCGGGGAGGGGCAGTTTTCCGCCGAAATAAGCTTCGTCAAATTTTCGGAACCACTCCTCCATCCAACTTACCGTTACTATCATCGTACTACCGTTTTCTGTTTTCCGTCATCCTGCCTGCCTACATTTTGTCGAGTGCAATATTGTAGTTGTAGTATTGTGCATTGCCGGTGATGTCTTCCACCACCTGCAGAAAGGGCGGGAAGTTAACATCTTCGTGTGCGGCAATGCCTTTGGTCTCGAGAATGGTAAGTCCCTTGCGTGGCGCAACAAACTCGTCGAGCTCGAAATACTGTCCCTTCCAGATAAAACTGGTACGGTGTTTGTGTATGGTGACACGATAGGGGTCTGCCTGCTGCAGCATCGACTCGTAGAGGTTCTTGCTTATCTGTCGCTCCGTTTCTATCTGCTCGTTGCCAGGCACACGTTTCTTGGAGGTATGTACGTACACATACTTTCCTGCCATTCTGTTCTGGCGCAGGCGCACCTCGCTCTCGGGACCCGCAGTGAGGTAGGTCTGCACGATGTCGCTGTCTATTCCGCCCTCCACCGGAGCTGTCACCCTGACGATGTACTTGCGCTCTTCCTCTACGGGCTGGGGCAGTCCGAGTACGTTGTTTATTTCCTTCAGTACACGGTTCATCTTGTTGTTGAAGTCCTCATGGTTGTTGATGACACGCAAGTGGGGATGTCCCGTCCATGCCTGTATTATCTTTTTGTCGAGCCGACGGGCTATGCGGAGTCCCTCTTCGTCGGCCTGTTCCAGGCGTTGTGCATTGTTGCTCGTAGTATAAAACTGTTCTGCACCGTCGGCGGCAGACACCAGGTGGAGCACCGCATCGTAACGGTCTACCCTCAGTTGCTGCGACGTGTAGCCCATGCCGCCCACGATGTCCTGCCAAATGTTTTCAGGCACATAGGCAGAGATGTCCATCGTACCGCGGTCGCACACGATAAGCACGGGAGTATCGAGCTGTTGTGCCATGCGCACGAAACTGTCTTCCAGCTGGAGCTGGGTCTGCAGCGTGGCTCTCTCGCCCTCGACAAAGAAGGCCGCGTTGTCCGTAAGATAGTCCATACCTGCCTGGGTAAACATGGTGGGCACCTCGGGGATGGTAAACACCTTGTACCCGAGTCCTGTATAATGCTCCATGATTCTCACCAATGCCGTCGTCTTGCCCGCACAGGGGCCGCCTGTCAGCACTATTTTCTTGACACGGCTCTCGCTTGCCGGCTTGCGTATCGCTTTACCTGCGGAAACTTCGGCCATTGCTGCCGGGTCTTTTAAGATATTGTCCATTTCTCTCTTGTCTTTTTTATTTAGGCTTAGGAAATTGCCTATTCTATTCTTTGTACAAATACCCTCTTTTCACGAATGCCCTTCGGGTTTCTCACGAAGGGTGTGGTACTTAGCGGTGCAAAGATACGGAATTATTCCGAAAAGTCAGCACTTTAGCCTGCAAAATGTGCGAAAAAGCAGAGCTTGTCACGCTTGCGGCTCTTGATAGAAAAGGACGGCCTTTATATAGGTCTCGAGTTTGGCGTTCTTCATGCGTGCCAGTCTGATGTTAATGACCAACTGCTGCACGGCCCTGACCAGCAAGGCGATGAGCAGTCCTATAAGCAACGCCACTACCGTAGCCACTGCCTGGCCCTTGGCGTATACTGCCGAAGAATTGGGGAAACCGGAAAGGACGAGCACCGGCAACACGGTAAGGAAACCGCCCACCGTGAGCTGGCTGCGCACGCTGCCCGCACTGTCCATAATGGCTTGCTTGTCAAACAGGTAATCGTCCAACTCTGCCCTACTTACTCCATAGTCTTCCATCTTGGGGAAACCGCTACATTCGCCATAACGGCTTATCTTTCCTGTAACGCGGTGCTCGTAGTCGTCAACAAACTGTTTTTCGGGTTCTCTTATCTCCATAGTCAATTAATTCTTTAATGGTTACGTCGTGTTCTAAAAAAATTCCACACTTAGTCAGTCTTCTTGTTCTTTTGCCGGATTACCCTTTGTGCTTTTTTTTGATTTTCTGTCCATCAAAAGCAACTTTGCGACCCGCCACTTTCCCGAGCGCATCCCGAACGCATCCCGAACGCATCCCGAACGAAATAAAAAAAAAGAAAGCAGTGCCCCCGTAAGCCGAGTTCTGTTTTAGCCTGACATTTATCTAATCCCCAGGTCACCCTGAGGCTTTAGCACTCTACCCTCCGCAGCGACGTCACAAAAGGAGTCTTCGGGCGAGCAACCCTCAGTCTGCGGTATACATGAGCTTGCAGCTCCCAGCCGGCACAGCCCGACAGTCACCTGCCGGCTGGTGGTCTCTTACACCACCTTCTCACCCTTACATGCGCCTACACCTTAATTAAAAGAGTAAAAGAGCAACATGCGGTCATTCTCTTCTGCCGTTACCTACTGTCACCAATAGCTTCTATTTTCGGAAGTGGGATACTCTACGCTGCCCGGACTTTCCTCCCGCTCCTGCCCGAAGACAGGAGCCAGCGTCAAGCCAGGGCACTGCTTTCTCCATACAAAGGTAGAAAAAACTTCTGAATTAACATTGTTCTCGCACAAAAAAGTGTACTGCAAAGATACATAAAGTACAAACAGAATTAACAGTTCTTTTGAATTATATCGTTTTTAATTACCCATAAGAAACTATCATTTTCATGCAAAGTATTGAACAATTGTGAATTAAGGAGGTTTCTTGTTTAAGAGCCGTTAAAGTGTTAATTTGAAATGTTAAAACGGAATAAATATATAACTCTTTTTATCCGAATATCATTTTTCTCGCTAACTTTGCAGCCGTTAATCACGAACAATGAAAACAACAAATAAAAATGTAACACTATGAAGAAAGTAATGAATTATGTAGCAGCCCTGCTCTGCGTGACCTCTCTCGCATTCTCTGCAGGCGCATTCATGAAAGCGAGTGCTTCTACCAAGTCTGTCGAGTCTACAGCACCAGCCGGACAACCCGTCGACCTGACGTATGCGGCAGAGAAGGCACTGCCCGCAGTAGTACACATCAAGTACGTGCAAAACTCCAAAACCAAGACCATAGATGTGCAGAGCGACCCATTCGGAGGATTCTTCGACCCGTTCGGTTTCTTCGGCAATCCTGGACAGGGCAACGGAGGCACACGCAAGCAGAAGGTGCAGACTCCCAAGAAGGAAGCTACCGGTTCGGGCGTCATCATCAGCGCTGACGGATACATCGTTACCAACAACCACGTCGTGGAGGGTGCTGACGAACTGACCGTTACGCTGAACGACAACCGCGAGTTCTCCGCACGCATCATTGGCACGGACAAGAGCACCGACTTGGCGCTCATCAAGGTTGACGGCAAGAACCTCCCCACCCTGCCCATAGCCGACAGCGACAAGGTGAAGGTGGGCGAATGGGTCATCGCCGTGGGTAACCCCTTCGGCCTCAACAACACCGTAACGGCGGGCATCATCAGTGCCAAAGCGCGTTCGCTGGGTGCCAACGGTGTGGAGAGTTTCATACAGACCGATGCTGCCATCAATGCCGGCAACTCGGGCGGTGCACTGGTCAACACACGTGGTGAGCTGGTGGGTATCAATGCCATGCTCTATTCGCAGACCGGTTCGTACGCAGGCTATGGCTTTGCCATCCCCACCTCTATCATGAACAAGGTGGTGGCCGACATCAAGCAGTACGGTAGCGTACAGCGTGTTATGCTGAGCATCCAAGGTATGGACGTCCTCAACTACATCAACACTCAGAAAGAGGACGGCAAGGAAGTCAACCTCGGTACCAACGACGGCGTTTACATCAGCAAGGTGGACGAAGACGGAAACGGTGCTGCTGCCGGACTCAAAGAGGGCGACGTAATCACGGCCGTAGACGGCAAGAAGGTTACCAAGATGGCCGAACTGCAGGAGAGCCTGAACGGCAAGCGCCCGGGCGACAAGATGAGCATCACCTTCCTGCGCAACAAGAAGAGCCAGACCAAGACCATCACGCTCAAGAACGCACAGGGTACCACTTCTGTCATCAAGGCTGCCGACCTCGATGTTCTGGGCGGCAACTTCAAGCAGATTACTGCCCAGCAGAAAGAACAGCTCAACATCAGCTACGGCGTGGAAGTCATCAAGGTGAACAGCGGCGCCCTGAAGGAGGCAGGCATCTCTCGCGGCTTCATCATCCAGAAGATCAACGACAACAACATCGTTACCCTCGACGACCTGCAGAAGAACGTGAAGAGCGCATCCACCAGCAAAGACCCCGTGCTCTACATCCAGGGCATCTGGCCTACTGGCAAGAAGGCATACTTCGCCGTTCCGCTCAACAACTAAGCAACAGACCCGTCCTGGCAAAAAGTCCCTTAATGCGTGTGTTTTCAGAACACGCATTAAGGGATTTGCCAGAGCACGCCTTTGATTCGAACTGACAGACCATACATCCATAGAGACTGAACAGCAGTCTTCTAAAGCGAAGCAACAGGAAGAAAAGTTCCCGACAGACTCACCTACTCGTACAAAAAGCATTATTTTTGACAAGAAAGTGAGAAATCGGGAACTTTTTTTGTCTATTCGAACAAAAAAACGTACATTTGCAACTAAAATAAAAACCTGCACCATGAGACAACTGAAAATTACAAAATCGATTACTAACAGGGAGAGTGCATCGCTCGAGAAATACCTCCAGGAAATAAGCCACCAAGACCTGCTGACGGCAGACGAAGAAGTGGAACTGGCAAGGCGCATCAGACAGGGCGACAAGAAAGCACTCGAACAGCTCACGAAAGCCAACCTGAGGTTTGTCGTGTCTGTTGCCAAACAATACCAGAACAAGGGACTGAGCCTCCCCGACCTCATCAACGAGGGAAACGTAGGACTCATCAAGGCCGCCGAGAAGTTTGACGAAACACGGGGGTTCAAATTCATTTCATACGCCGTATGGTGGATAAGGCAGAGCATCCTGCAGGCCATAGCCGAGCAGAGCCGCATCGTAAGACTGCCGCTCAACCAGGTGGGAAGTGTCAACCGCATCGCACGCGAACTGAGCAAGTTCGAGCAGGAATTCGAACGCAGACCAAGCGTAGAGGAGATGATGGAACGCGTAGACCTGCCTGAGGACAAAGTGTCGGCTGCCATGAAGATGAACGGACACCACGTGAGTATGGACGCTCCGTTTTCCGACGACGAGGACGGCAGTCTGCTCGACGTGCTTTCCAACGATGACACGCCCGACACCGACGACCAGCTGGTCAAGGAGTCTCTGCGCGAGGAAATAACACGTGCCTTGGGCATTCTCAACGACCGCGAACGCAAGGTACTGAAAGCCGTTTACGGCATCGAGGGGGCTGAAATGACCCTCGAGGAGATAAGCGAGAAGTACGACCTTACCCGCGAACGCGTAAGACAGATCAAGGAAAAAGCGCTCCGCAGACTGCGCCACAGTACCAAGAACAAGGCGCTCAAGTCTTACCTGGGTTAACGGCAGTCTTGCCGACGAATACAGACGATGCTTTCGGACAGTCCCAACCTGACACAGACGACAAAAGAAAAGAAACAAAGCATATAAGACTAAAGAAAGAAACATGAAACTAAAGAGAACCGTTTTTGCAGCAGCCGCCATCGCCCTGCTCGCGTCGGTAAACCTACAGGCAAAGGATGAGATGAAACGGGTGTACATCTTCGGAATGGCCACCTCCTTCAACGACTCCACCGTCTGCTTCACGGACATCCAGGCCGTAGACTCGGCATGGATTACGGGCAAAGCCCATTTCCTCGTAAGCCGCGAGAACTATTCTTACCAGTTCCACAACTACCTCGAGGCTACGGGATACAAGACTCCCACCTGCATCGTAAGTTACGCCACGAGCCTGTCTGCCATCAAGAAGAAGTGGCAGAAACTGCACGACCGCTATACGGAAAAGCCAAAAGCCAAAAAGAAGAAAAGCGGTCTGAAGGCCGAAGAGGCTCCCCGTTATCAGGTCAAAATTGTAGGCATGGAGAATTTCACATTCAAGGCCGTAGCCCCCGACCTGATGGAAACAGCATCGTCCAAACCTAAGAAAGACGCCCGCAAAGCCCTCAAGGAGATGAAAGGCAAGGGGCGTCCGGGAGGAATGCCCCCAGGAGGTGGAATGCCGCCAAGCGGAGAAATGCCGTCTATGGGAAGCATGCCTCCAGGACAGTAAAAGAAAAGTTTTAAGGCGGGCTCTATGCCTTTGATGTATTTTTACATTCGTTTATCAACATGGGTCAAGATAACAACCGACAGGAACATGTTTTCCGTATAGCCGGTTTCAAGGTTACCGTCTCGTTTGCTCCTTCACCGGTCAACAACATAAACCTTACACCGTCACTCGAACCGTTCAGAATCGAACAGTCCGAGGACGACGCTTTGTTGTTCAGCCTTCACGTAGACGACCTTCTGGTACCGTGCCCGAAAGAGCAGCGCAGACGCATCAGGGTGTTCGATACGGGCAACGGAGAAACCACAGTCGACAAGCTCGACAACGGCGGTTACCAGTACATCATCAAAGACTCTTGCCACCGTCCCTGCTGCCTGCTCATCACCGACAAGGAGTTCTGCAAATGCCACTGTGCCCTCAACGGCACATACAACATGCGCAGCTTCGGACTGAACAATGCACTCATGCTTATCTTCGCCTTTGCCGGCAGCAGGAAGCAGACTGTGCTCATGCACGCCTCGCTCGTAAGGCAGAACGGATACGGCTACGCTTTCATCGCCAAAAGCGGAACGGGTAAAAGCACACAGGTAAGCATGTGGCTGAGACATCTGCCTGGCTGCGACCTGATGAACGACGACAACCCCATTGTACGCATAGAGGACGGAACTCCCTACATCTACGGCAGTCCGTGGAGCGGCAAGACTCCATGCTACCGAAACGTAAAAGCCCCGCTCGGTGCCATCACTCGCATAGACCGTGCCACGGCTAACAGCGTGGAACGGCAGAAGCCCATCGAGGCTTTCGCCTCGCTCCTGCCCGCTTGTTCCAACATGAGATGGGACGAGTCTATCTTCAACGACATCTGCGACACCGTCACACGTCTGGTGGAAAAGACTCCCATCTATACGTTGCACTGCCTCCCCGACAAGGAGTCGGCAATAGTATGCAACAAGGCTATCAGGCGCAACTGAGACTCCTCCGAGAACAAAAACATCATGCACTAAATTAGAATAATCTGGGAAGTCAAGGGAGTACCCCCGCTTTCTGAGCTTCCGCAGTTAAATAGGATAACAGCCATAACAACAAACTATCGTGCCTGCGATAGGAAAGAATGAAAAGAAGAAGAAAGCGAAAGCGAAAGAGAATGAGAGAAAGAGAGAGAGATGACAACCATCAGCAACAACTATAACACCAAGATTTTTTCGAACAGCCAGTTTCTGCCCGAGGTAATCAAACTGCTGAACGAAGGACACACCGTGACTTTGCCGTTGCGTGGCTATTCCATGCGCCCTTTTCTGGAAGATGGACGCGACAAAGCCTTGCTCTCTCTCCCTGAACAACTGGCCGTAGGCGATGTGGTTCTGGCAGAAAACTATCCCGGACACTATGTGCTCCACCGCCTCATCGTACTGACCGACACCAAGGCGGTACTACGCGGCGACGGCAACATCGGTACCGAGACTTGCCGTCCCGCAGACATCAAGGCAAAGGCACTGGGGTTTTACCGCAAGGGGAGGAACACGCTCGACAGCACCACGGGGAGAAAATGGCGCATCTATTCGTTCCTCTGGACACGGCTGTTTCCTCTCAGACGCTACTTGCTGTATGGATGGCGCATCATCTCGCACAAACATTGACTCCACCTTCAAAAAACAACTATGACAACTGATTTTACCAAACGACCTCTATATAAAGAGGTACAAGACTACGCACTCATTGCCATCGGCATGATTTCTTACGCCATCGGCTGGAACATCTTCCTGCTTCCCACCAATGTGACGGCAAGCGGACTGCCCGGTATTTCGTCCATCATCTACTGGGCCACAGGGTGCCCCGTACAGATACCTTACTTTGCCGTCAATGCTGCCCTGCTGGTGGCTGCCCTGCTCATCCTCGGCAAGAAGTTTTGCATCAAGACGGTCTATGCTGTCATCGTCGTAACGCTTCTCACGTCTTTCTTCTCTCACTACACCCAAGACGTGCACCTCTTGGCCGACCAACCGCTCTGGGCTGCCATCCTGGGAGCCGTTTTCTGCGGATGCGGCATCGGCCTCGGCTTCTCCGCCGGCGGCAGCACGGGAGGTACTGACATCGTGGCGGCCATCGTCAACAAGTACCGCGACATTTCCCTGGGACGTGTCATCATGATTTGCGACATATTCATCATCTCCTCCAGTTATCTTGTCGTACACGACTGGGAGAAGGTGCTCTACGGATACGTGGTGCTCTATGTGCAGGCTTTCTGCATAGACCAGGTGGTGAACAGCCGCAGGCGCTCGGTGCAGTTCTTCATCATCTCACAGAAATATGAGGAAATAGGCCGCCGCATCAACACGGATGCTGACCGAGGCGTAACGGTGGTCGATGCTTCGGGGTTCTACTCGGGCCAGACGGTCAAGATGCTCTTCGTCCTCGCCAAACAACGCCAGTCGCAGACTATCTTCCGCCTCATCGAGGAGATTGATCCGCAAGCGTTCGTAAGCCAGAGTGCCGTGATAGGTGTCTACGGCAATGGCTTCGACAAGTTCAAGCACAAGAGCAAGAAATAAAAAGTCCGTAAAAAAGAACGAGGGTGTGTCTGTTTTGACACACCCTCGTTCTTTTAGCTCCCCATGTCTCTCATCTGCCTGAGCAAATCCTTCTGCTGCTCACTCAGCTTCATGGGTAACGACACCTTATAGGTTATGATGAGGTCTCCCCTTGTGCCGTCGCTCCGATTTTGCCCCTTGCCACGCACACGTACCTTCGTACCGTTCTGCGTCTCAGGCTTAATCTTCAGTTTTATCTTGGTTCCTCCAGCCAACGATACTACCACGTCTCCGCCCAACAAGGCTGTATAGAGGTCAACATTTACTTCGAGGTTCGTATCGCCGTTGCTGGCTCCGCCACAACCGCCACAACCTGAGGTTCCAAAGTCGGGACCTGCACCATAGCCGTAACTATAGTCGCCCCCGCTCGTGTTGGCACGAAAACCGCCAAAGGGATTGCCTCCCCCTCGCTGTCTGCCTCCACCGAAGAGATTCTCGAAGAAACTGCTAAAGCCACTGCCGCCAGAACCGAAGTTGCTGAAATCGAAACCGGCAAAAGGATTGCCACCGCCGCCAAAGCCGCCGCCACCGGCCTGCTCGTAGGCCTGTGCGTCCTTCCACTGTTCGCCATACTTGTCATACTTGGCACGCTTGTCGGGGTCGGAAATGACATCATACGCCTCGTTCAGTGCCTGAAACTTCGCCTTTGCCTTCGGGTCATTGGGGTGCAGGTCGGGATGAAACTGTTTGGCACGCTTGCGGTAAGCTGCGCGCACATCCTTCTGTGGAATGTTCTTGTCCACACCAAGTATCTTGTAATAATCTACGAATGCCATAATCTCTTATATTTTTATTTACCGATTATCCAACAAAAAGTGTGCCGAATAACAATCTTTTTTGTAATTTTGCATAACAAACATGAAGGCGGACAAAACACAACAGACAATAAGACCTATCCGCCCCCAAAAAGAAGTTTAACAATGCGTGCAATATCCAAGCACGCCTAAATGGCAGAAAACATGAAACAACTACTGACGGCACTCCTCGTGGCGCTCACCCTTAACACTGAAGCAATGGCACAACAACGCACCGTACACTTGAGGATAGTAGAGACAACCGATGTACACGGCAGTTTCTTCCCTTACGACTTCATCAACCGCTGTCCCAAAGCCGGTTCGCTGGCACGCGTGTCCACCTATGTAGACTCGCTCCGCTCCACCTACGG
Source organism: bacterium (assembly GCA_963601815.1). Classification (GTDB taxonomy): domain Bacteria; phylum Bacteroidota; class Bacteroidia; order Bacteroidales; family Bacteroidaceae; genus Prevotella. Next base: position 21,616 of record CAVCGV010000023.1, read on the forward strand.
CAAAAATCTTATCCTACTCGAGAACGGCGACATCCTACAGGGACAGCCCACATGCTATTACTACAACTACATCGATACGGCATCGCGCAACGTGGCCGCCGACGTGGTAAACTACATGAAGTATGACGCCCAGGCTTTCGGCAACCATGACGTAGAAACCGGACATGCAGTGTACGACAAGTGGATAAGCGAACTTAACTGTCCGGTGCTCGGTGCCAACATCATCAACACCAAGACTGGCAAGCCTTACACCAAGCCCTACACCATACTGGAGCGCGAGGGCGTAAAGATAGCCGTACTCGGCATGCTCACTCCTGCCATCCCCAACTGGCTTACACCTAACATCTGGAGCGGCATGCGCTTTGAGAACATGGTGGAAAGTGCACGCCGATGGATGAAATACATTAAGGAACACGAAGACCCGGATGTCGTCATCGGTCTCTTCCATAGCGGAAAGGACGGCGGCATCAAGACTGCCGAATACGAAGAGGATGCCTCTCTGCGTGTGGCCAAGGAGGTACCTGGCTTCGACCTCGTACTCTTCGGCCACGACCATACGCGCTGCTGCCAAACCGTCACCAACTGCGAGGGAAAGCAGGTGGTTCTACTCGACCCGGCAAACAACGCCATGAGCGTGGCAGATGCCAAGATAACGGTCACTATAGACGAGCACACCATCGGCGGAAAGACATCGCACATATTACAGCACAAGGAGGTAAACGGACAGCTGGCAGACGTGACACACTGCGCCATAGACGAGAAATTCATGGACACCTTCAAGCCTCAGATCGAGAAGGTAACGGCCTATGTAGACAAGCAGATTGGCACTTTCCGCAACACCATCTACAGCCGCGAGTCTTTCTTCGGCAGCTGTGCCTTCAACGACTTCATCCTCAACCTGATGCTGCAGATAACGCATGCCGACATCGCCTTCAACGCACCGCTGCAGATGGATGCAGTCATCAAGGCTGGCCCTATACGCGTAGCCGACATGTTCAACCTGTACAAGTACGAGAACCAGCTCTACACCATGCGCCTCACGGGCGAAGAGATTCGCCGCCATCTGGAGATGAGCTACGACCTGTGGGTGAACACCATGAAGAGTGCCGACGACCACTTGTTGCTCCTCGACGAGCGTACTTACGGCGACCAGCAGCGACTGGGCTTCAAGAATTTCTCCTTCAACTTTGACAGTGCCGCAGGCATTGACTACGAGGTGGACGTTACCCGCCCCGACGGCGAGAAGGTACACATACTGCGCATGAGCGACGGCAGACCGTTCGAACCGAACAAATGGTACACCGTAGCAGTTAACAGCTACCGCGGAAACGGCGGTGGCGAACTCCTCACACGCGGTGCAGGCATTCCGAAAGACAGTCTGGAGAAACGCATCGTCTGGCGTAGCGAACGCGACCAGCGCTACTACCTCATGGAGGAGTTGGAAAAGATGGGAACCATAGAAGCCAAAGCCAACAACAACTGGAAATTTGTGCCGGAAGAGTGGACAAAGTCTGCGGCAGAACGCGACGCTCTCTTACTTTTCAAGAAGAAGTAAGCAAGAATTAAACTTGGTAGGGTTTTGAATGCTCGCAAGTTATTTTTTATACCTTACTAAACAAGAAATAAAAAGATGACATACTGGTTTATATTCTGCAAGACCGACCTTCTGCTCGAAAAGAAGGCAGACGGCACCTATACCATACCGTGCAGCGACCACTGCCCCATAGAAACCAAGCCGTGGACACACATTCTCAACATTACGCCTATGGACGACGGTACGGAGGTAAAGACATTCACTATTCCAGAGCCTGTCTGCGACAATCCCCTGTACGAGATGTGCGGACTGCGCCCCAGCTACTACAAGCTCTCCCCTGCCCTCTACCTGAAAGCCGGGAAATGCCAGGAGCTCAACTACTGGGACCAGAACACCCACTTCTGCGGAGTATGCGGTGCCCCGATGGAGATGGCCACAGACATCAGTAAGAAGTGTACTTCCTGTGGCAAACAGGCGTGGCCTTCGCTTGCCACAGCCGTTATCGTACTGGTACGCAGGGGGGAAGAGGTGCTACTGGTACATGCGCGCAATTTCAAGGGTGACTTCTATGGTCTTGTGGCTGGCTTTGTCGAGACAGGCGAAACGCTCGAGGAGGCTGTTCACCGCGAGGTAATGGAGGAGACAGGACTCACCATTACTAACCTGCGCTACTTCGGTTCGCAACCATGGCCCTACCCCAGCGGACTGATGGTTGGGTTTACTGCCGACTATGTGGCTGGCGAGATACACCTGCAAAAGGAAGAACTTTCGCGCGGCAAATGGTTTACCAAGGACAACCTGCCTACTATCCCCGAAAAGCTCTCCATTGCACGGCGCATCATAGACGCATGGATCGAGGAAAGGTAAAAAGGTAAAAGAGTAAAGCGCCCCCACTGTACCACCATCAGAAATCAGGTGGGTACGGCGAGGGCGCTCAAGTATAGGTGTGAGTACGGCGAGGGCGCCGTACCTCCCCTAATATCAGAATTTGTACCCCACAGTCATGAGAAGCTGATGGCGGTTGTTCTTCACTTCCGTAGCTGAGGCAACGTTAGTGTATTCAGGTCTTCCTTTGATGTTATATTCCTGGAAAGGATAGAAATCTCCCTTTTGCATTGAGCACTGGTAAGCAAGGTCTATGGAAAGGCTTCTGTAGGAATATCCCAAACCGAATGTAACACGGTGTGTCGCCTTCCAGTTTGTATAGTCAGCAGAAGTGGCAGAATATACCCCGTTGCTGTCTATGGTCAAATCGCGGACAGCATTGTTCTTGTACATCGGAGACACATAGTTATATCCCACTCTGATGGCAAAATTGGTCACAGGCTTAGCTTCCACACCCAATTTGAGCAGGCTTACCCCTTTCAGGTTTGCCCTTGTGTCTGCATTCATCGCTTTGTCGCTGCTGCTGGTCTCGTAATAGTCACCATAATAGTCATAATACCCAGCGTTCTTCACCCGGTTGTCCATATGGTCGTACCATGCATACTCATAAGTTGCACCAAGCGCAAGGAAGTTGCCTACTGTATGACCGAGACTGACACCTAATTTCCAAGGCGTGTCCAGACGGAAACCATAGTCGGCTGACGTGGCACTACTTTCCTTGGTATAATAAGGATATGTTTTGCCGTCCTCTCCTACGAACGTCTGAGGGCTATTTTCCCCGTACATAAGTACATCACTGGCAGAACGGAGGGTAAGGTCGTAGAACACCGGACTGTTGACATACACGCCGATACGGAACGGTGATGTTTCGACAGGACGGAAGATGATACCCGCCTTGATGTCAAACCCAGTACCGGATATTTTCATTTCTTCATACGAGTCAGATATATTGCCGTCTGTCAGGTCTTCGGAATACATCGAGTTGCTATGGTAATGAACGTCATGGATACCGACAGTCAAACCAAGCCATACACGATTTTTGATAGAGCCGCTGATGTTGAAGTCATACTCACCTATATAACCATGCTGATACTGCCCGAAGAGGAAACGGTTAGCTTCGGTATAAGCCAGTTCGTTCTCCCGATTTCCGAGAAGACCTGGGTAATACGTATTGCCGCTGATAGATCCGCCATAATTAGCATCGAGACAACTCCATCCATAATCTCCGTTCAAATACTTTCCCGCCGTCAGCTTGTTCTGGGAGGCTTTGTTCAGCGTATTTGCCGCATTGAGTATTTGTCCGAAATCCGTTTCCTTATGATAGTTGAAGGAAAGGTTGAGATAGGAGCGTCCTTTTGAATTGGGGCTCCAAACCACACCCACCTGGTCAAAGGTGGGGTGGCTTTTCTTTCCGTCGAATTTAATACGGCTTCCCTCATACTCTGTGTAGTTCTCTGCTCCGCTTTGGGCTATAACGCCAGCAGAAATGCTTACTTGACTTTTGCGGAGTAGTCCGACACCTGCCGGGTTAGTGCTGATGGTGGAAATGTCAGCTCCGAGCGCCTCCATGGCACCTCCCATACCTACGTAACGGGCAGTACCTGTTAGTTGGCCTGCTGCCAACTTGGCGTCCTGATAAGTTTCTTGCGCTGTTGCCGTCATGGATGCCATGAGCAAACTGGCAAACAATATTTGTTTATGTGTCTTTACCATCTTGTAATCTCGTTATTTATTGGGTAATACTAACCTCTATCTTCTGCCAAAGCTGCCTGAGCCGACACGTCCGCCCGCAACACCACGACCTGGATTGCCGCCTCCGAAGCCGCCACTGCGTACACCTCCACCGAAACCCGGGTTACCATGATTTCCGAAGTTGTTATTGTAGCCGCTCGTGTTCTGCCGCTGGCCGAAACTGCGGTTGGACGCACTACGCTGTGTGTATGCACGGTTGTTCGAGAAGCCTGCGGGATAACGTCGGGATTGGTCTACACGTCCGGGGTTATGGTAGCGGCCACTGCCGGCATAGTCGCCATGGTGTACATGTACCACTGCCGGACCGCCCCAATACCAGGGACGGTAATAGCCACCCCAACCACCATACCAAGGGTCGTACCATCCGCCGTACCAGCCTGCATAGCCATAATACCAGGGGTCGTAGAACGGATCGTACCAGGGATCGTACCAACCCGTATAGTAGCCGTAGCGCCACGGATTATGCCATCCCCAGTAACGGCTGCTCCAGTAGTAAGGGCCTACACCGTAATAGTCGTAGAACCAAGGATTGTAGTAGCCGTCCCAACGACTCATTCCGCGTGTATATTCGAAATCGTCATCATCCTGTTTGATGTACTTCTGGGCAAAAGCCGCATCGTCATAGATGGAATCGGGCCTTACGCCCTTGTCCAGGCGAAAGGTTATAATATCGTTACCCAGCGAGTCGGTAGCAATGTCCTGATACTGGCTCAATATTCTGCCGTTGCGGTTATAGTCGTCAACCGTTCGGTCACTACCCGACCAGTAGAGCGCATAAATGCTGTCGCGGCGGGCACGCTGACGGGCGTACGCCTGGGCACGCTGTTCGCGCAGAGCTGCCTCCTTCTTTGCCTCTTGCTTGGGGTTGAAGTAAAGGTCATCGTCCTGTGCCATGGATACCAGGGGCACAGCCGCCATAAGGATAGTTAAAAGAACTGACTTTCTCATATTGTTGATCCTTTATTTTATAGTTCTGTATGATGTCGTTCGCGTCAATTTACTGTTAGCTATGTACCGGAACCCGTGTTCCAAATACAAAATTATCGCTTATCTCAATGCAAAATTAAAGAAAATCCCTAATTACTGATGGGTTTTTCCCTATTTTTTATACTTTTGCAGTAAAATAAAACGATAATTGGATGAAATATTTAGCCACATCTTTCCGCATCAAGGCAGATGAGAGCCTGATGCAGACATGCCGCGACCTTCTGGCCGACGGTGCTGCCGAAGCCGGTTTTGAAGCCTTCGAAGAGACTGCCGACGGACTGGAAGCGTATGTACAGAAAGAACTCTACGATCAGGATGCCTTGGATGCGTTCATCGCCACTTTCCCCATAGAGGATGCCGAAATAACCTACACGGTAACAGAGGCCGAAGACAAAGACTGGAACGAAGAGTGGGAAGACCAGGGCTTTGCACCTATCTGCATCGCCGACCAGGTACTCATCTACGATGCCAAACACCCCGAGCTGCACCCCACTACCTCACCCGACCATATAGAAATAGGTATCGAGGCTAAGCTCGCCTTTGGCACCGGCAACCACGAGACTACGCGTATGATTGTCGCTGCCCTGCTCGGCATGAACCTGTACAGGAAAAGGGTTCTCGACTGCGGATGCGGCACCGGCATCTTAGGAATAGCCTGTGCCAAGATGGGAGCCGCCGAAGTGGTGGGCTACGACATTGACGAGTGGAGTGTGGACAATGCACGCCACAATGCCAGCCTCAATGGTGTGGACAACATGGAGGTACTTTACGGCAATGCCTCAGTCATCAACCATATCAGCGGCATGTTCGACGTAGTGCTTGCCAACATCAACCGCAACATTCTGCTCGAAGACATGCGTACTTTCCGCAGTGTGATGAACACAGGAGCATCCCTAATACTGAGCGGTTTCTACGAAAGCGACATTACCGCACTGACCGAACAAGCCGAAGAACTGGGACTGAGACTCAGCGAGAAACACGTGGAGAACGACTGGGCGTGCCTCGTACTGACGGCATAAGGAAACTATTTTCGAGCTGTATGGTTAGTCAAACCGAATGTCTTGAAATTCTTACTAATTCCGAGAAAAGAAAAATTCTTCAATTCTATAATTCTATATTTCTTGACATTAGAAAAGTACCAAGTTATTTTTTACATGTTACTGAGATAAGTTATCACTCAGTAACCTGTAAAAAATAACTTGAGCAGATTTGTCCTGCACGCCCTGAAAGCCCGTCGTTGG
>CAVCGV010000024.1:0-27685 GCA_963601815.1 bacterium
CCAACGACGGGCTTTCAGGGCGTGCAGGACAAATCTGCTCAAGTTATTTTTTACAGGTTACTTAGTAACGATAAAAATCTTCAATTCTCTAATTCTTGATATTGTAAAAATTCCTTACTGTTTTCTTGTGCATAAAATAGGAAAGTTGTAACTTTGCACCCGAAAAATCAACCCATATATATGCGTCAATTCATTGTGTTCCTGCGCAAGTTTGCGCTGCCCTGCTCCTTGGTGTTTGGAGCGGTGGTCTATCTGTTGTTTGCTAATATCCCCTTTCTTCAGCCCGTAGGCGATGCGGTAGGTCCGAAAATGGTGCAAGTCATGCCTGTGCTCCTCTTTATGCTGCTTTATGTTACATTCTGCAAGATAGAAATAAACGAGATGAAACCGCGCTTGTGGCATTTTCTGCTCCAGCTTATCCGTACGTCCTTGGCTGCTCTTATGGTGTTGCTGATATACCTTTTCGGAAAAGACCCTGATGTAAGGTTAATACTGGAGGGGGCATTCATCTGTTTCATCTGTCCCACGGCAGCTGCTGTAGCGGTAGTTACCGAAAAGTTGGGAGGCAGTATCGGCTCGCTTACTACCTATACTGTCATAGCCAATATCTTCACGATGATTATCATCCCGTCTCTCTTTCCCATGGTGGAGAAAGGAGCGGATGTGTCGTTCTTTATGATGAGCATGATGGTGCTGCGCAATGTCACGTCTGTACTTGTTGTACCCTTGCTGTTGGCGTTGCTCAGCCGCAAGCTTTTGCCCCGTTGGGTAGAATGTGTCAAGCGTTTCAAGGATTTAGGCTTTTACATGTGGTGTGTCAACCTCAGTATACTGACGGGAGTTACGCTCGGCAATATAGTACATTCTGATGTGTCAGGATGTATTATGGCGTTGTTGTTGCTGGTTCCACTGCTTGTCTGCATCATACAGTTTGCCATCGGCAAGGCAGTAGGCAGACCTTGGAATGCCAGTATAAGTGCCGGACAGGCATTGGGGCAGAAAAACACCATTGTGGGTATCTGGCTCACGCTCACGTTCCTCAACCCATTGGCGGCAGTAGCTCCCGGTGCCTACGTGCTGTGGCAGAACATAGTGAACAGTTGGCAAATCTGGTATAAAGAAAAGTACGGCCACCTGAAGTGGTGACCGTACTTATATTATCGGGGTTATTCCTGCGTGGGATAGACTAGATTTTCGGGCTTGATGACATTCAGCACCTCTTCGAGATATTTCCTGGATTCGTACTTGGCCATGGGCAGGTCATGTAGCAGATAGTTGCCGCAGTCTTTGGCAGCCTGTCCTGGAATTTCGCCCTCGAAGTTGGCGATGAATGAAAAAGTTCGTTTCATCAGTTCCACGATGTCCTTGCTCTCGTAGTCGCCGCGTATCAAGAGGTAGTTGCCCGTAAGGCAACCCATCGGGCCCCAGTAAACGATGCGGTCTTTCCATTCCTCGTCGTTACGAAGGTAGGTAGCGGCCAGATGCTCTATGGTATGTATGGCACCATTGTGCAGGCAAGGCTCTTGGTTGGGTAACTTCATACGGATATCGAAGGTGGTAATGGTCTCTCCTCCCACCTTGTCCTTGCGGCTTACATAGATGCCGCGCAATAGTTTGTTGTGGTTGATGGTAAAACTGGGTATCTTGTTCATTTCTGATTAAATTAATGATTGATAATCGCTAATGAGGCTTGCGCCCCCAAATGCTATAGAACTCTTCTCTCTTCGTTTTACATTTCTAAAGGCTCTCAAGGAACGCCTTGGTGACGTTGAACGAACCTTCTGCCATTTTTGCCCAGAAGTCGAAATATTGCTGTGCCTTGTTGTCTTTGAACGGCACATCGCTGATGATACGGAAAGAGATGAAGGGAGTCTTGTAGATATGGCACGTCTGAGCGATGCTACAGCTCTCCATGTCTACAGCCATGGCGTGAGGGAAGTGCTCGATGATGCTGCTCATCTTCTCCCTGCTGTCCACAAACCATTCGCCGCTCACAATCTGCCCGGCATGAATCTTGGGGTATTTGTTCTGTTGCAGACTGTTGATGGCCAAGGCCTTCTCCACATATTCCCTGGGAGTCTTGAACTGGAGAGGCATGCCCATAATCTGCCCGTATGCACATTCCTCGCCACAATAGGCATCATGGTATGCGCACTCAGTGGAAACCACGACCTCCGTGACGTTGAGGTTGATATCAGCACCGCCTGCCACACCTGTTGAGATGACAAGGTCGGGGTGGTAAGCGTCGATCATCTCCACTGTGCCTATGGTGCTGTTTACCTTTCCGATGCCGCACTGCTGCAGTATCACCTCGTTGTCACCCATTTTTCCGATGACGAAGTCCTTGTGGTTTCTGTGCTCTGCCGTAGACTGGCCGAGTAGTGTCCTGAGTTGCACGAACTCCTTGTCCATGGCAACGATAATTCCTATCTTCATGTAAGCGTTTGTTAGTTTTTCAGTGCAAAGGTACTGTAAAAAAACGACTTGCCGAAAGGAAATGCCATTTATTTGTTTGTCTAACTGTGAAAGCACAGTCTGCTAAAGCTAAAAGTTGACACCTATGTTCAGTTGTAGGTTGCCGTTGTGTGACGTGTCGAACGTATCGTGGCAGATGTTCGCCAGTCCGAGGTCGTACACCAGTTCGCAGTAGAACATATCGTATGCAGCACCACATCCGAAACGCAGTCCGCCGTCTGTGCGCTTGAACATCGCATCGGAGAAGGAGTTTGCTGCCTCGCGTTCCTGAAAGTTTTTGGTCTTTCCGCTCACGCCGACTGCAAAATAGCCGCCCACCTCGGGCTGGATGGAGAAAGAGGGAGTAACGTTATACTTGTACTTCAATACGACGGGAATCTCGATATAGTTGAGCGAATAGGTCATTTTCTTTCCTGTCTCCAGATTTTTCTGTCCGCCCTTCTCCGTATACGATACCCCTACCTCCAGATAGAGCGGGTGGTAGTAGGAAAGGGGAATACCTGCAACTGCGCCTACGTTGAGACCGGTCTTCCAGTTGCCGCCGTCCAGGTCGGCATCGTCCGAGCTGACAAACGAGAAGGAGGGGCCTATGCGCAGTCCGAAGTAAGCATCGGTGGAACGTCCGTCATGGCGCGGACTGCCGTGATACGGTCCTTCCGGACGCTGGTTGTATTCGAGTCTGCCTGTGCGTGGGTTGTAATAACGACTCTGTTGGTAATTCTGTGCGGTGGCAGAAACTGAGATGGTCAAGGCCGCCATTATGGATAATGCAGTTCTTTTCATGTCGTGATGTTTTGGTAAATACTTTTTTGTTATGGCGCAAAGGTACACATAAGCTGCCGTTGTGCCGTATGGGCAATCCCTAAAAACGAAAGGGGGAAACCCCAAAACTTCCGGGAAATTCCTCCATGAATGGAAAGTTCATGTCAGCAATGCCAAAAATACAATACATTTTCTTCGCCAAGTCAGAAAATAGCACTACCTTTGCAATCAGAATTATCAATTTTATATAAGTCAATGAATTATCTGAAGAAGTACCTTTTGGATATCGTAATGGTGGTGTTGTTTGCTGCCATCTCGTTTGTATACTTCATGCCTGCCGATATAGACGGGCGAATATTGTTTCGCCATGACGCTTCGGCCGGAGTGGGAGCCGGACAGGAAAGGAAAGAGTTTATGGAGAAGACTGGCGAGGATACCCGCTGGACCAATTCTCTCTTTGGCGGTATGCCTACCTATCAGCTCGCCCCGTCCTACAAGAGCGGTAGCGTGCTGAAGCAGGCCACCAATCTCTACCATCTCTGGTTGCCGGAGAATGTGTGGTTCGTCTTTGCCTATCTCTTGGGTTTCTATATCCTCTTGCGGGCATTCGACTTCCGCCAGTCACTTGCGGCATTAGGTTCTGTTATTTGGGCATTCTCTTCCTATTTCTTTATCATCATTGCTGCCGGCCACATCTGGAAGGTGTGGGCGCTGGCTTATTTGCCGCCCATGATAGCGGGTATAGTGCTTGCTTACCGCGGTAAATACCTCTGGGGAGTACTTGTGACGGCTGTGTTTACCGCTTTCGAGGTAAATGCCAACCACGTGCAGATGACTTATTATTACCTCTTCATCGTCTTCTTCATGGTTATAGCATGGCTTGTAGATGCCATACGCAAGAAGGAAATGGCGCGTTTCGGCAAGGCCACTTTGGCGTGCATAGCAGGTGCAGCCATCGGTATCTGTCTCAACCTTTCCACACTCTACCATACCTGGCAGTACGGACAGGAGAGTATGCGCGGCAAAAGTGAACTGGTAAAGAAAAACGCAGCCAACCAAACCAATAGCGGTCTGGATCGGGACTACATAACGCAGTGGAGCTACGGCATCGACGAGACGTGGACACTTTTGGTGCCTAACGCCAAAGGTGGTGCGTCGGTACCATTGTCACAGAACGAGAAGGCCATGGAGAAGGCCGACCCCAACTTTGTGCAGATATACCAGCAGTTGGGACAGTACTGGGGTGAGCAACCCGGAACGAGCGGTCCTGTCTATGTGGGTGCGTTTGTGTGCATGCTCTTCGTGCTGGGACTGTTTATCGTCAAGGGACCCATGAAATGGGCTTTACTTGCTGCCACCATACTGAGTATTCTGCTCTCCTGGGGCAAGAATTTCATGCCCTTTACCGATTTCTTCATCGACTATGTGCCGATGTACGCCAAGTTCCGTACCGTGGCGTCCATACTCGTCATGGCAGAATTTACGATTCCACTCTTGGCCGTCATGGCGCTGAAGCGGATAGTGGACGAGCCAGAGGTGCTCAACAGTAAAGCCAAGTTTGTCTATGCCAGTTTCGGTATAACGGCGGGTCTGTGCCTTCTTTTTGCCTTGATGCCCGGTGTGTTCTTCTCCGACTTTGTGTCGCATGGCGAGATGCAGGCACTGCAGCAGTTGCCTGCCGAATACCAGGCCCCCCTTATCAGCAACCTTACCGATATGCGGAAGGCAGTGTTCACTGCCGACTGTTGGCGGTCATTCTGGGTAATCCTCATTGGCTTTGCCTTCTTGCTCCTTTACAAGTTCAGAAAACTGGGCGCAGAATACATGATTGCAGCCATCGCTGTGCTCTGCCTGGTGGACATGTGGCTCGTCAACAAGCGCTATCTGAATGACGGCATGTTCGTCGACGAGATGGTGAGAGAGACACCACAGCAGATGACCGAGACCGACAAGATAATCCTTTCCGACAAGGCGCTCGACTATCGTGTGCTCAATCTCTCCACCAATACCTTCAACGAGAATGAGACCTCTTACTATCATAAGAGTATCGGTGGATACAGTGCGGCTAAGTTGCGCCGCTACCAGGAGATGATAGATGCCTACATCGGTAACGAGAAAACTAAGGTGTGGAATGCCGTGTCGCAGGCAGGCGGTGACATGACCCGTGTTAACGGCGACAGTATCTACCCAGTGCTGAACATGCTCAATACCAAATATTTCATTATGCCGCTCCAGGGCGGGCAGACAGTGCCGGTAAAGAACCCGTATGCCTACGGCAACGCATGGTTTGTGGACAAGGTTGCTTATGCCGCCAATGCCAATGAGGAAATAGACAAGGTAGGCAAACTCAACTTGCGCCATGAGGCCGTAGCTGATGCCAAGTTTAGGGAGCAGCTCGGTGAGAGCGCTCCACAGGATGACACTTCTATCGTAAAACTGACGCAGTACAAGCCCAACAACCTTACCTACGAGGTGAAGTCGAGCAAGGGCGGAGTCGTCGTGTTCTCCGAGATATACTATCCCGGATGGACGGCTACCATAGACGGAGAGCCTGCAGAACTGGGCAGGGTAGATTACATACTGCGTGCCCTCAGTGTGAAACCCGGCAACCACAAGGTAGTGCTCGATTTCCATCCCGCCTCGCTGCAGAAGACAGAGAGTGTGGCCTATGCCGGATATGTGGTATTACTGCTACTCGTGGTGGCTGGCATATTCATGGAGAAGCGAAAAAAGAAGGAAAAATGTTGTTCCGTACAGAAGTAACGGTACGCAAGGCCGCATGGGAGATACTCCCCACAGACAGGGTGCTCTTCGTGGGGAGTTGCTTTGCCGACAAACTGGGCAGACGTTTCGTAGAAAACCGTTTTCGTGCTACCGTCAATCCCTTTGGCGTGATGTATAATCCCGTGAGCATACTGCATACGGCAGAACGCTGGCAAGGCGAAGCAGATTTGGTAGTCTTCACGCTCGGTACCAACCATGTCTATGTGCTGAAGGAGACCGGTGAGGTGGTAGACAACTGCCAGAAGAGGCCGCAACGACTCTTCGAGGAGCGCGAACTGACCGTCGACGAGTGTGTGGCAAGTCTAAGCAAGGCTGTGCAGTGCATCTTGGACAAAGGCGGCAAGCACGTTATAGTGACGGTAAGTCCCATACGTTATGCCAAATACGGCTATCATGGCAGCAAACTCTCCAAGGCCACGCTACTGTTGGCAGCCGACAGGCTGGCAAAGGATTATCCCGACATTGTAGACTATTTCCCTGCCTATGAAATCGTGGATGATGAATTGCGCGACTACCGTTTCTACAAGGAAGATATGCTTCATCCCTCAGACCAGGCCGTAGCGTATATTTGGGAGAAGTTTAGTGCAGCTTACTTCGGTAAGGAGACCGAGCAGTTTCTTGCAGAATGGAAACCTATTGGGGAGGCTCTGGGACACAGACCGTTCAACCCCGATGCGGAAGAGTACAGACGGTTTCTCGCCAATGCCAAGGAAAGAGAAAAGGCTTTTCTTGAGAAATACAACCTGCGCTGATACCTTCGGACAAAATGAACTAAAAACAAAAAGAGCGAAGCCTTGCAAGACCTCGCCTTAAAAGAACAAGATATGACTTATACTATCGAAAAGGTAACCACACTGATAGGTGCGCGTCGCTATGGAGACAGAGACACAAACATCGGCTTCATTCTCACCGACAGCCGTTCGCTCTGCTTTCCGGAAGAAACACTCTTTTTCGCACTCAAGTCCGAGCGCAATGACGGTCACAACTACATACCGGAACTGTACCGCCGAGGTGTAAGAAACTTTGTAGTGGCACAGGTGCCGAAAGGCTATGCGTCAGACTATCCGGAAGCCAACTTCCTGAAGGTGGTAAACACGCTGGAGGCGCTGCAGCGTCTGGCTGAACGCCATCGTGACGAATTCAATATCCCCATTGTGGGCATAACAGGCTCCAACGGCAAGACTATGGTGAAGGAGTGGCTGCACCAGTTGCTGTCACCTACCATGTTCGTTACGCGAAGTCCGCGCAGTTACAACTCGCAGATAGGTGTTCCATTGTCTGTTTGGCTTATGAACGAGCAGACCCAAGTGGGCGTGTTTGAGGCTGGTATCAGTCTGCCTGGGGAGATGCTTGCCCTGCGTGATATCATCCAGCCCACCATCGCTGTGTTGACCTGTCTTGGTGACGCCCATCAGGAAAACTTCAGTTCGCTGGAGGAGAAATGCCGCGAGAAACTTGTTCTTTTCCATGATGCGGAGACGATTGTTTATGATGGTGATGACGAAACCGTGAACAGGGTGGTGGCGGAGTACACCGATTTCAAGGGAGAGAAACTGTTCTGGTCGATGAAAGACGACCATGCTCCGTTCTTCATAAAGAAGATAGAGAAGATAGGGGAGATTTCCATCATTACCTATATATATAAAGGTGAAGAAGACAGTTACTCCATACCATTCATAGACCATGCCTCTATACAGAATTCCATTGTGTGTGCCGCTGTGTGCTGCAAAATTGGACTGAGTGCCGAGGATATTGACAAGCGTATGGCGTTACTCGAACCTGTGGCTATGCGCCTCGAGGTGAAAGAGGGACAGAACGGATGTACGCTCATCAACGACAGTTACAACTCCGACATCAACTCCCTCGACATAGCTCTCGACTTCATGAGCCGTCGCCCAGACCATAAGGGCCGTCGCCACACGCTCATACTGAGCGACATTTTCCAGAGCGGAAAACAGTCGACTTCGCTCTATAAGGAGGTGAGCGACCTGTGCCGCAAGCGCGGTGTAGTGAAGTTTGTAGGTATAGGTCCCCAGCTCTGTGCGCAGAAGGATGTCATACAGATAGCAGAGAAGTTCTTCTTCCGCAGTGTGGACGAGTTTATCGGCAGTGAGGTGTTCCTCTCTTTGCGCGACGAGGTTATCCTCCTGAAGGGAGCACGGCAGTTCGGTTTTGACCAGCTCACTGAACTTCTTGTCAGGAAGGTGCACGAGACAACCCTCGAGGTAAACCTCAATGCAGTGGTAGCCAACCTCAACTACTACCGCTCGTTTATGAAACCCGAAACCAAGCTTGTCTGCATGATCAAGGCCGACGGGTACGGAGTAGGTGCGGTGGAGATAGCCAAGACACTGCAAGATCACCGGGTAGACTATCTGGCCGTGGCCGTGGCCGATGAAGGCGTTACCTTGCGCAAGAACGGCATCACGAGTAACATCATGATCATGAATCCCGAGATGACCGCTTTCAAGACCATGTTCGATTACGACCTCGAACCGGAGGTATATTCTTTCCGCTTGCTCGATGCGCTCGTCAAGGCTGCCGAGAAAGAGGGTATTACTGGCTTCCCTGTGCATGTCAAGTTGGATACCGGTATGCGTCGGCTCGGCTTTGACCCCGAGAACGATATGGGCGAGCTCATAAACCGCTTCAAACACCAGAATGCTATCATACCGCGTAGTGTATTCTCTCACTTTGTGGGCAGTGACAGCCCAGACTTCGATACCTTCTCCGCACGTCAGTTCGAACTCTTCGATAAGGGGAGCCGCCAGCTACAGGCTGCCTTCGACCACAAGATACTTCGCCACATTTGTAATTCGGCAGGCATCGAGCACTTCCCCGAAAGACAACTTGATATGTGCCGCCTCGGACTGGGACTTTACGGCATCAACCCGATGGACAACACTACCATCAACTGTGTGAGCACGCTGAAGACTACCATTCTCCAGATGCATGCTGTCAGGGCAGGCGAGAGCGTAGGTTACAGTCGCCGTACCGTACTTGACAGAGACAGCGTCATTGCCGCCATACCTATAGGTTATGCCGATGGTCTGAACCGCCACCTTGGCAACCGCCATGCCTACTGCCTCGTAAACGGGCAAAAGGCACAGTATGTGGGTAACATCTGCATGGATGTGGCAATGATAGACGTAACGGACATAGACTGCAAAGAGGGTGATTCTGTAGAAATCTTCGGCGAGCACCTGCCTGTACAGCAACTGAGCGACTTGCTTGATACCATTCCTTACGAGGTGCTTACTACTATAAGCAACCGTGTAAAGCGTGTCTATTACCAAGACTGATGCACCTTTCTAAGAGAGTGAAACAATTATACAGAAAGAGGGTGTGGCAAAAATTGCCACACCCTCTTTCTGTATGCGGACTGTAAGCCCAGCTACATATTCAATGTCGTTCCAATGCCATCTTAAAGAAATACTAAAGAGCTTATGCTATGGTATTGGAGCATGAAGATACACATGAAGTCCTGTTTACGTTAATGTTTTAAGTAATATTTACGTTTGTTTCGTATTGGTTTTGGAGAAAAAAGCGTATCTTTGTGGCCAAATAGACTAAAAACAAATCAAAAAGGCGCTTAGAGTGAAGCGCAGATAAACCATTTATTAACACAAGATAGAACATGGAACAAGTGTTTAGCTATATCATCAGCCTCGGTGCGAGTGTGATGATGCCTATCATTTTCACTGTCATCGGACTGTGTATAGGCATGAAGTTTGGCAAGGCTCTCAAGTCGGGACTCTTCGTGGGTGTGGGATTCGTAGGCTTGGGCGTAGTGACTGCTCTGCTCACTTCCAATTTCAATGACCCTCTCAAGTTGATATCAGACATCTACCATCTCCAGCTCAATGTCTTTGACATGGGGTGGCCGGCAGCTGCAGCCGTAGCTTACAATACGGCTGTGGGCGCACTCATTATTCCCATCTGTCTGGGTGTTAACCTACTGATGCTTGTTACCAAAACGACACGTACTGTCAATATCGACCTGTGGAATTACTGGCATTTCGCCTTTATTGGTGCTGTTGCTTATTTCGTTATGGGCGAGAGTCTGGTATGGGGCTACTTTGCTGCCATCGTGTGCTACATCGTTACACTGGTGTGTGCCGACCTTACTGCCGATAAATTTCAGAAGTATTATGACCTTGACGGTATTTCCATACCTCAGCCTTTCTGCCAGAGTTTTATGCCGTTTGCCATCCTTGTCAATAAGGTGCTTGACATGATTCCCGGCTTCTCTCGTCTCGACATCGATGCCGACGGACTGAAGAAGAAGTTTGGTATACTGGGCGAACCTCTTGTGCTGGGTGTTATCGTAGGAGCACTTATCGGTGTGGCAGCCCAACTCGACATTAAGAAGATACTGTTCCTCGGTGTAACGATGGGTGCTGTGATGGAACTCATACCGCGCATCACCTCGCTGTTCATAGACGGTCTGAAACCTATCTCGGAGAAAACACAAGAGTTGGTAAAAACCAAATTCAACGGCAAGAAGGTGCATATAGGCATGAGCCCCGCTCTTGTAATCGGGCATCCCACTACGCTTGTATGCTCTGTCATTCTTATCCCAGTAATCCTTGCGCTGGCTGTGTTCTTGCCAGGCAACCAGTTCCTGCCTCTTGCTTCGCTTGCAGGTATGTTCTATCTGTTCCCCATGATACTTCCTTTCACTAAGGGCAATGTGGTGAAGAGTCTGCTTGTAGGACTCGTTGCACTCATCATCGGACTGTATTTCGTTACGGATATGGCTCCCGACTTTACCAGCGCAGCCAATGCCGTGTACCAGGCTACAGGCGACAATGCCGCACATATACCCGACGGGTTCTCGGGTGGAGCACTTGATTTTGCCTCTTCTCTCTTTGGATGGGTTATCTACCGTGGTGTGAAGTTGCAGTATGTGGGCATGGCCGTACTTGCCATCGTTACTGTGGCCTTGATGGTGTGGAACAACCGCCGCATCGTAAAGGAAGAGCGCGCAGCCTCCGAGGTAAAGTGAAAAGGACAAACTAAACAGTGAATCATTAAAAAGTTAATATAAGCCTTATGAAGAAAATAACATTGATGTTGGCGGTTATGCTGATTACTGCCGGTCAGTCGTTTGCACAGTGCTGCAAGACTGGATATGAAGTGAAGTCAGAGAATGCCTATACTCATTACAATGTGCGTTATGCCAGCAATCCGCTCGATGCCAAACACTATGATACGCAGCGCCTGCGTTCAGAGTATGCCATAGAGAACGTGATGGTGCCTGGAGAAGTGAACTGGACGTATACCATGTTCGACCGCTTCCTTATCGGAGGTGCTGTACCCACGGCTGCACCCCTCAAGTTGACATCCATTGCGCCCCTTTATACGGATAAGCCCAATGATGGCAAGAACCTGCTCGACAATCGTGAACTGGGCATCATCAATGTAGGCGGCGAGGGAACGGTAACGGTAGACGGCAAGAGCTATACGCTATGTTTTCAGGAAGCACTCTATGTAGGCCGTGGCGCCAAGGATATCACCGTGAGCAGCAAGAATGCAGCCCAGCCTGCCAAGTACTACATGAACAGTGCTACGGCACACCAGGCTTTCCCTACCAAGAAGGTTACACTCAAGGAGGCCAACAATATCAAGGCTGGTAGTCTGAAGGAGAGCAACGACCGCGTTATACACCAGATGATTATCGACGGTGTGGCAGGTGTGCATACATGCCAGTTGCAGATGGGTATCACCGAACTGAAGGAGGGCAGTGTGTGGAATACCATGCCGGCTCATCTCCATCTGCGTCGAATGGAGACCTATTTCTACTACAATGTGCCAGAGGGGCAGAAGATCATGCACATCATGGGACAACCCCAGGAAACACGCCCCATGTGGCTGAACAACGAACAGGCAGTCATTAACCCTGAGTGGAGCATCCACTGTGCTGCAGGTACCAGCAATTATACTTTCATCTGGGGTATGGCAGGCGAAAACCTGGTCTATACAGATATGCAGGTAGTGAAAATACCCGACCTGAAATAAACCGTGAAATAACTAACAATAACAAACGATATGAACGCTATTAAAACAAGTAAAATGTCCAACTTCCGTTGGGTCATCTGTGCGTTGCTGTTCTTGGCTACCACAGTAAACTACATGGACCGTCAGGTGTTGTCGCTCACCTGGAAAGACTTTATCGCCCCCGAGTTCCATTGGACCGATGCAGACTATGGTACCATTACGGGCTATTTCTCCATCTTCTATGCTATCGCCAATCTATTTGCCGGTAAGTTTGTTGACTGGATGGGTACCAAGAAGGGTTACCTTATCGCCATCTTCGTGTGGTCTACTGGTGCCGTGCTTCATGCCGGCTGTGGATGGGTAGCCATGCAGGTGGAAGGCTACGATTCTATCGAGGCGCTCCGTATGGTGAAGGCAGGCAGTGACGCTGCAGTTGCCATTGCCACTATCAGTGTGTGGCTCTTCCTTTCTTGCCGTCTCATACTGGCTGCCGGAGAGGCAGGTAACTTCCCTGCTGCCATCAAGGTGACTGCTGAGTTCTTCCCCAAGAAAGACCGTGCTTTTGCTACTTCCATTTTCAACAGCGGTGCATCTATTGGTGCCCTTGCTGCTCCAGCAACCATTCCTTTGTTGGCACGTGCGCTGGGTTGGGAGATGGCATTCATCATCATCGGTGTATTGGGTTATGTATGGATGGCCCTGTGGATATGGCTCTATGACAAACCTAGAAAGAACAAGTTTGTGAACAATGCCGAGCTTAACTATATCGAGCAGGACGAAGACCTTGCCGAGGTAAAGGCCGATGAGCCCGAGAAAGAGGAGAAGACCATCGGATTCATGAAGTGTTTCTGCTATCGACAGACATGGTCGTTCATTGTAGGAAAGTTTATGACCGATGGTGTATGGTGGTTCTTCCTGTTCTGGGCTCCTGCCTATTTCTCAGACCAGTATGGCTATACCTCAGACTCGCCAATGGCTATCGCACTCATCTTCACGCTCTATGCCATCGTTACCGTTCTCAGTATCGGCGGTGGTTACCTTCCTACCTACTTTGTTGACAAGAAGGGCATGAATCCTTATATCGGTCGTATGCGCGCCATGCTTATCTTCGCTTGTTTCCCGTTGTTGGGTCTCATAGCTCAGCCTATGGGTGCTTATAGCGCTTGGTGGCCAGCTATCATCATCGGACTCCTTGGCGCCGGCCATCAGGCATGGTCAGCCAACCTCTATACTACAGTGAGCGATATGTTCCCTAAGTCTACCGTAGCTTCTATTACCGGTATCGGTGCCATGGCTGGTGGTGTGGGTTCGTTCCTCATTAACAAGGGTTCCGGTATGCTCTTTACATACGCTGAGGGGCAGGGTGAAGCCTTTAAGTTTATGGGTTTTGACGGCAAGCCTGCAGGTTACATGATTATCTTCTGCATCTGTGCTGTTGCTTACCTTGTAGGCTGGTGTGTAATGAAGGCTTTGGTTCCCAAGTACAAACCTATCATTGTGGAATAACATCCTGAATAGAAATATAATAAAATAGCGCATTGGCCGTTGCAGGCCAATGCGCTATTTTATTAAGGTAGGGGCTAAATACCTTTGCTGTTTTTTTGTTGTCTGTAGAGAGCCTTTACTTCATGAACCCCTGGTTCTTCAGAGCGGTGATGAGGCCTTCAGACATTGCCTCGCAGTCCTTCTTGGTGTACCTGATGTCGGTAAATACCTGGGCGAGGGTTTCCTTGTTGTTGATGCGTACGAAGTTGCGGTTCTCGGGTAGAGCCTCCTTTTCGGCATAGAAATCGTCTATCTTTTCTGGTGTGTAGTCGGCGAACGTTTCACGGTGTACAATGCTACGTAGAGGCAGACGGTCTGTCATTGCAGGAGTCTCCGCTGGCCATCCCAGGGTAATGGTGGCAACAGGCATGACAAGCTTTGGAAGTTTCAGCGTGTCAATGATAAGTTGGGGCATGTATATGGTGGTTCCCAGGAAACAAGTACCCAGTCCTGCTTCTTCTGCGAGATTGCAGAATGTCTGTGTGAAGAGCAGTGCATCTGTTGCCGCATTCATAAACGAAAGAATGTTGTCGTAGCCCGGTGTGGCTTTCCTGTTTTCTGCCCATAGGGTAGTGCGCCTGTAGTCGGCACAGACTGTCAGGACGATAGGGGCATTTGTTATCATCAGCTGATTGAAGTGTGCAGGCGCCAAAGCTTTCTTTCCTTCTTCGCTTCGGGTCACTACCACGCTGTAAAGTTGTAGATTTCCCATTGTGGGGGTTCGTTCTGCCTCGACGATGAGGCTGTGCAGCATTTCGTCTGTTACCTCACGCTCGCTGTATTTGCGTATCGATGTTCTCTTCTTGATAGATTCCATGATGTTATGATATTTTTGTGTTAAGAGTTGTCTGGATGATACAAAGGTACGCAAAGTTCCTCGTATTCTGCCATATTCCTGTTCATTTTTACTCTTTTGTGTGGTAAAAAGTTGCACAGTTACGAAATATGCGTTAATTTTGCATATTATAAACAGTGTACAGCCATTACTGTACTGTAACGTGAGATGTATGGAAAATATATATAATAAGGTGACTTTTGAAGAAGTCAGTGCGGAGCTGTTGGCTCATGTGCGACAGCATCTGAACGAGTTTCACCGTCGTTTCGACGGCGAGACGACTGGCTTGGATACTTTGCAGCATCAACTTATTAATGTGGTGCATGAAGAGTTGGGCGTACAGCCGCTTCGTCAGGGAGTGGTGGAAGTTCGCCCCAAGGAACTGGAGTGCGATGTGGTGCGCTTTCAGAACAATAAGGAAAAATGGGTGGCTCTTGTCGGTTTGCTCGATGGTCATCCTTATGAGATATTTACGGGCTTGCTCGATGATGAGGAGGGTATTATGCTTCCCAAGTCTGTTTCTAAAGGAAAGATTGTCAAACAACTGAATGAGGATGGTACTAAACGTTACGATTTCCAGTTTATAAACAAGCGTGGTTACAAGATGACTCTTGAGGGACTGAGCGAAAAGTTTAATCCCGAATACTGGAACTATGCCAAACTCATATCTGGTGTGTTGCGCTACCGTATGCCTATCGAACATGTCATCAGACTCGTAAACCAGTTGCAGCTGACATCCGACAGCATCAATACCTGGAAGGTAGGAGTGGAGCGGGCATTGAAGAAATATCTGACAGACGGAACTTTGGCGGAAAAGGAGACAGCGGATGCAACTGCAGCAGAGTAGTGTCTACATAGACAGTGTGCGAATGCACGCCTATCACGGTGTGCTGCCGCAAGAGCGGATTGTGGGAAATGACTATCTGCTCAGTGTGGAAATGCTTTGTGATATAGCCGGAGCAATGGCAACCGACGACCTTGCCGGAACAGTTAACTATGCTGAAGTCTATCAACTTATAAAACGCGAAATGCTCGTCCCGTCCAAACTCTTGGAACATGTCGTTGGGAGAATAGGGGAGAGCCTGTTTGCCAGTTTTCGCTCCGTATCGGAAGTGAAACTCTCACTGACTAAAGTCAATCCGCCCATGGGGGGCGACTGTGCAGGAGCAGGCGTAAAAGTCCATCTTGTAAGAGATGCACGCCTTAACAAATAATAAAACTTGAAGCCTGTTGTAGGTTTTCTGCTGTGAAATAATTAATTTTGCACTATCTAAGAGACATATATGTTATACAAGAAGCTATTCTTCCTTGCAATCATACTGTTGTCACTGGTGACGGGAATGTCCGCCGCCAATGACCGCTTTACGCTTGTTATTGATGCAGGACATGGCGGTCATGATGCGGGAGCACAGGGTGCTGTGTCCAAAGAAAAGGACATCAACCTTGCCGTGGCTCTTGCCTTCGGAAGATATGTGGAACGGAATTCGCCCGATGTGAGGGTGGTGTATACGCGTAAAACTGATGTATTCATTCCCCTCAAGGAACGTGCCAATATAGCAAACAAGGCCAATGCCAACCTCTTCGTGTCGGTGCATACCAATGCACTGCCTGGAGGCAAGATAGCCCGTGGATTCGAGACGTATACACTCGGTATGCACCGTGCCAAAGACAATCTCGACGTGGCCATGCGCGAAAACTCGGTCATCTCGATGGAGCAGGATTATCAGCAGACCTATCAAGGATTTGACCCAAAATCGTCGGAGAGTTACATTATCTTCGAATTTATTCAAGGCAAGAACATGGAACGGAGTGTGGACCTGGCACGGTTTATACAACGTAGTGTATGTTCGAAGGCTGAACGCCCTGACAAAGGAGTGCATCAAGCGGGTTTCCTTGTGTTGCGTGAAACGTCTATGCCGAGTTGCTTGATAGAGTTGGGGTTTATCACGACCCCCGATGAAGAGCAGGTGCTCAATACTGAGAGTAAGGTGGACGACATAGCCAAGGCCATCTACGAGGGATTTGCACAGTACAAGGAAAAATATGACGAGGGCGTTGTCGTTCCTTATCGTACTTCCACCACACAGCGTGCTGACATCCCTTCTATCGTGCCGGAAAGCTATAAGGAAGAAAAAAAGGTGAAGGCCAAGGAGGAAAGTACCCAAGCTGTGCCAACGCAGTCTGCATCCACGCCTGCGAGCCAACCGGTAGTGACGACGCCCAAGACCACAGTGGCGGAACGAGACGTAAACGATGTGCCTGTCTTCAAAGTGCAGATATTGGTGAGTAGCCGTGTGTTGCGCAAGGGTGATAATCATTTTAAGGGCGAAACGGATTATGACTCCTATCAGGAGGGCGGCATGGTAAAGTACACCATGGGAGCTTCTACGAATTACAATGAGATTTATCGCTTGCGCAAGTCATTGCTTGAAAAGTTTCCTGAGGCTTTTATCATAGCCTTCAAGGATGGCAAGAAGTATAATGTGAACCAGGCCATAAGAGAGTATAAACAGAATAAAAACAAATAGTCATGAAAATGAGCAAGGAGATTAAAATAGCATTGGTTGCCGTTGTCGGCATACTCGTCATGTATTTCGGTATCAACTTTCTGAAAGGCGTCAGCCTCTTGGTTTCCGATTCGTACTACTACATCACCTTCAAGGATATTCAGGGATTGGGTGCTTCGAGTCCTATCTATGCAGACGGATATAAGGTCGGAACGGTAGACGCCATAGAGTTTGACTATGGGCAGACAGAACCTATCAAGGTAAAAGCCAACATCGACAAGCAACTGCGCATACCGGCCGGTAGCAAAGCCGAGATAGAGAAGGACCTGATGGGAAACTTGAAGGTACACCTCCTTCTTGCCAACAATCCCCGCGAGCGCATCGAACCGGGCGGTACTATTCCCGGTATCGTGGAAGACGGCGTGATGAACAAGGTGGCAGACATGGTACCGGTCATAGAGCAAATGGTACCCAAGCTCGACTCTATCCTCAATAGTCTCAATACTTTGCTTGCAGACCCTGCTCTTGCTTCGTCCCTGCACAACATTCAGACTATCACTGGCAACCTTACAGTGTCTACACGCGAACTGAACACACTGATGGTAGGTCTCAACAAGCAGGTGCCCGGTATGATAAACCGTGCCAACGGTGTGCTTGACAATACCGGTAAGTTTACCTCCAACCTTGCCGCTCTTGACGTACAGGGCACGCTGGACCGTGTAAACCGAACCCTTGCCAATGCAGAGGAGTTTACACGGAAGTTGAACAGTGACAAGGGTACACTCGGATTGCTGCTGAACGATAAGCAACTGTACACCAACCTTAATGCCACTATGCGTGATGCAGACTCGCTTGTTGTCGACTTGAAACAGCACCCTAAACGCTATGTTCACTTCTCGCTCTTCGGCAAGAAAGACAAGTAATGTTTTTGCCTCTGCAGATAAGTTACGATGCTCCTCCTGAAAACATAAAGATACTTAAACTTTTGGGCATTTCCTATTAATTTTATACCTTTGCAAACGATTTCGCCTCATGCGGAGGCATACTATAAAGTGCAAAGTCTATAAGATAAGAATGTTAGCTACTCCCAAACCCTTGTGGGACAATTGTCTCGCTGTGATACGCGAGACAGTGAAGCCCGAACAGTACAAAACTTGGTTTGAACCGATTGCTTTCGAGTCGTATAAACCGGCTACGAAAACGCTGTTGGTAAGGGTGCCGAGTACCTATTTCTATGAGTATTTGGAGGCCAATTATGTAGACTTGCTCAGCAAAGTGTTGCAGCGCAACTTCGGACAGGGAGTGCGCTTGGCCTACCGTGTTGTGGCCGACCAGACACACAACAAGACGGTGGTGATAGAAGCCGACCCTAACGATGTCGATGTGGCTGAACAACGACGCATGCAAAGTCAGCAGGCAGCCAGGCAGCCCGATGACCTCGATACACAGTTGGATCCCAAGCTTACATTCAATAACTATGTGGAGGGAACAAGCAACAAGTTGCCGCGCTCTGTAGGCTACTCTATAGCCGAGCATCCCAACACTACACAGTTTAACCCGATGTTTATCTACGGGCCGTCCGGTAGTGGCAAAACTCATCTTGTCAATGCCATCGGTGTGCTTTGCAAGAAAACCTATCCCCAGAAACGCGTGCTCTACGTCAGTGCACGCCTGTTTCAGACACAGTATATTGAGGCTGTTTTACACAATACGTCCAACGACTTTATCAATTTCTACCAGAGCATAGACATGCTCATAGTGGATGATATACAGGAGTGGGCTGGAAAGACAAAGACACTAAACACGTTCTTTCACATCTTCAATGCCCTTTTTCGTAACGGAAAGCGCATCATCTTGGCCAGCGACCGTCCGCCAGTAGACTTGAAGGATATCCCAGACCGCTTGCTGACACGTTTTTCTTGCGGACTTGTGGCGGAGCTTGAGAAACCCAATATTCAGCTTTGTGTCGATATCCTGAGCAACAAGATACGCAGGGATGGTCTGAAGATTCCGGCTGATGTGATAACGTTTATTGCCCAGACATGTAACGGAAGCGTGCGCGACCTGCAGGGGGCTATCAACGGTCTGTTGGCTTACAGCATCGTGTACAACAGCAATGTGGACATCAGACTGGCCGAACGTGTGATAAAGCGTGCGGTGAAGATGGACGATACTCCGCTAACCATAGAGGATATCATAGACAAAGTGTGTGCGCATTACAATGTTACACCTACAGCCGTGAACAGCAAGAGCCGCAAACGCGATTATGTAGTGGCCCGGCAGGTAGCTATGTTCTTGGCACAGAAGCACACCAAGATGCCGGCCTCACGTATAGGCAAACTGGTGGGAAACCGCGACCACAGTACGGTGATTCACAGTTGTACAAAGGTGGAGGATAGACTCAAGGTGGATGCTGCTTTCCGCGATGAACTGGCAAGCATCGAGACTTCACTCAAACTAAAGGCTTAGATTGTGGAAAACAATACGCATAGAGGGCGTGTCACAATATTGTTGTGGCACGCCCTCTGTACGTATGTTCTTTGTGTTTTTCGCTTGTGTTATTTTTCTGCTTCTTTCATCATCTTCCTCCATTTGTAGTATCCAGCAATGGCGATGACAGTATACAGACCGTAGAGGACTGCTTTGAACGGGATGCCCTTACCTATGTAGAGGTAGAAACAGACGGCATCGACTACAATCCAGAAGAACCACTGTTCGATATACTTGCGGGCCAGTGCCCACAGACCGACAAAGCTCAGTGCATTGGTAAAACTGTCAAGCAGGGGAACTGTGGAGTTGGTGAACGTAACCAACACCCAGTAGGTCAATGCCCATGCTGCAACGAAGAAACCCAGTGCAGGAAGGTAAAGCGATGCTCTCATGTGTGTTATGGGCATAGCCTCCTGTTCGGTCTGGTTACGCTTCTTCCCCCATTTCCATACGGCATAGCCATATAGGGCAGCGAGGGTATAGTATACGGCCATACCTGCATCACCATAAAGACCGTGGCTCCAATAGAGCCACACGTCAAGGGCTGGCATGATAATACCTACAGCCCACAAGTAAATGCTGGCACGGTACTCCAGCAGAATGTATATCAAGCCGAGTACCGTAGTGATGATGTCCAGACCATGAATGGTGAAAAACTCTATCATGCCTGTTTAGAAATTGACGGAGAGGTGCCCCATGAGGTTGAATGGTGCAGAAGGTGCAAAACCGGCACTATATGAGTTGTTGGAAGCGGTGAGGTTTCCGTTGCTGTCCAAATTGTAGTTGGGGGTAGCCCAGCCGTTGTTGTCATACTCGCTGTCGAAGAGGTTGTAGAGCGTAATGCCCACTGTCGCATCCTTCAGACCTATTTTCTTCAGACGGAAGGTATAGCTCAGGTCGAGGTTGGTTGTGAAGTGTTTCTTCAGTAGTAGGGTGGTGTACAGGTTGCCTCCTCTGTCAGTGCAGCGCATTTCCTTCATGCCTGTGTTGGTAAGGTACTGGTCGCTTACATACTGGCTTTGTATACTTCCCTTGAATCCGGCATACTGGAAGCTGAAGATGTTGTTGAATATGAAATCGGGTGAGAAACTTAGCGGTGTTTCTCCCTGGATGGTGTATGGCTGTTTGTTTTCTAAGGTTACGGTCATATCTTTTACACGGTTTCTTGACCATGTGGCGTTGGCATCCCACTGGAACCAGTCTATAGGCTTCCATGCAGCGGTAAGTTCTACGCCTAACCTGTAACTCTTGTCGAGGTTGCGCGTAACGGCTTCGCCTATATTGTTCAGTTCGCCTGTCAGCACAAATTGGTCCTTATAGTTCATGTAGTAGATGTTGGCACCTGCGGAGAACTTGTTGCTCTGGTACTTGTAGCCTACTTCCAGGTCGTTTAGACGCTCTGCTCTTGGCATGCTGCCATTCACGGCGTATTCTGCCTCATAGTTGTTGCGCACCGGCTCCTTGTGCGAAATGGCGTAAGAGGCGTATACCCTGTGGTTGGGGGTGATGTCGTAGGTAAGTCCGAACTTAGGGTTGAAGAAGTTGAACTTCTCGTTGATGACGTAGCCCCATACTGCGTTCTGGCCAAGGTAAGAGTCGGTTGGGTCTTGCATTTTGTAGCACACGTTGCGGTACTGCAGGTCCACGAACAGGCTCAGGCCGGTCATAAACTCGTAGTTTACTTTTCCATAAATATTGAAGTCTTTTTTCTTGGCAGTATTGCGGTAATACTCAAAGTTAGGTGTCAGCTCCACTTCTGCCTTTTCCTTTACCCACAGTACGTTGCCGAAGTGGTCGCCTATGTATTCGTTCCATCCTGCACCGAGGTTGGCAGTGATGTTTTTTTTGTTGTCAAAGTTGACTGAGGCGATGGCTCCGTAGAAATCATTGCCCATCTGCTTGCGTCTGATGAGGTCGGCATAGCGTGTCTCCGGTATTTTTGCCAGTCCGTAGCTGTACAGGTCTCTTGCTGTTTTGTACTCCTCGTAGTATCCGTCTCCGCGTGTGTAGTGAAGGGCCACGTTGAGATTCCAGGCTTGCGTGAGGCTCTGGTTCCAGATGAGCTGGTAGTTTTGTGAGTGGTAGTTGTCTGTCTGGTTGTCATAGTAATGCCTTACGCCGCCATCGGTGTAGTACTCGCCACACGAGTTGTAGCGTCGCCCGTATAGCTCCTGCTCATATTTGGAGGCATAGTTCCAGGCATGGTAGGTCTCCTCCTGACCGTTGAAGGTGATGAACTTCACCATCGTGTTGTCGCCGAAGTATCCTGCCTGGAGGAAGTAGCTGTTCAGTTTGGTGCTGGCGCGTTCAAGGTATCCTTTGCTGCCTATGTTGGAGAGGCGTCCCTGCAGTCCCCAGTGGTCTTTGATGAGTCCTGTGCTGAAACGTACGGTTTCCTTGTGCGAATAGTAGCTGCCGGCCGAGAGGTCGACGCCTACGTAGGGCTTGGTGCCTATGTTCTCTGTCAGCATGTTGACAGTAGCGCCGAAGGCACCCGCACCATTGGTGGAGGTTCCTACACCGCGCTGTATCTGTATGCTCTGTGCCGAAGAGGCGAAGTCGCTGAAGTTGACCCAGTAGAGTGAACTGCTCTCTGCGTCGTTCATAGGTATGCCGTTGGCTGTGATGTTGATGCGGCTGGGGTCTGTGCCGCGCACACGCATGGTGGTATAGCCTATACCGTTGCCGGCATCGGACGTGAGGGTAACTGAGGGGGTGAGAGCTAACAGGAACGGGACATCCTTTCCGTGATTGACGGCCTTGATGGCTTCCTTAGTGACATTGGTGAATGTCATAGGGGTCTTCTTTCCTGCACGCGTAGATACTACCATGACTTCTTGTAGCTCCTTTGCCTTCAGCGTGTCGATGACTTCCTGAGTTTTGTTTCTTGCCGCTTCGGCGGTCGTTGACGCTCCTATGGAGAGGGCAGCGAGAAACAGTAAATCTTTCTTCATTGTCGCTTTATTGTTTGGTCTATAATGAAGAGGTGTGTTGTAACAATCCGCCAACGTGTGCGCCGCATGGCTACCCGCCTGTGTGTTGGCACAGGATGGACGAGGGTTGGTGTAAAGTAAACATTGAGCCTATCTCCCTACGCCGGCATTGTCCGGTCCAGGTTCAATGGGTATGTTCTCAGCATCCGCAATGGCGGTAGCACCCCTTGCTTGGCTTTTGCCAAGCGGGTGCAAAGATACAACAATCTGTCAATATAGCCAAATATAAGGCTATTTATTTTCCCCAAACCGCTTCGGCTATCTCGCGTACGAGGTCGAGTTTGGCCCATTGCTCTTCTTCTGTGAGTTTGTTGCCTATCTCGCACGATGCAAAACCGCACTGGGGACTGAGGCTGAGGCGTTCCAGCGGGATGTATTTGGCGGCTTCGTGTATGCGCCCGATAACGGTTTGCTTGTCTTCAAGTACAGGTGACTTCGTGGTGATAAGCCCGAGTATTACTTTTTTCTTGCCCGATACCTGTGCCAATGGTTCGAAGCCGCCAGAGCGTTCGTCGTCATACTCCAGGTAGTAGCTGTCCACATCCTCGTTGGCGAAAAGATAGGGTGCCACAGCGTCGTATGCTCCCTTGGTGGCGTAGCAGGAGTGATAGTTGCCGCGACATACATGGGTGTTGACGATAAGTCCTTCGGGCTTTCCTGCTATGGCAAGGTTGTTTACCTTTAGATATTGTAGGGCTTCGTGCTCTAATGTGAATCCTGTACCTGCCATTGATTTCCAGAAGTCATCGTCTACAATCATGCCCCAGGTGCAGTCGTCCAATTGTACAGTACGGCAACCGGCAGTATAGATTTCGTGGAAGAAAGTGGCATAAGCGGCGGCAATGTCTTGTATCAGTTCTTCGGTATTGGGGTAGAAACGCCGTGTGTTGACGGCATTGTCGCCACGAAACAGTTCGGCGAGGAACTGGGCGGGTGCCGGAATGGTCTGTTTGGCCTCTACGCCTTCTTCCTCAAACTGTTTCACGAAGAGGAAATCCTTGATAAACGGATGGTTCTCTCCGGTTATCTTTCCTGTCAGTTGGAGTGAGCCCTTGGTAGTCTCTTCGCCGTGAAACTGATAGCCGTGCTCCAGTTCTATGTGCTCTACACCACCCAGTCCCCACATAAAGTCGAGGTGCCAATAACTTCTGCGCAACTCTCCGTCTGTGATGTAATGTAGACCATGCTCCTTCTGCTTCTTTATCAGATTGGTGATGAGGCGGTCTTCCATAGCGCGGAGGTCTGTGGCGGATATCTGGCCCTCTGCAAATTTTACTCTTGCCTCTTTCAGTTCTGTGGGGCGCAGGTAGCTGCCCACTGCTTCTATGTGTCTGTTTGTTGTATTGCTCATGTTGTCTTTTGTTTATTATTGTTTTGTTGCTCCTTGTTCTTATATCCGATGGTCAGCTGTTCCTACCGTCTATGCCAAGGATTATCAGACTTGCTAAATTCGAAAAGGCATGCTTCATTTCGCTTTTTGCGAGTGCAAAGGTAGGAAGAAGTATTTAGTGGGACAAATATTCTTGTTATTTCGGGAAAATATACTATCTTTGCAGACGAATATCCCTATATTGCAGAATATTATTCTGGCTTATTCCAGGATTGACGATGCTTTGACGGTATTATATAAATATAGGCGGGTTCTAAAATTCCATCATAGAACTTCCGTCTAAAGAAGAAGTTTAACTTGCGTGGAATTATAGAACACGCCTATAAGGAATAGCATGGCATTACAGACGACTCTGGACGAGATAGATATCAAACTGCTCAAACTTTTGCAGCAGAATTCGCGTTATACGGTAAAGGAACTCGCAGCCCGTGTGCACCTTTCGCCCACGCCTACTTTCGAAAGACAAAAGAGACTGGAACGGGAAGGCTACATTACGGGCTATTCGGCAGTGGTAGACCATCATAAGTTAGGGCATGACGTTATTGTTCTCTGCAATATCCGTCTAAAACAACATACCCATGAACTGATTCAACAGTTTATGGATACGGTGCAGGGCATAGACCAGATAACGGAGTGTTATAATACAACGGGCGACTATGACTTCCAGATAAAGGTCTATGCACACGACATGAAAGACTATCAGGATTTCATGCTCAATACGCTGGGAAACATCGACTGTATAGGCAGTCTGCACAGTGTTATCGTGATAGGTGAGATTAAAGACTCCCGTCTTGTTCCTGTCAACAGATGCCTGCTTAGGGGATAGGTGTCAGTATGGCTGTCCATCCTCCGCCGGGTGCAAGGTGGATGGTTAGCTTGTCGCCTGTTTTTACTTGTTGGCTGGTGTGGCGGTAATCTGTGGCTTCACGGTCGGCATTGATGCCGTCGGCAAAGATATCTGCCGTGGCATTGAGCCCTTTGATTGTGCCCAGGTCGAGTATCAAGTCGCGTTCTTGCCAGTTGGTCATGGCTGCGACGTACCATGTGGCTCCTTTTCGCTTGGCTACAGCTACGTATTCTCCCAATTGGCCGGCGAGGGGGACCACTTCATCAAACTGGGTCGGTATCTGTACCATGAAGTCGGTACATTCCTGGTTCTTCAGATACTGTGTCGGACTGTCTGCCAGCATCTGAAGGGGAGCGTCGTAGATGGTGTACATGGCCATCTGATGTACGCGTGTGCCTTGGCTCATAGGGTGATCGTTGTTCCCGAAGAACTGGTCTCTTGTGGCGTTGACCATTGCTCCCGGTGTGTAGTCCATAGGGCCTGGTAGCATGCGCAGGAAGGGGATGGTGACATCATAGCGGGGCTGGTCGTGTAGTGGTCCTGTTGCCGTGCGTGGTTCCCATTTCGAGTTTTCCAGTCCTTTCACGCCTTCAAAGTTGATGATGTTGGGGTATGCAGTCTGTACGCCGAATGGGCGCATGCCGTGCAGGTCGAGCAGCAGATGGTGCTTGGCGGCGCAGGCGGCTATCTCGTAGACGGAATTGATGGCTTTTTGGTCGTCGCGGTCGAAGAAGTCTACCTTGAACCCCTTTACGCCCATGTCTGCATAGTGTTTCATGATGTCCTCCATCTTTTTACTGCCCCGCTGTATCAGGTTGCGCCATGAAGACCACAGTATGACACCGACGCCTTGCCCCTTGGCGTGGCTTATGATGCCGGGCATGTCCATCTGGTCGGTAAACACGAGCAGGTCTTCGGGATCACTCCATCCTTCGTCAATGATGATGTCTTCGATATGGTTTGCCTTGGCAAAGTCGATGAAGTATTTGTAGGTATCGGTGTTTATGCCGGCACGGAAGTCTACACCCGAGATGTTGCGGTTGTTCCACCAGTCCCAGGCCACTTTGCCGGGCTTTATCCACGAGGTGTCGGCAATGCGTGAACTTGGATTCAGCGTATTGGCTATGGTGTTGCCTACCAGTTCCTTGTCGTTGTCTGTTACAAGCACAATGCGCCAAGGTGTCTTCGTTACATTCGTGGCGATGTAGTCGGCACGCTTGGTGGGCACTAAGTTGAGGCGGTTGTAGCCTCCTACAGTCTCTTCTATGGGGTAGGGAGGGAACGTTGCTTGCAGACTGTTTCCTTTTCCTTTTACAAGATACATGCCCGGATAGTTCTCTACGTCAGCTTCCATCACGACAGCCTTCTTGCCTTGTGGAAGGCAGACGGCAAGGGGTGTGATGCTAAGCGAGTCTTTGTACATTTGCGAGAGGGGTGACTCGTCGTAGTACGATTCGAACGAATAACACCAGTGCTCGCCTCCGCGGTTGTCGTTCACGTAGGGGACAAAGACTTGATAGTCGTCAGGAAAGTTGTATTCTGACGTTTCACTCTTTACGGTCGCCAATGCTTTCCGGGACAAAATTCGGTAGGCGGCAGCATCGTCAAAGACTCTGAACTCTACGTCGTAGCCTTTGCATGAAAGCACAAACCGTTGGCAAGAACGCAGGGGGTGTTTCATCATGCTCATCTTTCCTGTACTCTTCTTTATGTCCTTGCCTAATGTTTGTCTGTCTGTGGTCAAGCTGATGGCAGATGGCGTCAGTACTGTCGTGTTTTCCTTGTTCAGGCTCCAGGTAAGTTGATTGTCTGTAGAGATTTTTATTCTCAGGACGTTGTTGGGGGATGTCACGGTGTAGGTCTTTGCTGTGGCAGGCATGCTGCAGAGCAAAGCCAATAAGACGTTAGTGATTGTTTTCATAGGTTTGCTTTGTTTTGTGGCAGATTAAAAAATGGGCATGCGTTGATTTTTAGGGCACTCCTTATTTATATGTAAAGTACTGCCCTCCATCGCTCTTGCAATATTTCTTCAGGAGACTTTGTATGAATTCCGCATTTTCTCTTACTTGCTCTTCGTTGCCGTCATATCCGTTGATGAGCACTACGATGTGGCTGGTGCTGAGGCTAATCTTGGTGCGCTCGTTGTCGCTCGTAGGGGTGCCCACGCCGCCCTCTTCATCCCGGTAAACTGGCAGTCCTTCTATGTTTATCTTTCCTCTGCCAATGCCTTCGTATGGCTCTCCAGCTTTGCCAACGCCTAAGGTGAGTGTGTCACCTTTGAATTTGTCGGCATCAAATACGCCGATACTGTATCCGTAGGCAATGCTCGCAAGGTTCACGAGATCTACTATGGTGTCTATCTGGTACAGCTCTTTACCTTGGAGCATCCTTCGTATGAGGGCTTCTGATGCAGGGCGGTATCGTGACGGGTCTTTGCCGCATGCGCGGTAAACCTTTCGGGTGGCCTCTATGCCGCTCATCTGTTTCAAGGTCTCGGTAGAAAGTGTCTGCCTGTACTTTTCGCCAAGAGCATTGATTTCGTCCCACAGTTCTTTGCAGTATGGATAGTTCTCTGCCCTTGCCTCCACGCAGGCTCCGACAAAAGAGGGGCACACTGCTTCTATTTCTTTTGTTACAATAACTTTCATGTTATTCTTCTTTTAGGTCACGTAAGTTAACTTGTTGCAAAATTAATGCTTTTTTTGAAACGACCATAACTTTCGCGCTTCGAATTTGCATGGAAGTTTATGTTTTTTCATCGCACGTACGTCCGTTCCCCATTGCACGTACATCCGTTCGCTATTGCGCGTATGTTCATTCTTTATCGTGCGTACGTCCATTTGTCATTGCACCTACGTTTTTTCTTTATCGGACGTACGTGCGTTTACTATTGCACCTACGTTTGTTCGGGATTCGTTCGGGATTCGTTCGGGATGATGTGCTTTCGTTCCCGCCCGCGTGTATAAAATAAGGTGTACGCCTTGTTTGGGCTGCTTTTACACCCTTTAATTGTTAAATAACTGTTAATTTCTAAACTTTTTTCTCGAAACTCTTGCG
>CAVCGV010000025.1:0-27608 GCA_963601815.1 bacterium
ATCATATATAGGGAATTTAAGGGGGATAGTTATGGATGGACGGGAGCCAGAAAAGGGGAAGTAGTACTTCATGTGCCAACGAAGTAGTACTTCATGTGCCAATGAAGTAGTACTTCATGTGCCAATGAAGTAGTACTTCTATTGCCAATGAGGCTAGCTTCATTTCGCTATATATTTAGCTACATATTCCTTTACTCCTGCAGCTCCCATGTATCGTGTTATACATTAAAGCGGAAGTGCATGATGTCACCGTCCTGCACGATGTACTCCTTGCCCTCTATTCCGAGTTTGCCTGCCTCACGCACAGCAGCCTCTGAACCATATTTTATATAGTCTTCATACTTGATGACTTCGGCACGGATAAAACCTTTCTCGAAGTCGGTGTGTATGACACCGGCACACTGTGGAGCTTTCCATCCTTTGTGGTAAGTCCACGCCTTAACCTCCATCTCGCCTGCCGTTATGAATGTCTCGAGATTCAGCAATGCGTATGCCTTTTTGATGAGACGATTCACGCCGCTCTCTTCCAGTCCGAGTTCTTCCAGGAACATCTGCTTGTCCTCGTAGGTCTCGAGCGAGGCAATGTCCTCTTCGGTCTTTGCAGCGATTACCATACATTCGGCACCCTCCTCTTGGGCTATCTCCTCTACCTTTCTGCTGTACTCATTGCCTGTCTTGGCCGAAGACTCGTCTACATTGGCTACATACAGAACGGGCTTGGTGGTAAGCAGGAAAAGGTCGTGCGCCACCTTCTGCTCTTCTTTGCTCTCGAAGTTAACCGAACGGGCATTCTTTCCCTGTTCCAGTACGGCCTTGTAGGCTTCCAGCACAGTTACCATTACCTTGGCGTCTTTATTGCCGGCGGCTGCCGTCTTCTGCTGTTTGGCAAGTTGTGCCTCTATAGTTTCCAGGTCCTTGAGCTGTAGTTCGGTATCGATTATGCTCTTGTCCTCCAGAGGGTCGACGGCAGCACCGCCTTCGCGCACGATATTGTCATCGTCAAAACAGCGTATCACATGTATGATGGCATCACACTCGCGGATGTTGCCCAAGAATTTGTTGCCGAGCCCTTCGCCCTTGCTGGCTCCCTTTACAAGTCCGGCAATGTCCACTATCTCGCAAGTGGCCGGAACGATACGGCCGGGGTGTACTATCTCGGCCAACTTGTTCAGTCGCTCGTCAGGAACAGTAATCACGCCCAGATTAGGCTCTATAGTACAGAACGGGAAATTGGCTGCCTGCGCCTTTGCACTCGACAGACAGTTGAACAATGTAGATTTTCCCACATTGGGAAGACCCACAATACCACATTTTAATGCCATCTTTTCTTTAAACGTTTAAAATTCTACGTGCAAAGGTAGTGAATATAATTGGATACTACAAGTAATTTAAAAGGAAAAGCTATGTTTTGCCGATTAAAAGCAGTACTTTTGCATACCAAAGAATAACTGCTCATCTTACAATATGAAATACATAACACGCTCCTTTTTGTTCTGCTTGCTTGCCTTTAGTATAATTGGTTGCCGCCACGATGGCAGTCAGGGCAAGACAGAGCTGCCTATTTCTGCTTCTTTCGACAGTTTGTTACTCATAGGAAGCACGCCTGTCAAGGAACAGGGCAACAGCGAATTGTGCTGGGCTTACGCCATGCTTGCCACGATGGAGAGCGAACATATAGCAAGAGGCGATTCCGTCAATTTGTCCGTAGCCTATGTAACACGCATGCTGTTGCAGGACAAGGCTACCGAATACTACCTCTCTTCGGGCAGAAAAGGCATAAGTCTGAGGGGAATGGCGCCCATGCTTATACATTATATATATAGGTATGGTATCGTGCCATACGACTGTTATGAAAGTCCAAAGAATGTCAACTACAGGGTGCTGTGCCGCAAAGTGGAACAAGTGTGCCGCAAGGCTATAGCACGTCAATGCGGTCTGGAGAGAATGCACGAGGACATAGACGCCCTATTGGACACCGAACTGGGATACTTGCCGGGAAAGACGGTACACCTGTTGGGCGCGGAATACACCCCAGTGGAGTTTGCCCATAGCGTATGTTATCCGCAGGAATACGTATCGCTCACAAGCTTTACCCATCACCCGTTTGGCGAAGAGACTGTACTGGAGGTGCCCGACAACAAACTGCATGACCGTTTTCTCAATGTGCCGCTCGACATCATGATGGACCACATCGTGCGTGCACTTAGAAATGAACACCCGGTATGCTGGGAAGGTGACATCAGCGAACCGGAATTCCGCAAGGTTAAAGACGGTTTTGTAGACCTGCCGTCTATGGCGATTCCCGTAACCCAAACTTCCCGGCAGTCGGCGTTCGAAAGGCTACAGACTACCGACGACCACGTAATGACGATTGTCGGTATGGGCTGGAAAAACGGCAAGACCTACTTTATATGCCGCAACTCATGGGGAAAGGAATGGGGAAGAAACGGGTGCATCTACCTTTCTGAAGACTATGTACGCCTCAAAACCATCGCCGTATTGATGAGCCAAGAAGCACTGTAATATGGATGTTTTATCGGTGTGTGCGCACACAAAATATTGATTTATGTCAAAAAAAGGGGCTTTTCTATGTTTTTCAGCATAAAATACTTGGAGCGTATTCAAAATCGTCGTACCTTTGCATCGTCAAAAAGACAAAAGGTTATTAGGTTTTTAGGTTAAGATTGTTAGTTGTTTAGGTTTTAGTTAGTTAGGTAAATTTAAGATTGATTCAAGGACGACAGGTATTAGAATTTAAAAGGTAAATAAAAGATTGATTCAAGGACGACAAAAACATGGTGTAAACAGCTTGTGAAAGCAGAAACACCAAGAGTTATGAAAAATTTGGGAATATAACATTCAAACGAGGGTGCATCACTATCATGATGCACCCTCGTTTCTTTTTTACCTCGCCTAACGGCTATTTACCTTTCCTGTGGTTTCTCGTTTTCTGCTTGTCGTTTTTTCTTTTTACAGATGGAACGTCTGGTATAGAACAGCCGTTGCTTGCTGGGGCTGAATCATCGGCAAGGGTAAAGTCGAGCTGTTTTTTCTCCAGATTAGCCTGTGCCACCTTGATGCGTATGGGATCTCCGAGCTGGTACTTGTTGTGGTGGCGCCGTCCTACGAGGCAGAAGTTTCTCTCGTCGAAGTCGTAGTAGTCGCCCGCCACATCGCGTATAGGAATCATACCTTCACAATGGTTTTCGTCGATAGTGGCATAGATGCCGTAGGAAGTGATACCGCTGATGTGCGCATCAAATTCCTGTCCGAGCTTGTCGCCCATGAATTCCACCATCTTGTACTTGATGGAGTCTCGTTCCGCACTCTGTGCCGTAAGTTCCATGTCTGAGCAGTGCTCGCACAATTCTTCATAATGCTTCTCGTTGGCACTTCTGCCGCCTGCAGCATATTTGGTAAGGAGGCGGTGAACCATCGTGTCCGGATAACGGCGGATAGGCGATGTAAAGTGTGTATAGTACTCGAAGGCCAAACCAAAGTGGCCGATATTGTGTACCGAGTACTTCGCCTTCATCATGGCTCTCAGTGCCACCATCTGTATGAGGTTGTTCTCGGGCTTGCCTTCGCAGTCGGCCATCAACTTGTTCAGGCTCTTTGCCGTAGCTCCCTTGGTACCTTCAGTCTTCATCTTATAGCCAAATTTTACCACAAAGTCGCGCAGTGTCTCCAACTTCTGTGGGTCTGGATTGTCGTGTACGCGGTAAGGCAGCGTCTTCGGTTTCTTTCCCTTCTTCACCTTTCCTATGCTTTCCGCTACAGTGCGGTTGGCGAGGAGCATGAATTCCTCCACCAGTTTGTTGGCGTCCTTTGAACGTTTGTAATAGCAGCTTACAGGCTTTCCCTTCTCGTCGATGTCGAAATGCAGTTCCTCGCGGTCGAACTTGACGGCACCGCCCTTGAAACGTGCAGCCCTCAACTTCTTGGCAAGCCTGTCGAGCATGATGAGCTGCTGTGCGTTCTCTCCTTGGTAAGGATGCTCCTTGGTCTCTGCAGGTGCCGGTTGACCGGTACCGTCTATCACTCCGTTGGCCTCCAGCAATTCCTGCACCTCCTCATACTTATAGCGTCGGTCGCTCTTGATGACGGTATGTACAATGCGGTAGTTCTTTACCTCGGCATTACTGTCCAATTCGAAGATGACGCTATAGGCCAACTTCTCCTCGTTGGGGCGAAGCGAACAGATAAAGTTGCAGAGGCGTTCGGGCAGCATCGGGATGGTGCGGTCTACCAGATAGATAGAGGTGGCACGTTTTACGGCCTCCTTGTCGATAATACTTCCCTCTGTAACATAGTGCGAAACATCGGCTATGTGTACGCCCACCTGCCAGTTGCCGTTGTCCAGTTTCTGGATACTGAGAGCGTCGTCAAAGTCTTTGGCGTCTTTGGGGTCAATGGTGCAGGTGAACACATTGCGGAAATCCTCGCGCTCATCCAAGTCCTGCTGCGTTATCTCGCCCGTTATCTTGTTGGCAGCCTCCTCTACGTTCTTGGGGTACGTGTACGGCAGTCCGTAGTGGGCAAGAATGGCGTTCATCTCCACATCGTTGTCGCCGGTCTGTCCGAGCACGTCCACCACCTCTCCAATAGGGTTCTTGTTCTCCCAGTTGGGCCATTCCACGATGCGTACAACCGCCTTGTCGCCTGTCTTGCCACCCTTCAGCTTACGTTTGGGCACAATGATGTTGTATGCAAACACATCGCCCGGTGTCACGAGGTAGGCAATGTCCTTGTCCACCTTGAGCTTGCCGGTAAAGGTATCCTTTGCCCGCTCGATGATGCGGTTTACCTGTGCCTCCTTGATGTGGTTCTTGCGACGCGCCAGGAATGTAAACTCTACCTTGTCGCCGTTGAGAGCACCCATAGAGTTGCGTTCAGAAACGAATATGGGTTTCTCGCTTCCTTCGGGCACAACCGAGTTCTTGCCGTTGGATTTGCGTACAAACTTGCCCTCCATTACCTGCACACTCTGGTTGAGCCTATATGAACTGTCGGTAACCTGCACGAGGAAGTCGTCCCAGGTCATCTCTTCCATAATGTCTATGGCGAGCATCTTGAGCGGATGGGTGTCAAGATGCAGCCCTCGGAATATCTCCTTAAAACTGAGCGTTACGCCCGGTTGTGCGGCAAAGAACTCCTGCAGTTTCTCTGTGAGCTGTGCCTTGTTCATCTTCTTGCCGCCTTTTTTTCCTTTTCCCATGTTGTGTTAGATTAAGGCGTGGACTAATATTCCACGCACATAGTTAAACTTCTCCATCAGACGGATTGCCATCTTTGATGTTTTGTAGCCCCCGTCTTTAAGTGGTTCGCTTTGGTACACCGTCTTCGTCATATATCCGGTACACCTATTTAATATATAATGGCAAAGAAACAAAAAAAAAGCGAGAAAAGCAATTCGTACAAATATAATTTTCATTAAAATGACGTTAAAAAGTCGTTCCACTATGAAGGAATCCGCCAATAAAGGCATCGCGAGAAAAAGAAACGCATAGTTACAGATGTTACAATCGTGTTACAATTCAAGTATCTTTTTACCAAAATTTCGCAAAGAAAGGGTTTTTTAGTAAATTTGCAACCGAAATGTAATAGGTATTTCCTCAACAAAAACATTTATGGAATCAATTCTATTGAGTGCATTGAGTACAAATCAAAGCGTATTGAGCACAAGTCAATATCTGGTGATTTTCTTTCAGATTCTGGGTTCTTTAGCGCTGCTCATCTATGGTATGAAGGTGATGAGCGAGGCATTACAGAAGATGGCAGGCTCACAGTTGCGTCACATTCTTGGCGCAATGACTACCAACCGCTTTACGGGTATGCTCACGGGTACATTCATTACCTGTGCCGTACAGAGTTCCTCAGCAACGACGGTCATGACCGTCTCCTTTGTCAACGCCGGTCTTCTTACCTTGGCACAGGCCATCTCGGTCATCATGGGTGCCAATATAGGTACCACACTCACAGCTTGGATTATGTCATTGGGGTACAACGTAGACCTTACCATCGTTGTCTTCCCGGCATTCTTTCTCGGAATCATGCTGATATACAGTAAAAAACGCAGGTACATCGGCGACTTCCTCTTCGGTATTGCCTTCCTCTTTTTCTCGCTCGTGCTTCTGAGCAATGCGGGTAAGGCACTCGACCTGGAGCACAATCCTTCAGTCATCAGTTTCTTCAGTTCGTTTGACACGAAGAGCCACATTACTATCGTCATCTTCCTCCTGATAGGTACGCTTATCACCTGTATCGTGCAGAGTTCGGCAGCCGTTATGGCCATCACCATCCTGCTTTGTTCCACAGGCGTACTCCCCATCTATCTCGGCATAGCCCTGGTAATGGGTGAGAACATAGGTACTACAGCTACTGCCAACCTGGCCGCCCTTGGTGCCAACGCACAGGCACGGCGCGCAGCCATGGCGCATTTGGTATTCAATGTGTTCGGTGTACTATGGGTACTCTGTCTGTTCTATCCTTTTGTAAATTTCGTTTGCTCGCTGGTGGGTTATAATCCGGAAGGCAATCTCTCTGCAGCCCAGAAGGCCACCATACTGCCCATAGTACTGGCGATGTTCCACACCTGTTTCAATATCTGCAACACCGGTATCCTCATCTGGTTTATACCGCAGATAGAAAAGGTAGTGTGCCGTATCATTAAACCCAAAGCCGAGAAGGATGACGAAGATTTCCGCCTGCGCTTCATACAGACAGGCATCATGAAGACCCCGGAGCTTTCCGTATTCGAGGCACAGAAGGAGATTTGCAGCTTTGGCGAGCGTATCCAGCGCATGTTCTGCTTTGTGAGCGAACTGCTGGAAACGAAAGATGCCAAGGCTTTCGAAAAGCTCTACGAGCGCATAGAGAAGTATGAGGGTATCTCCGACAATATGGAGATAGAAATAGCCAAGTATCTCGACCAGGTGAGCGATGCCCACCTCAGCGATGATACCAAGGCAAAGATACGTGCCATGCTGCGCGAAATATCCGAGATAGAGAGTATCGGAGACAGTTGCTACAACATAGCACGCACCATCAAGCGCAAGGTAGACAACAAGGAAGACTTCACCGCCAAGCAGTACAGCAACATCCACCAGATGTTCAAGCTCGTAGACGATGCGCTCTCGCAGATGATTTATATGTTTACCCACGAGCGCCATACGCTCGACATGAACCATACGTTCAACATAGAGACAGAGATAAACAACTACCGCAACCAGTTGCGCAACCAGAACATAGAAGATGTAGACAATCACCTTTATGCTTATGGTGTGGGTACGATGTACATGGACATCATACAGGAGTGCGAGAAGTTGGGCGACTTCGTGGTAAACGTGGCAGAGGCGAGAATGGGAACGAAAATGGGAGAGAAGTAAACAACTTCCCTCTAACTTCCCTAACCCATTATAACCGAACAAGGGGTGGCATGTGCCACCCCTTGTTCGGTTATAATGTTTTCTTTATTTACTTTGCATTGATTTCTTTCAGCAGGCGGTCTGCGTGTCCCCACTTGTCCATGAGGTAGAGCACATAGCGGATATCCACGCCTATGCAGCGTGCGAGACGCTTGTCGAAGTTGATGTCTGAACTGAGACTGTCCCAGTTGCCGTCGAAGGCAAGCCCTATCAACTCGCCCTTGCCGTTGAACATCGGACTGCCAGAGTTACCGCCAGTAATGTCGTTATTGGTAAGGAAGCAGAGTTGCATTTTTCCTGTTTCTTTGTCCTGATACTTGCCAAAGTCCTTCTCTGAGAGAAGTTCGTGCATGATAGGCTCGGCATAGTAATCGATTACCTTGTCGCCATGCTTCATCTTTTCCACGATGCTCTCGGCTGTAGTGTAATAGCCCGATGGCTTGCCGCCAAGGTCGAAGCCGCCCACCTGTCCATAGCTCAGGCGCATGGTGAAGTTGGCATCGCTATAGTGGGGCATGTCTTCCTCCATACGGAGCTTGGCTGCACAGAGATGCTTCTCTATCTCGCCTATGGAGTCGGCCTTGTCACCCATGGCAGCAGTAAGTTCTGCTTTTATTTCGTTCAGATCCATACCGAATGCCACACCTGGGTCTTTCTCGTATCCCTTCTTGTTAAAGTAGAGCTTGGCACCCTTCTTCATGATGAGCGAATTGTCCCAGAGATAGCTCACATACTTGGCATAGTCGCCACCAAACTGGGTGTCGATGGTCTTGTAGAAACCGGGCAGCCACTTGGCGTCCACATGCTCCTTGTAGTTTTTCAATAAGGTAGCCAGCACTTCCTGGTCGAGAGCCTTGTCCCATTCCTTGCTGTTGTCCTCAAACTCGTGGTATTGCTTCTTCTTGTTCTTCTCCGGTCCCTTCACTTCCATGCCGTTCTGCAGTTTGAGGGAACGGGTAGAGAACTCCACATTGCTTCGGCGTGAGAACGACTCTGAGAAGTTGGTCATAGCATACATCACCTCTCCGCTCTCCTTATACAACTTCTGGAGCTTGTCGAAATCCACCTTGTGTGCGAGGTCGTTGGCAGCCTTGGCTGTGTCTTGCCAAGCACGGAGACGGGTCTCGTATTCACGCTTCATGTTGATGATGCCGATGGAGTCGATACACTTGTTCATGCCGATAGAGTTCTTCCAGTAGTTGGAACTGTTGGCATACTTGCTGTCATACTTGATGCGCACAGCCTCGTCGGCACGCATGTGCTTCTGCATTACCTCCTGCTTCACACCACGCACCTGGGCACGGGGAGCATTCTCAGCATCACGCATCATCTGGATGCCATAGCTGGAAAGATAACGCTCGGTACTGCCAGGATAACCCATGGTCATGGCATAGTCACCGTCCTTATAGCCTTGCAGCGAAACCTGTGCCCAACGTTTGGGGTGGTAAGGCACGTTGTCCTTGCTGTAGGCGGCTGGACCGTTGGTCTTGGGGTCGGCATAGATACGGAATACGGAGAAGTCGCAGGTCTGGCGTGGCCACATCCAGTTGTCGGTATCGCCACCAAACTTACCCATAGACTTAGGTACGGTGAACACCAGGCGGAGATCGGTGAAGTCCTGGTAGGTGGTAGCGTACCACTTGTTTCCCTCATAGAAACGCTGCACGACGACGTGGAGGGTAGAGTCGTTCGCCTTCACCTCCTTGGTCATCGCATTCTCCAGGGAGTCGATGAGTTCGCCACGCTTCTTTTTGTCGAGCGTTTCATATCCGAGTTTCATCACCCTATCGGTTACGTCCTTCTGGTCTACCATGAAACTCACGAACATATCCTCATTAGGCAATTCCTCCGCGTAGTTCTTGGCGAAGAAGCCATTGAGCATGTAGTCGTGCTCCACAGTAGAGTGGCTGCGGATGGCTTCGAAACCGCAGTGGTGATTGGTGAAGACCAGTCCGTCGGGAGATACCACCACGCCCGAGCAATAACCAGAGAAGTTGACCACGGCATTCTTCAAGGCGTTCTCACCGTTGTAGAGCTGGTCGTAAGTCATAGAGAAGCCTTCGCTCTGCATCATTTTATACACAGCATCGGGCAAGTTGTAGATGGTCCACATTCCTTCGTCGGCACGTGCTGTGTTGATTCCACAGAATGCCATGATGGAGGCAATGAGGAGGGTTGCTTTTTTCGTCATTGTTTTTTTTATTGTATTGTTGTCTTTTTATTATCTGAATGCAAAGGTACATAAATATTCTCAAACTACCCTACTTCGGAAACTTGAATCAGATATACTTCATCAGAATATCCCATACAGCAATGATGTGGCAAATACTGCCGGCAAGAACAAAGAAATGGAAAACGGAATGCATAAACCTCCGTTTGTTAATGCTGTAGAACACGGCACCGGTAATGTAACACACACCTTCGGCAATAATCCACACCACCGTTGCGGGCGACACGGAGTCTACCAAAGGCTTGAAGGCAACAAGCACCGACAGGCCCATGCCTACAAAACAGAGCGTCTCAAGATTGCTGTGGTCCTTGAGCCGGGCAAAACTCATGACGGTACCCGCTACGGCACAAGCCCAGATGAAGACAAAGAGGCTCCATCCCCAGTATCCCTGCTCTCTTAACGCTATCAGGGTGATGGGCGAATAAGAACCGGCTATGTGCCAGTAAATGGCTGCATGATCCCACTTGCGCAGGCGTTCCTTCCATTTGCTCCATGCCGAAAGGGAATGGTAGACAGTGGAAGCTATATACGACATGAGCATACCGAAAAGATAAAGTATCACACCTGCCGTTGCCCATCCGTTGTGCTCTGTAAAACACCAATACAGGAATATGATGCCGAAGACAGCACCCAAAAGAATGCCTCCGGCATGCGACCACGAGTTCCAAAGTTCTTCCTTATGGCTGAAATGTATCTTGAGTTTCATTACTTGCTCCTCTCCATTATTAATATCCAGACGTATCCCTTACAATGATGTTATGCACACCATTAAAACACTCCTTCTTCAGACGGATGGGACTTGCCCTTCCATATTTTTATGTCCCCGTCTTTATTGCAAAGTTACACCTTTTATATTAATATATAATAATCCTATGGCGTTAAAAAAGAATAATGAGGACCTCTTTGTCAAGAGATTCTCATTATTTTATTACATTCATTCTCAAAAACCTTGCAGTTGTCTTTTTGTAAATATGTGTATAATGGAAATTGCATCTTTGACTAACCGGAATGTTCGTTAAAAACTTTTGAACGAACATTCCGAAGTTTTGAACGAATGTTCCG
This sequence comes from bacterium, assembly GCA_963601815.1. Classification (GTDB taxonomy): domain Bacteria; phylum Bacteroidota; class Bacteroidia; order Bacteroidales; family Bacteroidaceae; genus Prevotella. The sequence continues at coordinate 10,720 of CAVCGV010000025.1, forward strand.
TGTCACGGAACGAAGATTTTAACCAAGAGAAATAACGAATTCCGACGCACGTACGTGCGTTTTATAATAAGGTTCGTTGTTCTCAGGACAAAGACAGCATTTTCTCGATAGGCTTGACAGCCTCGGTAGCGATATCCTTATCCACCTCTACTGTGGGCCAGCCATATTTCAAGGCATTGTATATCTTCTGCAGCGTGTTCATCTTCATGTATTCGCACTCATTACAACTACAGCCCACACCGCCTTCACTTACCTCAGGAGGTACCGGATGGAATGTAACGCCCGGACAATTGCGCTCCAACTCGTGCAGAATACCAGCCTCTGTAGCTATGATGTACTCCTTGGTCTCAGGGTGTTCCTCAGCATAGTGCAGCATAGTGGCTGTAGAGCCTTTTACATCGGCTACGGCAAGCACAGGTGCCTTACACTCCAGATGGGCCATGACAAGCGCGTCAGGATGCTGTTTCTTCAGTTCTACGATGGCCTGGACAGAGAATTTCTCGTGTACATGGCAACCGCCGTTCCACAGCAGCATATTTCTTCCGGTTACGCTGTTGATATAATTGCCGAGGTTATAGTCGGGTCCGAAGATAATCTTCTCGTCCTCCGGAAAACTGTCTATCACCTTCTTGGCATTGCCGCTGGTCACCACACAGTCGGTAAGTGCCTTGACAGCGGCTGTCGTATTGACATAACTCACCACCTTGTATCCCGGGTGTTCTGCCTTGTACTGGCGCAAGTCTTCCGCCTTGCAACTGTCGGCAAGCGAGCAGCCGGCATTGAGGTCGGGACAGAGCACTGTTTTGTCGGGACTCAGCAGTTTGCAGGTTTCTGCCATGAAGTGGACACCGCACATCACCATGACACGGGCATCGGTATCGGCGGCCTTGCGTGCCAGGGCGAGCGAATCGCCAACAAAGTCGGCTATGTCCTGTATCTCGCCTATCGTATAATAGTGGGCCAGGATAATGGCATCTTTTTCTTTGCAGAGGCGACGTATTTCTTTCTTCAGGTCGAGCGAAGGATCTACGGCTTCATCGACGTATCCTTTCGCTATCCATTCTTTTTTCACCATAACATTATTATATTTATTCTTATATTTCCAAAACTTAAAATGATTATAGGGATGATGATGTGACGTGGATAAGTGGATAAATTATAGTCTTTTTTCTTTGCTTTTCCGTTATACACACGGGAGAATATGTTATCAGTATGATTGACTGATAACTTTTGGTTGTTTTATAGCTTGTTACTTGTTTTATCCACATTTCCCTATTTTAGTGCAAAGTTAATAAGTTTATATCTTTTTCGGTTCTAAAAACGCTAAAATCTTTATGAAAACTTTCTAACAATGCTGTGGATATCCTCTATTCTTGGTGTGCTTTGTGTTGCCTGTGGATATCCACAAAGTTGTTGATAAGTTATCAGATGGGTTTTCCATGCTTTTTCATACCTGTTTGTGCATAACTTTGAGAAGGAACAAAAGGTGCTGATTTTTACACAAACAGAGAAGTTCCGCACATATGTCATGTACGGAACTTCTCTGTTTGTGTGTAATAATACCCAATAGTTGTCTGCTATTCCCCTGCAAATGCTGCAGCTTCTGCTGCGGCAATGACGTCTTCGCGTGACATTTCCTTGGGTTTGGCAGTTGCATCGCTGTGGCTAATCTCTTCTGTAGCTGTATGGGTGGCGACTGGAGCGTTGTCTTCTGCAACAGTCTTTTCAGTATAGACTTCGGTCTCGAACGCGTTGACATACTGTTCTGTGAGTTCTGGCCTTTCAGACTGTTGTGAGGCGACAAAGTCATTCTTCTCTTCAGTATCCGGTACGCTGAGGACAGGTTCTTCCTCCATCTTTGTGCGGTCTGTCTTTGCGTCGAATACCGCCCTGATGTACTGTGGTCGCTTGCGCAGCATGTCCAGCGTCTGCTTGGAAGCCTGTTGCTGACTTTCCTTTTTGGAGTATCCTTTACCGGTACCCCCTTCTACACCTTCGAGAGTCACCTTATAGGTAAATGTGGGGTTTCCGTTGTTGTCCTTTACCTGTTCCACCTCTACAAAATCGAGCTTTACACGGTTTTTCTGGGTCCACTCTATGAGTTTGCTCTTGAAGTTGACCTCCTTGTAAGCCATTTTGTCTATGTTTATCATCCCTGAAAGGATGCGCTTCTGCATAAATTTCATGCAGGTATTGTATCCGCGGTCCAGATATACGGCACCTACCAGCGCCTCGAAGGCATTGCCTCCCATATAGCTGTTGTGCGAACTACTGTGTCCGTTCGACATGATGAGCTGGTCTATCCCCATCTCCTGTGCCAGTTTGTTGAGTGTTTCGCGCTGAACCAGTTTGCTGCGTGTATTGGTGAGAAAACCTTCACGCTTACCGGGAAAATGCTGGTACACGATGTCACCCACAACAGCATCAAGCACAGCATCGCCCAGAAATTCCAGTCTTTCGTTGTTTACCGGTTTTCCTTTGGCGTTACGGTGCATGATGCTCTTGTGCATCAGGGCCATTTTGTAGTAGCTTATATTGTGGGGATAAAAGCCCAATATTTCGTACAAAGAAAAATAAAGCTCCTTGTCCTTGCGGAAAGAGAGCTTTATTCTATCTATCAAGTTGTTTAGCATACTCGATGATTATTCAGTATACTTCTTGAATACTACACAGCAGTTGTGTCCACCAAAACCGAAGGTATTGCTCAGGGCTGCACGTACCTCGCGCTTCTGTGCCTTGTTGAAGGTGAAGTTGAGGTTATAGTCGAGCTCTTCGTCTTTGTCGTCTTCCTCGTGGTTGATGGTAGGAGGTACGATGTCGTTCTGCACGCTGAGTACACATACCATAGCCTCTATGGCACCGGCAGCACCCAGGAGGTGACCGGTCATGGACTTGGTAGAACTGATGTTCAGTTTGTAAGCAGCATCGCCGAATACATTCTTGATGGCCTTGGCCTCAGAGATGTCTCCCACGTGGGTAGACGTACCGTGAACATTGATGTAGTCGATGTCCTCTGGTTTCAGATTGGCATCGGCCAGTGCACGCTCCATAACGAGCTTGGCACCCAGTCCCTCAGGATGTGAGGCTGTGATGTGATAAGCGTCTGCGCTCTCGCCCTCGCCAACCATCTCTGCATAAATCTTCGCGCCACGAGCCTTAGCATGCTCCAGTTCTTCAAGAACCAGACAGCCAGCACCTTCGCCCATGATGAAACCGTCGCGGCTTGCGCTGAACGGACGTGAGGCGTGCTCAGGATCGTCGTTGCGTGTAGACAATGCGTGCATGGCATTGAATCCGCCTACACCACACTCGCAGATAGCTGCCTCTGCACCACCGCTCACGATGATGTTTGCCTTGCCAAGGCGTATCAGGTTGAATGCATCAGCCAGGGCATTGCTTGAAGAAGCACAGGCAGAAGTGGTAGTATAGTTGGGGCCATGGAAACCGAAGTGGATGGAAATCTGGCCAGAAGCGATATCGGCTATCATCTTGGGGATGAAGAAGGGGTTGAACTTAGGACCGCCTTCCTTGTGGGTAGCATAATAAGATACCTCATCCTCGAAAGTCTTGATACCGCCGATACCCACGCCATAGACAACACCTACGTTGTCCAGGTCTTCCTTCTCAAGGTCGATGCCTGCGTCCTTTACACCCTGCATGGCAGAAATCATGGCCAACTGGGTGTAACGGTCGAGTTTGCGGGCTTCCTTGCGGTCAATCCATTCGTTGACGTTCAGGTTCTTCACCTCGCAGGCAAACTTGGTCTTGAAAAGGGTTGTATCGAAATGAGTAATAGGTGCTGCACCGCTCTTGCCTGCCAAAAGGTTCTCCCAAGTTTCCTCGGGTGTATTGCCTACAGGCGTAACGGCACCAAGACCTGTTACTACAACTCTCTTTAATTCCATTTAGTATAGATTAGTGGATAATCCTTATTTAGAATTCTCCTCGATGTAAGCGATAGCGTCACCTACAGTAGATATCTTCTCAGCCTTGTCGTCGGGGATAGAGATGTTGAACTCCTTCTCGAATTCCATGATCAGCTCTACAGTGTCGAGAGAGTCAGCACCGAGGTCGTTTGTGAAGCTTGCCTCTGCCTTAACCTCTGCTTCGTCTACACCCAGTTTATCAACGATAATAGCCTTTACTTTGCTTTCAATTTCTGACATAATTGTAACTTTTAAAATGTTTGTAAATTAATTTCTTATTAAAAATCGGGTGCAAAGGAACACTTTTTTTTTTACATAGGCAAACTTTTTATATAAAAAAGTACTTATTATTGCACATGTACCCACTAATTGTGCAAATTTGACGCCTTTTTTTCCGTGTTTTGTTGGTTGTTTCCAATAATTTATTTAATTTTGTGCATAGTATTAAACATCTAAACAAGATATAGAAATGACATTTACACAGAACGCCAACAAGGTTTTCAATCAGGCTATTACCGACTACCATGTAATGGACAATATAGATACTCCCATCAGTAACCCGTACGAGGAAGGAACTATAGAGAACAGACTCTATCTGAAGTGCTGGATAGACACGGTGCAGTGGCATTTTGAAGACATCATACGCGATCCGCAGATAGACCCTGCCGAGGCTTTGCTGCTGAAACGACGCATAGACAAGAGCAACCAGGACCGTACCGACCTGGTGGAGCAGATAGATACCTATTTCCGTGAGAAATATGCAGACGTGAAGGTATTGCCTGACGCACGCATCAACACGGAGAGTCCGGCATGGGCGGTAGACAGGTTGAGTATCCTTGCCCTGAAAATATACCATATGAAGGAGCAGGCTGAGCGTAGCGAGGCTTCTGCAGAGCATAAGGAAAAGTGTCAGAACAAACTCGGTGTGCTGTTGGAGCAGCAGGTAGACCTGAGTTTGGCAATCGACCAACTCCTGGAAGACATAGAAGCGGGCAGAAAGTACATGAAGGTGTACAGGCAGATGAAAATGTACAACGACCCTGCCACCAATCCGGTACTCTATGCCAAGAAATAATGTTTTCTTGTATGCCGACATCTCCTGTCGCATACCAGTCAAGACATTTACACCTTATTATATATATAGAACAGCAGAATGAAGACCGAGCATATTCTCATCATACGCTTCTCTGCCATGGGCGACGTGGCTATGACCGTACCTGTAGTCTATTCGCTCGCCACCCAGTATCCGTCTGTACGCATCACGGTACTCAGCCGTCCTTTTGCGCGCCCTTTCTTTGAAAATCTCGCCCCCAATGTAGGGTTTATGGGTGCTGACATCAAGGGCGAATACAAGGGGATAAAGGGACTCAATGCGCTTTACCGACGCCTTGTGGCCAAGAAGTTTACGGCCATAGCCGACCTGCATAGTGTGCTCAGGTCCGGATACCTGCGCATGCGCTTCAACCTAAACATGTACAAGGTGGCACACATAGACAAGCACCGTAAGGGCAAGCGCAGTCTGGTGGCTGCCGAAGGCAAGATAATGGAGCAGCAGCCTACGTCCTTCCAGAATTATGCAGACGTGTTTGCCGAACTGGGATTTCCTGTAAAGCTGGAGTTTTCCTCTATTTTCCCTGAAGGCAAGGGCAACCTGGAATGTCTGCCACGTGAGGTGTTGGCATTGAAAGACGGTAGTGGTGATGTGCCGCCCAATTCGTTGGAAACGCCGTGGATAGGTATTGCTCCCTTTGCCGCACATGGTGGAAAAATCTATCCGGAGGAGCAGATGGATAAAGTTATCCAACTACTTATCCACAGTTATCCACAATGCCGCATATTTCTTTTTGGCGGTGGTGAAAAGGAGACTGCCGTCATGGACCGGTGGGCAAAAGAGCATGTCCAGGTAGTGAATGCATCGGCTATGCTCTGCGGCATAGAGCATGAACTTGTCCTGATGAGCCATCTGCAGGTAATGCTGAGTATGGACAGTGCCAATATGCACCTTGCCTCGCTGGTAGCCACACCGGTGGTAAGCGTATGGGGTGCCACGCATCCCTATGCCGGGTTTATGGGGTGGAACCAGCGTACAGACAATGCCGTGCAGACCGACTTGCCTTGCAGGCCGTGCAGCATCTATGGCAACAAACCTTGTATGCGCGGTGACTTTGCCTGTATGAAGAACATTTCTCCCGAGGTTATTGTTGAAAAGATAAGGAAAAATATAGGATAAGTAATTGTTCAATAAATAATTTGTGCAGTTCTCATAGGAGGTACAGCGCTCACGCACACCATCATAAAGCATAGAAAATATGTGAGTACGGCGAGGGTGCCGTACCTCCTATGAAAAAGCAACCTATATGGCGAGTGACTGATTATGACACACAACAGAACCACCACAGTAAGCCGCGACAGTATAGAGTCGGCTTACTGCTTCATCCATCAGAAACTGAGAGTGTACGAGTATTCAACCAGTATTACGCAGAGGGATGACATAGAATACGCCATCAGCCAGTATGTGGGCGACATGAATGTAGGCCTGTACAGTCAGCTTGCCGACGGGAAGACAGATTATCTTCTGGACCACTGCACCTTCGAACAGGATATGCGGGATGCACAGACTAAGCTCGAAAGCATGTTGCTCAAATAGAATTATTTTACGTCATCGTTCTGGATGGAGCGTTCCGCCTTCTTGACAGATGCCTTGAGCGAACCTAAGCGGTAGCTTACCATAAGGGAAAGTCTTCTTTTCGACGACTTGTCCCACGACGTTTTTCTGAAGTTGTCGCTTTCCGTCATTGCCGACTCCGTGATGTACTTGTTGAATATGTTGCCTGCATAGAGCGATATCATCAGTCGTTTGTTACACAACGACTTGCTTATAATGATGCCGTATTCCTTGTACGAACCGCTCTCTCCCTGCAGCGACACACCCCTTGTATAACCGAAGAAGTCCATCATGATGGTCCAGTCCTTGGGCAGCGTCTGCTCCAGTCCCGTATACGTATTGCCGTACCAGCCGTGCTTCCTCAGCTGCATGCCGTCAGAGAGATCCATATAACTGCCCCACAGCTTGGTGAAGATGCGCGTAGAGCTGAAGATGTTCCAGTTGATGAAGACACCCAGGCTGGTGTTTCTCGTCTTTCCTATGTTCTGGTAGGTGGAGTACAGCACATTCTTCCCGGTAGGATTATTCAGCCCGGCTATGGTGCGGTCGTCCACGAGCGACGTTACCTGTTCTATGCCGTTGTTCTCGAATCTTTGACTTGCATTCACGTTCAGGCTGAATTTGCTGGTATTCAGACTGAATCCGAGACTCAAAGAATGGCTCTTCTCGCTTGTCAGGTTAGTGTTGCCCTGACTGATGCTGGTGGGGTCGCTGTCGTTGATGTAGGGGTTCAGGTAGGTTATGCCCGGGCGGTAGATACGCATGTTGTAGCCCAACCGCAGGTTTATCGCGTCCGAAACGCGCCACCCTATACTTGCCGACGGCACGATGTCGTCGAAGTTCTTCCTGAAGTCATCGCCCCTGCCCTGCAGGTATTTTACGTCCTGCAGCGTGTGTTCGTAGCGCATGCCGAGCCTTGCCGACAGCAGGCCCCATTTCACGCCGTATCCGGTATAGGCGGCAAAGATGTTGTTGGTGTGCCTGTAGTGCGAACTGTTGTCGTTGTCGTACACCCAGGTGTCTCCTGTCTGCACATCGCTCACGTTGCGGTCATCGTTGCTGCTGTTCCTGCGCAGTATGTATTTTATGCCCGCCTCTATGGTGTGCAGCTTGCCTATGGGCGTCGTATAGTCTATCTGGAAGGTATGCTCCGTATTGGCGCCATCCCTACGGTAGTTCTGGTTTTTCAGATAGTCCAGGTAGTCGCCCCATCCTTCCGCTGCCTCCATGTCGTCGTAGTACACATACGTGTCGTTGTTGCTGGGGCGCGAATGTATCTTGTACGAAAGGGTGAGCATGCGCTCCTTGGTGTGGAACATGCGCTGATAGTCTATGCCGCCGTCTATGGCGTACCAGCTCTGCCTGTTGTTGTTGTGGTTGGCATAAGAGTACAGCGTGTTGCCTGTCGTGGGATGATAGCCCAGCGTGCTGGCATCCGTATCGTAATGTTGGCTCATACCGAATATTCCGAACGAGGCGGATACCAGCCGTAGGGTGTCTATCTCGTAGCTTGCCTCGAAACTGCCGTTCTGATAGATTAGCCTATTCATGGAGGTACTCTCGTTCTTGATGCTGGCAGAAGTGTTGCCCGTATCGTTTCCCAGCACCTCGCGCGTGCTGCCCGCCCAGGAGCGAGGCCCCTTGCGGTACATATTGGCGTAGCGCCCGCTTACGGTCAACTTGCCTTGCTGTACCGTACCGAACAGATTGCCGCCTACAGCGCCTAAGGTGTTGGCAGAGGCACCAATGGTAAGCGTGTATCCCTCCATGCCGCTCCCCATCGTGATGATGTTGAGGATGCCGCCCACGCCCTCCGCATCATACTTCGGACCGGGATTGGTTATCACCTCTATCTTCTTTATCGTATTGGCAGGCATGCTCTTCAGTATCTCGCTGGGGTTGTTGCTCATCATGTTGTTGGGCTTCCCGTTAACGTATACCTTGAACGACGAGCTGTTGTTCACCGTAATGTTGTCCTGCCCGTCTACTGTTACCATGGGCACCTTGCGCAGCATCTCCAGTAGTGTCTTGCTCTGGGCCTGCGGGTCCGATTCTACGTCGTACGTCGTCTTGTCTATGTCGGTTTTTATGAGAGGCTTCTTTGCCACTACCGTCACGCCCTCCAGTTCCTTGTACCAGGCGGCACTGTCCAGGGCTGTCGTGTCGGCAGCCTGCACATCGCCAGCTGGCGTAACACTACCCATGCCGTCCTTGGCTGATGCATCATTTGCATTGGCAGTAAAGACTACGAGTGTGCAGGCAAGCATACCCATGCCGACTATCTTTTCATTTACTTTCCCCATTGTGTAAACTCTCTTATATTTTTACGTGTACATATTTTGCCGACTCCGTCAGCCTCTCTGCCATGGCTTTCTCTCGGCATCGCTATGTATACATACGCAACACCATGCGAATAATAACGCTCCCCTGCCATTTTTTAACATTCTTTACGACGAATAGCTCTTTGATGTGATTTACGCCACACTTGCAGAAGTTTTCTGCGAAATGTTATCTCCTTTCATTTTTTTGCCATAACTTTGTACCGTCATTAATAAGAGAGTAAAAAGGAGTGTAAAGGAAAAGATGAAAAGACAGCAAATCTATATCGTTATGGCTTCGCTTTTCTGTCTGCTGGCAGGAGTGGGCATCGTTATGGCCGTACAGCATAAGGGAGAACAGTTGCATCTACTGCAGGTAGACAATATAGGGGGAGAGATAGCCCGCCTGGCTTCACGGCAAAAGGCTACCCCACAAAGGAAGAAGGAGGTAAAAACCGCCGCGCCCAAGAAGACCGACTATTCCGTAAACGGTACCGTACGCGATGAAAACGGGATGCCACTGGCAGACGTAATAGTGAGCGACGGTTACACCTGCGTGAAGACCGACAACTCCGGCAATTACCGCTTTAAGCGTGACAGTCTGGCTCGTTTCATCTATTACAGTGTGCCCGATTACTGCGAGGTGCCCGTCCACTCGGAGAGTTGCCGTACTGCCATGTTCTACCAGACTGTAGCGGAAGGCAAGAAGACTTACAACTTTACACTTACCCGCCTGCCGGAAGGCAAGGAACACAGTTACCGCATGATAGTGATAGGCGACCCGCAGGTTACCACCACCATCAATCCCTACTACACTTCGCCCGATGACAACCCCATAGAAGAAACCGACCTCCAAAGGTTTACCACGCAGACCATGGAAGACATCAGGCAGACTATACGCAACCTGCCCGAGCACACCCCCGTCTATGGCATCAGTATGGGAGACGACGTGCAGTACTATGGTGGCTACAACGCCACGCTTGAGCAGCAGATACGCGAGGCGCTCGGTTCTACGGAGATGCGCCTCTTCTCGGTGATAGGAAATCACGACCAGGACGGCAAGGCGCTCTACAAGCGCAAGTGGGAAGAGAGTTTCGGACCTACCGACTATTCGTTCGACCGCGGCGACGTCCACTATGTATGCATCAACAACTGTTTCTTCACCAAGAAGTCTGCATACTATTCGCCCGGAGAGCTCCACCAGTCGCAGATGAAATGGCTCGAACAGAACCTGGCTCTCACGCCCAAAGACAAGAAGGTGGTACTCTGTTACCACATTCCCTTTACGTTCGGCACGTCACCTTTCAGCAAGGCAAAGCCGCTCGCCATGGAGAGTGAACGGGGGCATTATGCCTCCTCGCGCCTGTCTTCGCTGCTTGCCTTGCTCGAAAAGTTTGAGGGGGGATACGAGCTCTTTTGCGGACACACCCACTTTGCCATCAACCACGAGATAGATTTCGACGGCAAGTATGTCATGGAGCATTGCCACGCCGCTGCGTGCGGCAATATATGGCAGTCGAACATCAATATCTGTGGAACACCCAACGGATATTATGTCTATACTTTTGACGGTACCCGTTTGGCCGACTGCTACTATAAGGGCACCTTCTGGAAGGAGAGCAAGCAGATGACGCTCTTCCGTGCCGATACCGACTTCAACGGCGAATCGTACAGCAACGACTGGGAGCTGCCTCGTGAAAAGGGCGTGCTGGTGGCAAACGTTTTTAATGCCGACAGCCGATGGAGAGTCTATGCCGTGGAAGATGGTACAGAATACCCCATGCACCGCATCAACCACAAGGGGCAGGATGCCTTTGCTGCAGGCTATCATCACAAGTACATCAAGGCCATGCCCTTCAGGTTTGTAAACAAGCAGAACGGCTATCTCATCATGAACCACCTCTTCTATTACGAACCCAAGAACCCTGAAGCACAAATTACGGTCAGGGCAATAGATCCTTACGGGCATGTTTACACAGCGGAAAGTACTGAGGCCGTAAGCCAGCCTTTCGACAATTATGCCCACTATTACCCAGAGAGAGAGTAATTACGGTCACCTTGCGCAGTTTTTTCGTCTGACGCGAGGATGCGTCAGCTATTATAACAGCGTTCTCGCTGCATCATAACGCAACAATTTTGCTGGGATGCAGCGAGGACGCTGCACCTACAAAGAAGAGCTATCGTACTGCTTGAGTTTTTTCAACCGTACAGGTCAAGTTGTTTTTACAACCTGTACTGTAGCCAAGAGCAAGCATCAAGAGCATTATTTATACATCTTTCCAAGAGAGTGGAAATCGACAACAAACCTTATCCCCATATCGGCAGAAAAAGTTGTATGTTTGAGTAACTCGCCTTTGGGATTCGTTCGAGATTCGTTCGGGATGTGATGTTAGCTGCAAAGGTTGTTTCCCGGACATAAAATCTTGCAGAATAAGTTGTCATTCCGCATGTTTTCTTCCAAAAGCAAGCGTGATACATGAAATTCGTACCATTTACCGTGCAATCTGGGGAAAAAACGCAAAGGGAATACCGGCTTGTGTATGTAATAAAGCACCTGTGAGAGTAAAATATGCACCTGTTTTGTGCCTTTTTCAGGGGATAAACACAGCCCATAGAGTACTTTTTCAGAGGTTGACAGTAATATCTATTACGCTCAAGAAATGGTTAAGTGGCTGTGTATCGGCCTTTTAGATAGAGGTAAGCAATAGTTTGCGTTCCAGTTCCAGTTGTTCCAGTTTCGTTTTTGAGATGTGATATTTTCTCTTTTCTTATATATAAATACTTAATAATTAATTAGTTATATAATATATAAAAGAGGGTTTGTCACATGATAACCTTTATTGGAACAACTGGAACAACTGGAACTGGAACGCTTTTTGTCATTCGGTCGTTTATAACATATTGGAGAGCTCTTAAAATGCTGTCTGGCTGATAAGCCGTACGATAGTTATAGTACGCCCTGTTTGGCTTTTTAACTTTAGCGCGGCCTTATTTTGAAGGTGTTTTACTAAACTTATACACTATATGAAACATCATGTAACGTGGAATCACATTCGTATATTTTTCTATCATAGCCTGAGCATTCATGGTTTTCGTAACATTGCTCAATTTCCCCAAAATGTCGAACCCGTCTAACATGGCAACAATGTTTCCCTTGAAGAATGAACGGGAAAGACGGGCATTCCATACCCAATCGTCATGGTTCATCTCCTGGTCTATATATCCTCTACGGGAGTATAATGTAACGTCTGTATTCAGTTTTAGGTTCCATGGCAAGGAAAGTTGAGCTATGATTCCGTTATTCATGTCGACGATGGAAAAATTATTAAAATCGGGTACGTTGCCAGATACATGTCCCCAAGAACCTGCAGACTTGAAAGTCAGTGATGCGGTGCCTATTTTCCAACGCAATTCTATGTGTTCGTCAATTCCCATGGTCTTTACTACACTTCTGTAGGAATCCGTATTGGTCAACCCCGTCAAGTCAACGCTTTGACGGTAGTTGGGCCCCATCATGACACTCAGCGTCAAGGTCTTCTTTTTACCTATAGGAGCCATGAATGCAGCAGTTAGGTTTCCCTGCCAATTTCCGTTGACATTGGCAGGGCGATACTGTCGGATTCCACTCGTTTTATCAAAAGTACAACCCATGGAAATCTCGTTAGTCGAAACCTTGTAATTCGCCTCAAGTCCCATCATAATTTGTTTTTGAGGGATAATCTTCGAAAAAGAACTTCTCACTTCATGCCTGTATGTGTTGCTCAGTTCCGAATTTCCAAGAGTTATGTTCAACGGGTCTGTAGTGTCATGTATGTTCAAGAACATGTTCATGTCCGGAGACTTGGCTGTCAAGTCGTACGACAACATGAAATCGGTCATCTTGTCCTTGCTCTTCCAGCGGATGTATGTGCTGTGAATGTTTATCAGCGCAGATCGTTTGCAAAAAGTAGTATCAACGGCTCCTCTCAAATATTTTATTTTCCTATATTCGAAAGTAACAGGTATGGCTATCTGCCCCGACCATTTTCCTTTGGAAGTGTTCTTTTGCCAGTTCAGGAAAGGCTCTACGGTATGATTGTCCATATAAAGTTTGCTGTCAAAACTGTTGTACGAATCTTTTGTCGCCAGATAAGCCTCTAAAGACGGAAGTTCGCCAAGTGTTTTTTGCGAATCGGTCCCCCACCCGTCCAGTTTGTCCAGACGGAAAAGTGAGGCATTGCTGTACTTGTAGTTTTTGTCATACTGATAACTCATGTACAAAGTATAACCCTTGTGCAGCGGATAGGTGTATGTTACCTTCCCTAACAGGGTGTATGCGTGCTTGGGAGTCTTGTCAAAGTAACGGTTCATAAAGTTGCCAGACTCCTTTTCTCCATGGCTATAATACTCTATCAAATTATGCTCATACTGCTTCTCACTTTCATTTTCATATTTTGTTTCTATGTGAAAAGAGAGGTTGTCTGGAGAGTTTTTGAATTTTACTGTCGAGTTGGCTTCCAACTTCGTTTCCAGGGTAGAACCTTTTCTTTGGTAAGATTGCAAGTTTCGGTTCAAAAGTTCACTCAGATATGTTTTTTCCATATTGGGAGCAAACAAACTGTCTAATGTGTTTTTGGTGAAGCCGTCAAAATCCTTCAGGGATGCCAGGGACGAATGACTTGTCCTGTTATCAATTTTGCGGTATTTCACCGAGGGCAGCAATTCCAAGTTCATACGTGAGAATTCAAAATACAACCGGTGGTTTGTTGATAGTTGGAACTCTTTTTCTTTACTGTTATCAAGTATACGGTCATAAGTATTTCCTTCCGAGAGAAAGTTCTTTTGGGTTGTATTTGTTTCCGTTGTTATGTTTTTATGTTCTATCTGGACATTGCCGTTCAACGAATAATCACCGTTACGCCCATCAATATCATAGTCCAAGCCCCCTATTTGCTGCACGCTTAGTCCACCCAGCAGGTCGGAAGGCTTCCAGTCATCATTTTCTCCCGGCTTACGAGTGTCGTTCAGATTATTCATATTGCCATAAACCGATAAGCGTGAATGGTCGGTAAAACGTAAAGCAAACAGTCTTCCCAGGTAACGCTCTTTAGTGCCGCCACCTATCTCCACATTGCCCAACAAGCCTATAGAATATTTCTTTTTCAATTTTACATCCAATACATATTGTTTGTCATTAGCCAGTTCAACACCGGCGAAATGGCTTTTGTCACCTAATTTGTCGTATACTTGGATGTTCCCTATCATATAGTTAGGCAAATTTTCCAGCATAACGCTGTTGTTGCCTTTGAAAAAGTCTTTTCCGTTTAGCAACAGATTGTCCACATACCGGCCATTAATATAAATTTGTCCATTCTTGCGTAATTCCGCGCCTGGAAGTTGTCGGATTAAAGCATCAAGCATAGAACCTTCAGCCAACTGGAAGGCATCGGCATTATAGACCAAAGTATCTCCCTTGCTATAAAATTTGACTTTGGTAGCTTGCACGACAACATCTTCAAGCCCTACGGTTTTTATGCGGGACAAGAATATGGGAGGGACTTCCTGTTTGTATGCTCTCTTTTGGATGTTGTTTATCAAGAAGTCAACATAGCTTGTTTCGTATCCTTCCTTGGAAACACGCAGTATGAGTTTTCCGATTCTGTGGGGAATGTTTATTTGATACATGGATACCTCCTTCTGGTTGTCAGAAGTTCCATATTGAATACCCGCTATCTGCGAGTTAATTAATGTACTGTCTTTTCCGTCAAGCACTTCTACGGATGCTCCCAAAATGTCTGTGTGCGATATTGTCTCTAAAACCCTTCCTTCCAAATATATGCTATCCTTGTCACTTGCAACAGCTGTAAGATTGATAAAAAAAAAGAGGATAATTCCAACTAATCTTCTCATCATATTAAGCATTTTATTTTACGGATTTCGTTTTGTAATCTATATGTGCTTCCAGGTATTCTTGCATGTGGTCTTTCATAAATAGACAAGTATTTATTTTTGTGTTTTCAAACTCATTTTTTATTCTTGAATATGGACAACCACCTCCGCAAACTGGCAATAAGAAACATGTTTGGCACTTAGGGTCATCAAAAGGGTCTGCTGCAACAAGATAACGTAGCAAAAGAGATTCGTTGGTTATCTTCCCGTCAATATTTCCCACCACTCTTTTGGGGTCGCCGACATCGTTCCAACATTTGTAAAGTTCCCCGCGAGGTCCTATTACAAGAGCGTTTCTGTTTCTAATGGCACATTCGTTTCTATTGGCCATCGGATAAACCATAGAAAAATTTAAGCCGTATTCTTTCAAATATTTCTTGGCAAGAAAGATTTGTTCTTCTGTATCGTAAAATGAAGGGCATTTATCACACCCTGACATATCCTTTACAAAAGCCAGATTTACGGATAAATTAGGAAAATGTTTGTCTTGCAAGAAACGATATAGCTTGATAAAATCAGAATGATTGGTCTTATCGACATTTACACGTACCCTAACAGCGATTTCTGGACATTTCTGTTGTAAAAGCTCAATATTATTCAAAATTTTAGCAAAGGTTGGTTCTCCTGACTTTAAGCATCTGCGGCTATCATGTAAAGGGGCTAAGCCGTCGATTGTAATTTGCAAAGAAGATATTTGTAATGAAGGCAATAGTGATATGACCTTTTCCGATAATAAGTAACCATTAGTTATCATGCCAGCCTTATAAACAAGGTCTAATTGCTGTATTTTTCTCGTTAAACTGACAATTTTGTCGAATGCCAATAAAGGTTCGCCGCCAAACCACGTTACACTAACGCTTTTAACATCATGACATCCTTTTATGTAATTGACTATTTTGTCCTCTACAGATTCATCCATAAATATGTTTGGATGTTCTTGCTCAAAACAATAAGGGCACGCAAAATTGCATGCCAATGTAGGATTGATCGTAAGGATTAATCTACTATTGTCGTTTCGAAGTAACAAATTCTGGTATTTAAGTTTGTAAAATTCGTCTTTGTCACTTGATACCCAAACTTTCATTTGCTGAAGTTTTTCTTTTAGCTCTTTGTCATCGATAGGCAAATTGTTAGTTTTTAAATACTCTATTTTGTCAAAAACAGATTTACTCAATTCTGCGAGGCAGTTTGACAAGGAATTATAAACATAATAATTGTTGTCTACATTAAAAAAATAGGAATACTTGGACCACATATACCTCTCCTCTTATCATTGATGTATTTAAAAATCCAAAGTTTGACGCCCTCAGGTATTAGCCGAGATGAAATGAGCAACTCGAATACCTTCTACAATAATCGTCCGAACCTCCACATACACCACTATCATAAGAGGGAGAGCATATGTCGCTTCCTAATACACCACCTTCTTTAAAAGTACCTATGCAGTTGAAACCGCCCAATAATGAGGACTGCTCGTTTAGACCCAAATGAAATGCTTCTCGCGGAGCCTCTATAAAATTAATGTTCTTGCTCATATATTAATTCATTTTTAGTTTAATAACTCAAGTTTCCCGCCCCAAAACAATGGGTTTAAATAACAGCTTCTCAATAAATATTGTATCTTTGTACGTGCTAACAAACTTAGGCGCAACAATTAAAGAGTAGCTCTATATGAATGCAAAATTAAACAATTCATTCTAATTCGTGCATACACTAAGTGTTAAAATATATTATTGTCTACTAAGTAACGACAAAAAGCAAGTTAGTAACGTGTACAAAATAACTTGAGCATTTTTTTTGATTCGCGAAATGTGCCAACGACGGGCTGAAAGCCCAACAACTCCATAGCCCAGGGCAACGCCCTGGGTTTTTGTTTGTATGTGTCCATGCGCCCTGTAAGGGCAAAAGTACGTAAAACTCATGCACTATACTATGGACTTTTGCCCTTACAGGGCGGTGGTTGATATTCCGATGTACCCAGGGCGTTGCCCTGGGCTATGGAGTTGTTGCCCTTTCAGGGCGTGCAGGACAAATCTGCTCAAGTTATTTTTT
>CAVCGV010000026.1:0-27120 GCA_963601815.1 bacterium
AAAAGCGCGCATCAAAAACCCAGGGTGCCGCTTCGCTTGCCCTGGGCTATGGAGTTGTTGCCCTTTACCTTTCCGCTACGCGCCGGTGACCGTTGGTTCAGGGCGTGCTGGACAAATCTGCTCAAGTTATTTTTTACACATTACTATGGGCTTTTTGTGAAAAAAACATGGCGAAACATTTGGCAGTTAGGAAGAATAGTCGTAACTTTGCAGCCTGAAAGTGAAAAAGGCTATAATGGGCATGCCCCTGTAGGGACACGAAATGATGCGGAAGCATCCCCATGACGTCTATATTTAATAACCCAATAAACATTAAAAGAAAAATGAAAAAAGGTATCCATCCCGAAAACTATCGCCCCGTCGTATTCAAGGATATGTCTAACGGCGATATGTTCCTCTCAAAGTCTACATGCAAGACCAATGATACAGTAGAGTTTGAAGGTGAGACTTACCCAGTAGTGAAGATTGAAATCTCCAGCACCTCTCACCCATTCTATACAGGTAAGAGCAAGCTCGTCGATACAGCTGGTCGCGTAGACCGCTTCATGAACCGTTACGGTAAGTTGAAGAAGTAATATACCTTTTATTATAAGGATATATTATCGCAAGATACGGAGAGTGCGTCCTAACGTAGTTGCATATACGTTGGAACGCACTTTTTTTCTCTAAGTACTTTTTCTCTGTATCTCAGTATCTCAGTACTTTTGGAAAGCACATTATTACATACCAATACAAAAACTATGAAACATCTCAAAAATCATCTTGTACTCCTGGCAGCTGCGCTTTCTCTTGTCGCTTGCAGCGGCAGCGATAGTGACAGTAGTAATGGCGGTAGTTCTTCTGCGAATGCCAACCGAAACATCGTCTCCGGCAACTTGCCTGCAGAGGTTACCCGCACGGAGTTTCCCAAGGTAAAAGGTGGTAGCGACAATACCATCATCGTACATTCCACATCACAGTATGGCGTAAACTTCTGTACGGAGTTTGACCTCGCCAAGAAGTCGCAGCGCTGGAGCTGCTATGCAGTGTACAAGACCAATAACGTTACTGGGTGGCAGCGCAGTAAGTGGTATGGAGGCGTTACCTGGCAGGGGAAGACATGGTACGGCGACCCGTTTCAGACCGACCCGGCAATACCGGAATCAGCCCAGCCCAGTACGAGCGAATTTGGCAGCAGCGGTTACCAGCGCGGACACATCGTGGCATCAGCAGACCGCATTTGCAACCAGGATGTGAACGGCCAGACGTTCTACATGACCAATATGCAGCCCATGATAGGCCGGTTCAATGAGGACATCTGGGCGAATATAGAAGCGAAGATACGCGGTTTTGCCACCTCATACGTGAAGACGGAAAGCGACACGATGTTTGTTTGCAAGGGCGGTACTATCGACAACGCAGACCAGATAATCGGCTACACCACCAACCACTTCATCGTACCCAAGTATTTCTTTGCCGCCATCCTGCTGAAGACCACCAAAGGCAATAAGGCACTTGGCTTCTACATAGAGCACAAGGCATGGAGTGACAATACGTCGCTCATTCCGCACGTCGTGAATATCGCCAAACTGGAGGAACTGACAGGCATCGATTTCTTCTGCAACCTGCCCGACAGTGAGGAGAAAGCCGTAGAGAACCGTCAGCTCGACAGTTCTTATCTGAAAAACCAATGGGGTATTGCCCAGTAAGTAACGGTAAAGGTGTGAAAAAATGATATAAAAAGCGCCGCCTTCCCGATGACAAGGGAAGGCGGCGTTTATTTGTTTTGTAGTTCCGCAGTCTTGCGGCAAGCCTTTTTTACCGATATTTATTTCTCTCCAGGTGCTCTCTTTATCATCTCCAGACTGTCGCTCTGCTGTGCTGTCTGCGTGCTGTCGGCAGAAATGGAAGACTTGGCACCCCATTCTGTACCGGTTCCGTTGTTTGCCTTGGCTCCGTAATAGTAGGAATAGCCGCTCCAGTCCATAGATGAAATCTTGCTAAATCTGAAACGGCATGATGAAGAATAACCTCCGTCGTAATAGGAAGAGTAGAACTGAATCACACCTGAGAAGTAATCGTTGTCCAGCGAATAGTTGGTGATGAAGGCTTTTTCGCCACTTTTCTCAAACTCGATGATGATTGTACCGTTGCTTACCGTCCAGGTGATGGGCTGGGTTGGTTTCAGATAAGTACCATTAATGTTGTAAATGTCTTGCCACATACCTGTACCTGACGACCAGCCCGTTGTGTTGAAGTAAACCTTGGCATTGTATTCGTCGTACCAGCCGCCTTCATAATAGTGGTTCAACTCCATGTATCCGCTCCATGTGCCGTCCAGCGTGTAGGCTATGTCCGAGTCCTTGTCGCATGAAGTAAAGGAAAGTGTCATCATCGCCATCATGACAAACGCCCATATAGACTTGAATCTTTTCATCTTTTTCTCTGAATTAAAAAATTAATAATAACGTTAACAGTTGCAAAGGTACGCCTTTTGTATGAAAAAACAAAGGGTTTTGCAAGAAAATGTATACTTTCCGGCAAACCCCTCTGTGTTTATGCGTTAGTGAATCTTACGTTTTTCACTCTTCATTCTTCACTCCCTCTGGGCTTACCTGTTGCGGCTCAGTTTTCCGTCTTCCACCGTTACTGCGAGCCGAGACCTTCCCGAATGCATCCCGAAGGACAGATGCTCTGTAGCGCCTGCTTGCTCGATGCTGTTGGCAGATGCGTTGCCCTTGGCATTGGAGGTTGTGTTTACCCTCGTAAGGTCGATGTACATAAGTTTGCCCTGTGCCTGACCTATACCTATCATGTATCCGTAGAATACATCCTTCGGATTGTTCTTCTCGTAGCCCACGTAATAGCCGTAATACTTGGCAGTTCCGTCCATGACATAAGTGCCGCCGTCATCGTACTTGATGTAGATGTCGCCATTGTCGTCTATGTACCAGTTGAAGGTGAGCGTCTGGCTGTCGGACACAGTGCCGTCGTCGGCATACTTGATGTCCTCCTCGATGCCCTGTCCGCTGAGTGCCTTGCCCGAAGTGCCGTACTGGAAGAACTTCATGTCCACATTGAAGTCCTTGGTAGTACGCGATTCGCCGTCATCGTTCAGATAGCTGAACTGCGCCGAACCGTACCATTCGCCCATCAGCGTGTTGGCCAGGTTCAGCAACTGGGTGTCTTGCGAATCCTGCGTTCCGTCGTTCCAGTCGTTGTTGTTCCAACTCCAGTCGTTGTAGTTGTTGTACCACCCGTAAGGATCGTTCCATCCGTGTCTTTCGTAAGGTTCGTCACACGATGTGAAAGAGAAGGCTGCTACGGCCATTGCCGCCAGCGCCATTATCGTCTTGCTTTTCTTCATGTTCTTCATACCGTTTTATATGTTAGGATAACCAATGTTGTTGATTTATGAGTGCAAAGTTACATTATTCCCAGTTGAGTGCAAAGGGAATTATGGAAAAAGTGAGGGGAAAATCCCTATAGGCATGCGGATTTTTCCTAAAACATTTTGTAATATCATGCAAATTGTCTAATTTTGTAACGTATTTTTATACATTGCGAAGACAATGCCGCCAATAGGCGGAACGAACTCAGCAGGTCATAACAAAACAAAAACTAAGAACAGAGATGCCAACCAAACGATTGTCAGCCTTCATAGCGGCCTTGAGCATGGTCTTTTCACTTGCTGCAGAGCCTTACTGTGATATACGCAAATTCTCGATACTCGACGGGCTTGCAGCCAACAATATCACCGATCTCAAGCAGGGCTCGGACAACCTGATGTGGTTTGCCACCTGGAACGGCCTGTCGTACTACGACGGATACGGATTTCATACCTTCCGCGACGACCCGGACGAAATAGACCTCCTGAGTACCAATCGTATCGTCTCCATATCCCCGTGTCGCAATAACGACGTATGGTGTGTCACGTTCGACCGCAAACCTTACGTCTACGATACCCGCCTGTGCTCGTTTGTCAACGTGGGCAAGCAACTGAACGAGCGTTTCAACATCGATCTGCGCGTCAGGACCATCTATTCCAGACAGGGCAAAAACACCTGGCTCACCAGTATGGACAACAAATATCTTGTCAGGATGAGCAGCCCGGACATCAATGAGCTTTCTACCGAGGTGATAAGACCCGGACAGAAAGGCCTGCGCAGCGGCAACGTGTGGATAATACGTACCGACAAGCGGAAACGCGAATGGATACTTACCGACAAGGGTACCTGTATCTATGGTACCAAGTTTAGCACCCCCATCCCTTTCAAGTGGATACGCGAGGTGGGCAACACCGTATTCCTCGCCACCACCGACGGCCGTCTGGCTGTGTACGACGAGCACGACCACCTCTCGATGATACCCCTGCCCAAAGGCGTGACACGCATCAACGAGCTGAAGAACACCGGCTACCAGTTGCTCATAGCCACCAATATCGGCGTGATAGTGTACAATCCGCGCAACTTCAAGACCGATGTCATCAATGTGCAGAACCCCAACCAGCCCTCGCCCGAGGTGGCGAAGATATACGTGGACCACTACAACATGGTGTGGGCATTTACCTACGGACAGGGTGTTACCATCATCAATCCCAAGACCATGCAGCAGCAGTGGCTCTATGCCGATGCCCCCAATCTCGAGGACAAAACCACCAGCAGCAGTTTCTTCATCATAGAGGACGAGCACAACACGCTGTGGGTCATCCCCAATTACGGCACCTTCAGCTACTACGACCGTAAGACGGGCAAGCTGGTGCCCTATATACTGAAGAGCAACTCGTCTGGCAACTCGCGTATTCCGCGCATTACCAAATACATCGTTTCCGACCAGGGTATCCTCTGGGCAACGGGCATACACGACCTTACACAAATCAACTTCAAGTATCATACCTACAACCTCAACCGCCTCGACCAGGGCGAGTCGGAGGTTCGCTCCATACTGCTTACCGTCAACGGAAACCATTGGGACGGATACTTTAATGGTGTCATCAAGATAAGTGACAGCCGCCACAACAAGTTGGGATACCTTGCCCCCAACGGACAGTTGGTACCCCAGCAGACAACCTTTGCCAATACCGGCATCTACTGCCTCTTCCAGGACAGTGGAGGCAGAGTATGGATAGGCACCAACAGTCAGGGCCTTTACGTGCTCGATGGCGGCAAGGTTACCCACTACGGTCATAATCCGCTCGACAGGTACTCCCTGCCGAGCGACACGGTGTACGATGTGGTAACCGACAAGCGCGGGCGCATCTGGATAGCTACCTATGGCGCCGGACTTGTCGCGGTAGACGAGAGTAAGGGGGTGTTGAGGTTCATATCGAAAAATTCAGGACTGAAATACCCCAAGGACTTATGCCAGAAGGCACGCCGCATCAACTGTACGCCTACCGGAGAGATACTGATAGGTACTACGGACGGTCTGATAAGCTTCAGCGACAATTACCGCAAATTGTCGGACATCAAGTTCTACATGAGTTGCCACATCGATGGCGACAGCCTCTCGCTCACGTCGAATGATGTCAACTATACCCTTGTGTGCACAGACGGAACAACCTATACATCGAGCTTGGGCGGTTCGATGCAGCAGCTTACTTCCAAGGAACTGCTGCAGGATAACCTCCGGTTCAGCTACTTCAAGCTTCTCAATCCTGAAGAGGGCATTGTGCAGAGCATGGTAGAGGACAACAGGGGCATCATGTGGGTTATCCGTGAGTCGAGCATCGACAAGGTGGACCTGCGTAAAGGCACTGTGGAGGCGTATGGCCCTAACGACTTCGACTTCAATATGACCTTTACCGAGGCGCGTCCCTGCCACAATCCCGCCACGGACGACATCATCGTGGGTACCCCTTACGGCAGCCTTACCTTTAATCCTGCTACGCTTACCAAGACAAGCTATCAGCCCAAGATCATCTTTACCGCCGTACACTACAACGGCGAGAGTACCCCCTTGCCGTTGCTCCACTGTCCCAAACTGGTGGTGCCTGCCAACAAGCGCAACCTGAGCATCAGTTTTGCGGCACTCGACTATACCCGCAAGTACCAGACGCGCTATGCTTACCGCATCAAGGGCTACACGCCCGACGGACAGTGGATACAGCTCGGCGGACAGAACATCATAGGCTTCAACCGCATCAGCCACGGCAATTATGTGCTGCAGGTGAAGGCCACCAATACACACGGCGTATGGGGAAAATACATAGCCGAACTGCCCATAGAGGTGAGACCCACCTTCTGGGAGAGTCTGTGGGGCAAGTTGCTGCTCTTCATCTTTGCCGTTACGGCTGTAGGCAGTATCATCTATTACTACAACCGTCGCCAGCGCGAAAACCTCAACCACGACATGAGCGAGATGAAGAACCGCTTCTTCAGCAATGCCTCGCACAAGTTGCGCACACCGCTCTCGCTCATAGGAGGCCCCATCAGGCAGGTGCTCGAGAACGACCACAGCCTCTCGGACGACAGCCGTAGCCTGCTGCTCATCGTGCAGCGTAACGCGGCAGAGATGCTCGAGATGCTGAACAAGATGCTCAAGTTTGACAACAACTCCAACCTCTATCTGGACGAAGGCAGCGAAAAGGCTTTCGAACTGACCGATGACAGCAGCGGAAACATCGATGACAGCAATGCCCGCACTTACCTTGAGGAGTTGGGACCGGTGGACAGCAAGGACAACGGCGACAAGGCCATCACGCTGCTCGTGGTGGAGGACAATGCCGATCTGCGCCAGTTCCTCTATACCATACTCAAGCCCGACTATAACGTGCTCCTTGCCGAGAACGGCAAGGAGGGACTCATCAAGGCACGCCAGCAAATGCCCGACTTCATTCTTACCGATGTTACGATGCCCGTGATGGACGGTATCACCATGGTGCATTACATCAAGCAGAATGTCAACACGGCACACATCCCCATTATCGTACTCTCGGCGAAGGCAAGCGAGGAAGACCATCTCAAGGGATTCGAGGAAGGCATTGACGGTTACCTTACCAAGCCCTTCTCTGCCACTTATCTCAAGGGACGTATCGAGGCTGTCATCAACCAGCGTCACGCCCTGCAACAGGACTTGCTGAAACAGATACAACGCTCCGAGAATGCAAACTTCCAGCTTGCGCATGCCTATCCCCAGACCAGTTCACATACAGACGGCAATATGGACAAGTCGGTGACGAAAACGCTCTCCATCAATGATGCCACGACCGAGAAGATAGTCAACTACATCACCAGCAACATCTCTAACCCCGACATGAAGATAGACGACATCGCCATGGCCATGGGTATGAGCCGCAGTGTGCTCTACGGAAAAATCAAGAATGCCGTGGGTATGACACCTGTCGACTTCGTTCGCCACATACGCATCATGCGTGCCACCGAACTGCTTTGCCAGACAGACGATACGCTCAGCAGCATAGCTTATTCGGTAGGTTTCAGCGACCCGAAGTATTTCTCCAAGGTGTTCAAGAAAGAGATGGGCATCATACCGAGCGAGTACCGGGAGAACGCACGGTAATACCGATGCGTAGGCAGGGTAGCTACTTTTTTAGAAAAATTATAGGTCGGTAATGTGCCGTTACCCCCAAAAAGTAGTACCTTTGCAGTTAAAACGCAGCAAAGCGTGTAAGGATAAGATAAAAGAACAAAAGAAAATAGAAACACAAACAAGAAAATGAGAACCGTTTACGAATTCTCTGTCAAGGACAGAAAGGGAAAGGAAGTTTCCCTCAAGGAGTATGCCAACGAGGTGCTGCTCATTGTCAACACTGCCACCAAGTGCGGATTCACCCCTCAGTACGAAGAACTGGAAAAACTCTATGAGACATACCACTCGCAAGGTTTCGAAGTGCTCGACTTCCCCTGCAATCAGTTTGGCCAGCAGGCTCCAGGCACCGACGAGAGCATCCACCAGTTCTGCAAACTCACCTACGGCACAGAGTTCTCACGGTTTAAGAAGGTAAAGGTAAACGGCGACGATGCTGCACCGCTCTTCAAGTTCCTGAAGGAGTGCAAGGGCTTTGCCGGTTGGGACGAGTCGCATCCGCTTTTCCCCGTTCTGGACAAGATGTTGAGCGAGGCTGATGCTACCTATAAGGAAAATCCCGACATCAAGTGGAACTTCACCAAGTTCCTCATCAACAAGAAGGGACAGGTTGTTGCACGTTTCGAGCCTACCACCAGCTTTGAGGTTATCGCACAGGCCATCGAGGAATTGCTAAAAGCATAGATAGCCTCCATATATAGGGTCTTGTTTCGTATGGCTATATGCTATTTATAACAACTCCCGTACCACAAAGACATCCAGTTTACAGGGTTATCCCCCCTTGGGCTGGATGTCTTTTTTGTTTGCTTTTGCTCAGTGACGTGTAAAAAACGTCTGCATGAGGTACGGCATCCTCGCCGTACCTCATGCAGACCGACGCGAGGGCGCGTCTCGCTACTACAATAGCTCTGCGCATTTATAGTGCAGCGAGGACGCTGCACCTACTACGTTATGCCTGAGGCGCTGCAGCCTTATCCTTGCCTATCTCATTGAGCACGGCTACGGCATGCTCCACACTCTCTATCTGGGTAATGCGCAGAAAACGCTTGTTGTTCTTCTCTTTCAGTGTACACTGCTGTATATGGGTAGTGGCGTACTGCAGAACGAGCGAAAACATCTCGCTGCGATAGAACGGACTTTGCACATTGCTTACAAACTGCATCTGCATGGTACCCTGCTTGAGCATAATCTTTTCACAGCCCAGTCGTTTGCCCAGTCGGCGGAGAGAGACGACATGCATCAGTTCTTCACCCTCGCGCGGAACAGGACCGAAACGGTCTTTCAGCCTACGGCGGTAGGCTGAAAGGTCGTTTTCGTTGTCTATACGGTCCAGCTCGCGGTAGAGCAACATGCGCTCGCTACTGCCCGGCACATACGTGTCGGGGAAGTACATCTCGAGGTCGCTCTCTATGGCACAGTCGTCCACGAAGTCATCGCCGGTAAGCTGTTGTCCCTGGTCCATCTGCTCCTGGTAAAGGTCGGAAAATTCCTCGTTCTTCAGTTCGGTGACCGCCTGTGACAGAATCTTCTGGTAAGTCTCGTATCCCAAGTCTTCCATAAATCCGCTCTGCTCCGAACCCAGTAGGTTTCCTGCTCCGCGTATGTCGAGGTCTTGCATGGCAAGGTTGAATCCGCTGCCCAGTTCCGAGAATGTTTCGAGCGCCTCCAGTCTGCGGCGTGCCTCAGGCGTGAGTACGCTCTTGGGGGGAGCTATGAGGTAGCAGAAAGCCTTCTTGTTGCTGCGCCCCACACGTCCACGCATCTGGTGCAGGTCGCTCAGTCCGAAGTGGTGAGCGTCGTTGATGATGATGGTGTTGGCATTGGAGATATCTATACCGTTCTCTACGATGGTGGTGGAGAGTAGCACGTCGTAGTCGTAGTTGACGAAATCCATGATGACTTTCTCCAGTTCCTCCGGTTTCATCTGTCCGTGTCCGATGGCGACACGGCAGTCGGGTATGCGTTTCTCTATGAGCAACTTCAGTTCTGCCAGCTTGGAGATGCGGTCGTTCACGAAGTATACCTGTCCGTTGCGACTCATCTCGAAGTTGATGGCATCGGCAATGGCCTCTCCGCTAAAGCTAATGAGTTCGGTGTGTATGGGGTATCTGTTGGGTGGCGGTGTACGCATGATGCTCATGTCCCTGGCACCCATGAGCGAGAACTGCAGCGTGCGCGGAATGGGTGTGGCACTCATGGTAAGGGTGTCTACGTTCACCTTCAGTTGGCGAAGTTTCTCCTTGGTGGATACGCCAAACTTCTGTTCCTCGTCAATGATGAGCAGTCCCAGGTCTTTCCATTTTACCGTTTTGGAAATGAGCTTGTGTGTTCCGACGAGTATGTCTATCTTACCCTCCTTCAGGTCGTCGAGCAACTGGCGCGTGGCCTTGGTAGAGCGTGCACGGCTTAGGTAGTCCACCCTCACGGGCATGCCTTCGAGGCGTGCCTTGAATGTCTGGTAATGCTGGAAGGCGAGCACTGTGGTGGGTACGAGTACGGCTACCTGCTTACTGTCGCATGCCGCCTTGAAGGCGGCGCGCACGGCTACCTCCGTCTTGCCGAATCCCACGTCGCCGCATACCAGTCGGTCCATGGGACGTGCACGCTCCATGTCGGCCTTCACCTCCTGTGTCGCCTTGTTCTGGTCGGGCGTATCTTCGTAGAGGAAGGAGGCCTCCAGTTCGTGCTGCAGGTAAGAGTCGGCACTGAAGGCAAACCCCTTCTCGCTGCGGCGGCGCGCATATAGCTTGATAAGGTCGCGCGCAATGTCCTTGATGCGTTTCTTCGCCTTCTCCTTCAGGCGGTCCCATGCCCCAGTACCGAGGGTGGAGAGGCGTGGCGGTTCGCCAGTGTCGCTGCTGCGGTACTTGCTTATCTTGTAGAGTGAGTGGATGGATACGTCTACCTTGTCGTTGTTCTTGTACACGATGCGTATCATCTCCTGGTAACTGTTGCCCACGGGTACACGCACCAGTCCGCCAAACTTACCTATACCGAAGTCGACATGTACAATGTAGTCGCCCGGCTCCATCTCCTGCAGTTCCTTCATGGTGAGTGCCATCTTGCCTGCCCGTGCCGAATCGGACCGCAGGTTGTACTTGTGGAATCTGTCGAATATCTGGTGGTCGGTAAAGAAGCAGCACTTGCGGTCGTGATCTACAAATCCCTCGTGCAGGGTCTTGTCCACTGGAATAAACTGTATGCCGTACCGTTGCAGTTCCTCGCTGCCGAAGATGTCCTTGAGCCGTTGTTGCTGTTTGGCACTGTCTGCGAGGATATAGAGCGTATAGCCTTTGAGAATGTAATCTTCGAAGGTTTGTGCAAGAAGGTCAAAGTTTTTGTGGAAGAGTGGTTGCGGTGCAATGCTGAAGTTTATGGCAGCCGTGCCCTGTCCTTTGGAGTCGATTTGTCCAGTTGCCTTGGAGGGTGTATGGTCTGTTGTGGTGTCGGGCACGGTCAACTCTATCCTCCTGAGGGCTGCCATTCCCTGCTGAAACTGTACTGCGGTGCTGAGATTGGCGTCCTTCTGCATGGAACGGCGTATCTGGTCGGCCTCCATCTCTGTGGCACCCTCCAACTGTTCGGTAAGACTCTGCTGGGAGAAACCGTCCTGGTAAATCTGCGCTATGCGGTCGTAGACAAAGGTGAAGTCGCGCAATACCACCACGCTGTCAGGGTCAAGGTACTGCAGAAAGGGTTGCTTCACGGTTTGTGTAGCAGACAATTCGGGTACGATTTCCACGTTGTCACGGCGGTCTTTGGACAGCTGGTCTTCGATGTTGAATGTGCGTATGGTATCTATCTCGTCACCGAAGAAGTCGATGCGGAAAGGATACTCACAACTGTAGGAGTACACGTCGAGGATACTACCGCGTACGGCAAACTGCCCCGGTTCGTACACATAGTCGGTTTCTTGGAACCCGTATTCGCGCAAGGTATGTACGGTATCCACGAGCGATACCTGCTGGCCTGCATCGAGCTTTAGCATGCGCGAGTCGATACTCTGTCTGGATACCACCAGTTCCGCCAAAGCGTCAGGATAAGAGACGATGTACATGTCGGTACCAGCCGAGAGGCGTGCCAGTACCTCGGTGCGCAGTATCTCGTTGGCAGCGTCTTTCTGCCCGTACTTTACGGCGCGCCTGTAACTGGAAGGAAAGAAGAATACCTGCTCCTGTCCCAGTATTTGTGTCAGGTCGTGGTAGAAATATCCGGCTTCGTCGGCATCATTGAGCACGAAGAGAATGGGGTGGTGTATTTTGCCGCAGAGTGAGGCGAAGAACAAAGGAGCCGATGAGCACAGCATACCGCGCAGCAAGATGGTTTTCTGTGCTTTGTCTGTCAGCAGTTTCAGCAGGGCGCTTGCCTGTATGGTACGGCCATAGATGTTTTGTATATCCTGTATTGTCATTTTCTTTTTGGGAGCCTGTTTCTTTCCGTTCCTCTGTTCTCTGGAGCCTTGCTTACGATATTCTGTTGCGATGGCGAAGCACGTACGTGCAGTGACGAGAACAGCAGAATGTACCGGCTAATCTATTTAGTAACGATAAAAAATAAGTTGGTAAATTTCAGCTTCGATATATAGGTCAAGAATTAGTGAATTAGAGAGTTTGCCAAATATCTTGAAAATATAGAATTATGGGAAGGCTTGACTGGTCAAGCGGAATGTCTTGAAATTCTTACTAATTCCGAGAAAAGAAAAATTCTACAATTCTCTAATTCTTGACATTAGAAAATACCATGTTATTGTTTTACCTTACTTAGTTGGGTATTTCTTGAACCATCCGTCGAGCCGGAGCCGCATGACACCGAAGAAAGCCTCGCCAAAGATGCCGCCGCTCATCTTGCTGGTACCCTCGCGGCGGTTGACGAAGATGACGGGAACCTCCTTGATGCGGAAGCCAATCTTGTGTGCCGTGTATTTCATCTCTATCTGGAAGGCATAGCCCTTGAAACGGATGGCATCGAGGTCTATCGTCTCGAGTACATGGCGGCGGTAGCATACAAATCCGGCAGTGGTGTCGTTTACCTTGAATCCCGTAACCATGCGTACATACTTGGATGCAAAATAACTCATGAGCACGCGTCCTATGGGCCAGTTTACGACATTGACCCCCGATACGTAGCGAGAGCCTACTGCCACATCGTACCCTTCGTTGTGTGTGGCGTCATAGAGACGTGGCAGGTCGTTTGGGTCGTGGCTGAAGTCGGCGTCCATTTCGAAGATGTATTCGTAGCCGTGTTGCAGTGCCCACTTGAATCCCATGATGTAAGCCGTGCCGAGCCCCAATTTGCCTGTGCGCTCCAGTATGTGTAGCCGCGATACGAACTCTACGGCCATGAGCCGTTTTACGATGGCTGCTGTTCCGTCAGGGCTACCGTCGTCTATCACCAGAATGTCAAACTCCTTCTGCAGTCCGAAAACGGCACGGATTATCTTCTCTATGTTCTCCTTCTCGTTGTAAGTAGGGATGATTACTATGCTGTCGCTCATAATGTCATGTTGCTAATGTTATGGCAATAATGCTGCAAAGTTACATTTTTTATGTGTAAAACACTCAGCTTTGTATGAATAAATTCTGTATGTAATTGTAAAAAATATAGTGGGCAAAGTGATTTTACATGTTCTGTCTTACTGGTCGGGGTTCTCCACAAATCCCTGGTATTCCTTGTCCAGCCCGTCCATGATGGCATCGTAGCTGCGTGTCATCTGGTTCTTGATGTTGTCGGGCCCCTTTCCGATGGGCGCGATAGGCTCATGGATGGTAAGGCGAAGTGGATGCCAGAACACCCAGTAGATGTCCTTCATGCGCGGTTTGACCTGGAAACTTCCGTTGATGGTAAGCGGGCAGACGGGCAACTGCAGTTCGTCGGCAAGCATGAAGGCGCCCCGGCGGAATACGCCCATGTGCCCCGTGAATGTGCGTGCTCCCTCGGGGAACACCACAAGCGACATGCCCTCTTTCAGCACTTCGCGCGCATGGGCATAGGAGGCGCGTATTTTTGAGGGACCGCTCTTGTCCACGAATATATGGTGGGCATACTCGCAGGCAATGCCGACGAGGGGTACCTTGCGCAGTCCTTTCTTCATCATCCACTTGAAGTTGCGTCCCAGAAAACCATAGATAAGGAAGATGTCGAACGCTCCCTGATGGTTCGCCACGAACACGTAGCTCTGTCCTTTCTGCAGGTGTTCTCTGCCTTCTACCTTTACGGGTAGCAACAGCAGGCGCACCCAAAGTTGCGACCACAGCTTGCCGGGGTAATAGCCCCAGAAGTGGCCGTTGCCGAGCATGCAGCCCAGCACCGTGAAAAGACTCGTGAACACGCTCGCCATCACGAGGATGGGGAGGCACACCAGCAACTGGTATATTCTATAAAGGTACTTCATGCTTTCTTGTTATTTATGTTTTTACTTTTTTACCCTTTTACTTTTTTACTCTTAACGTCAGCACAACAATCTCTGCCGTTGCCCCTATGCGGATGGGGACAACACCGCCGAGACCACGCGAGGTATACAACTGGCATCCCTCGCGCTCGTATAGTCCGTAGTCGAACGGCGAGAAGAGGGTGGGGCGCAGTCCCAATACCGAAATCTGTCCACCGTGGGTATGTCCGCTGAGTGTGAGCTGGGGGGCGACGAGTACCGAGTCGGGTGAGCCATATGCCGTATTGATGCGCGACGGCACCATGTCCTTCCACTGCTTGGGTATGTGTTGCAGCATCAGTACAAAGTTGCCGGGCTTTATGCCGTACAGCGACTGTGCCACCTCGGTATGTTTAGGCCTGTCGTAGTTCTCCGTTCCCACTACGTAGATAGAGTCATTGCCGCGGTGTACCACAGCCTGTTCGTTGCACAGCAGTCGCCATCCCATACTGCGTTCCAGCCTTCTTACTTCCGCCTCCTGTCGGCGGCAAGTCTGCTCGTCGGCATCGATGTACTTGCTGTAGTCGTGGTTGCCCAGAATGCTGAATACCCCGTCGGGTGCATGGAGACTGGCGAGGAGGTTACGGAAGGGGTAAATCTCTTCGGGCCGTGCATTCTGCAGGTCGCCTGTAAAGCAAATCATGTCGGGATGCTGCGCCTGTATGGAGTCGATGTCGCGCTGTGGCAAGTCGGCACGCCACCCGTAAAAGGAGCCAAGGTGTATGTCGCTGAACTGTACGATGCGGTAGCCGTCGAATGCTTCGGGCAGATTGGGGAGCCATACCGTGATGTGCTTTACCTCCAAGCGGCGGAAACCCAGAGTGAATCCGTAGATGAAAGCGAAGACGGAAAAGGCAGCAAGTACCACCCCTATGCGCCTTCCCCAGCGGTTGGAGCGGGTGTGGCAAACACGTCGCACACACCATCCTATGCCCGTACAGAATACATAGACAAACTGCGGCACGTAGCAGAGAGCCATCATGCCGAACCATACGTCTACCAACAGTGGGGTTTCGGGTACAAATCCGGGCAGCAAAGAGAGGTAGGCACTGTAGCCTAACAGCAGGACAGCCGGCAGCCAGTGTACGATGCGTCTCCACAGTGCGGCGCAGCGCAGCCGTTTGCGGTCGTACAGGAAGTAGGGTACCAAGGTGCCTATTACAATGAAGAGGAAGATACGTGCTATCATCGTTTGAGAAGACTTGACTGTAAATAACGTTTCATTAAGGTGACAGGTATGCCGCGACGTCGGGCATAGTCGGTCAGTTGCTCGTTGTCTATCTTGCCGAGCGAGAAGTAGTGTGCCTGCGGATGAGCGAACATGAAACCGGAAACGCTGGAGTGGGGCATCATCATGCCGCTCTGGGTGAGCCGGATGCCTATCTGCGACATTTCGAGCAGAGGCTCTATGAGGAAATTGATACTCACGTCGGGCAGCGAGGGATAGCCCACGGCGGGACGAATGCCCTGGTAATCGCAGTGGAAGAGCTGTTGTATAGTAAGTTGCTCGTCGTGAGCATAGCCCCACCAGGTGCGTCTCACTTCTTCATGCAACTTCTCCACCGTAGCCTCGGCGAGCCTGTCGCACAGGGTTTGTGCCAGCATCGACATATAGTCGTCGCCGTGGAAGAGTCCTTGCGGTTCGGCATCGACCGAGACGCAGAAGAGGGCCACTTTGTCCCTTATGCCCTGTGCCAGCGGCCTTACATAGTCGGTAAGGCAGAGGTTAGGCTCTCCGTTGTCCACTGCATGCTGTTGTCTCAGCATGGGTATGCGCACCATGCCTTCCTGGTTCTTGCTGTCGGTAAAGAGCAGCAGGTCGTCGCCGTCGGCATTGGCATCGTAGAGCACTGTGACGGCATGCGTATGGTAGCGGCCCTGCCAGTGGTGCAGCAGGTCGAGTGCCTCAGCCTTGATGCGCTGTTTCTCTGCTTCCGGTTTGCCGGAGAGTCCCCATGCGTGGTAGAAGTAGAGCCAGTTGATGTACGGCTCCACGTCAGCCATGTCGTATGTTGTGATTTTTCTTTTCATTGCCTGAATACAATCGGTTCCCCGTGTGAAGAACTGTCGAATTGTCCGTTGTCGTACACCACCTGCCCGTTACAGATAGTCTGCTCCACACGCCACTGGTAGGTATGTCCCTCCATGGGGCTCCAGCCACATTTGCTCTGTATGCACTCCGGTGTGACCGTCCATGGACTGTGGGGTCTCACCACAACGATGTCCGCCTTGTATCCCTCGCGCAGGAAACCCCTGTCGCTTACGCCGAAGAGGCGTGCCGGGTTGTGTGCCGTCAGCTCTATCATGCGCTCGGTAGTAATGATTCCCTTGTCTACCAGTTCGAGCATGGTGACGAGCGAGAACTGTACCATGGGCATGCCCGATGCAGCCTGTGCCGCTCCGCCCTCCTTGTCCTTCAGTTCGTGGGGGGCATGGTCGGTGCCTACAGTGGTGATGCGTCCGTCGGCGAGTGCATGGCGCAGAGCCTCCCTGTCAGCAGTAGTCTTGACGGCAGGGTTGCACTTGATACGTGTGCCGAGTGGGGCATAGTCGGCATCGGTAAAGACGAGATGCGCAATGACGGCTTCGCCTGTCACGTTGCTGCCCGGTTCGAGCAGACTGAGTTCGCGTTCTGTCGTTATATGGGCTATGTGCAGTCTTGTGCCGTACTGCTTTGCCAGTTTTACTGCCAGGCGGCTGCTCTCGTAGCAAGCCTCCTCGCTGCGTATGGCCGGATGCCAGCTTACGTCTGGGTCATCGCCGTGCAGTCGTTTGCATTGCTCCATGTTGGCGTTGATGATGTCCGTGTCCTCACAGTGGGCCATGAGGGGCAGGTTCAGGCGGTGAGCTGTGGCGAAGACATTTGCCAATGCGTCCTGCTTGTCTACCAACATGTTTCCTGTACTTGAACCCATAAAGAGCTTGATGCCGGGAATGCGGTGCGGGTCCAGTTCCTCGAAGGAGCAGACATTGTCGTTGGTGGCCCCGTAGAAGAAACTGTAGTTGACGTGGCTCTTCTGTTCCGCTATGCGGAATTTCTCTTCCAGAGCCTCCAGTGTGGTGGTCTGTGGCACGGTGTTGGGCATCTCAAAGTATGATGTCACGCCACCGTATGCAGCGGCACGGCTTTCGCTCTCGATGTCAGCCTTTCGGGTGAGTCCCGGTTCGCGGAAGTGAACGTGGCAGTCTATGAGTCCCGGCAAAACAAGACACCCCTTGGCGTCGATAGTCTTGTCATAACTGCCAGGGGGTGTTTCTTCTACCTTATTATATAGGTGTGCTATCTTGTCACCGTCTATGGCGAGGTGGCCTTCGAAGGCTTTTCCCTCGTTTACGATGACGCCATTCTTTATCAGTATTGTAGGCATAGTGCTAAAAGGGTGGGGGTTACTTGTCCTGCGGTGCAGGGATGGTAGGTGTTGCCATCTCGTTGGGTGTAGGTGCCGGGGCAGCCTCGGGAGCCGGAGCGTGCGACATGTCGGGCATGGGGGCGCCAGTCTGCGGGTCGCGTGTACCGTTCATGATTTCCTGGTTCTCCTGCGCCTTTCCGTAATAGTCCTTTACGTATGGATCGTTCTTGAACGTGTCTGTGGCCTTGCTCATAATATCCTCTATCCAAGGTGAAAGCATGGGATACTGGTTATCCATGGTGATAAGGAAGAACACGCCGGCACCGAGCGGGTTGTCGAAGTTGTCGGTAATGAATCCTGTAACCAACTTGTCCTCCTTGTCGGCCAGGGTGGCAGCCTCGCTGTTGAGCTTGCGTGTCACCACCTCCATGTCGCTACCATCCATGATGGCTTGGTCGTGGCGGTGCACCAGTTCGCGCTGCTGGTTCTGCAGCTGCTGGTACTTCTTGAAGAAGGAGAAGAGCTTCTCGTTGAGCGGAGTGCCGCTTACGGTCTGCTGTGCATCGTCCAGTCTGACGGAAATGCTTCCGCTTTCGAGCACGAGTGGCAGTACGGGGTCGTTGTCCATGAATATGTTCGCCATACGTACTGTGTCGAGCGTTCCGTTAAAGTGGAACTGACCGTGTACCACATCGCAGGAGTCTATATTCTTAAACTCCGTGCCGTTCAGTATCTTGAGGTAGAGCATGCGCCCGTCAAGAGTGCTTATGTTGGATGTGCCGGAAATGTCGTAACTTCCAGTACATGAGGTTATTGCGATAAGGGTTAAGAATGCGTAAAGTATCTTGTTCATAAGCGATTCATTGAGTATTGGCCTAACAAAGGTACAATGTTCCCCCGATGTAGTCAAATTATTTTATGCTATTTAATTGATTGCCGTGTGTATTTATGTTTTATTTACATTCGCAGGGTTATCCCTTTTTCCCTTTCCTCGTCATTCTCCTTCTTCAGTTCGTTTGCGATGCGGTGTGTGGAGTATAGTTCGAGTACGGCAGCTACAAGCAGGAAGATGACCCACTTGTTGTAGAAATAGGTAATGTACGTCTCGTAGTTGGAAAACCAGTGACGGAAGAAAGCGTACACCGTGTCTACCATGGAAATGCCGGCGAGCACGAAGAAGATGTCCGCCACACCCTGTATGCGCTTGAGCCTGTGTATGACGTTCGACTTGCCGTCGTAGCACTGCATGGCCTGCATGACGCTGAATGTCACGGTGCCCACAAGGAACATCCACGACGTGTAGAGAAGCATACGGGGATAGATAAAGCCGAAGGCAAAGCACCCGGCGCCAGCCACCATCAGTATGCCGCCTGCCGCAAAGATAATAGTCTGTATTGTGTTCAGTTGTTTCATTCTTCCGTGTTTTTGTCGTCAGTAACGTTCAGATCTGTACTCAGCACGAAGACATCCTCGTCGTCTGCCTTCATGAAATATCGTTCGCGCGCTATGCGCTCGTACGCCTGCGCACCATGCCCCATCTGCTCGAGCAGCAGGGAGTCGGCCTCTATGCGCGACTGGTACTTGCTTATCTCCGTGCGCAGACCGTGTATCTGTATCTTGTAGCGAATGTGTTGTGCTATGCTGTTCTCGCCGGCCACACCTACAGCCAGTATTCCTAATACAAGGACGATAACATACTTGTAGCGAGACAGATAGTTCCACACTATACTTAATTGTTTGCTCATCTGTTCCTGTTTTTGCATGCAAAGATAATATTTTTTTGGTATCTTTTCATCATAAAGCAGTCTTTATTTGGATTTTTTTGTTACCTTTACACCCCCGTTAGAGGGAAGGACGAAGAGGGAAGAGGGAAGAACGAAGCATTCTACAGCATGGGCTGATAGAGAATAGTTGTTCCGTTCTCTTGAAAACTACTCATGTTATTTCAGGCACATTACAATAAGGCGGGTTCTGAAAGATACGCAAAGAGCAGCCCGTCTAAAAGAAGAAGTTTAACAATGCGTGGAATATTTAGAACACGCCTAAATACAACATACATGGAAGAATACATTGTTTCTGCAAGAAAGTACCGGCCGATGTCGTTCGACTCGGTGGTGGGGCAGACTGCACTTACCACTACGCTCAAGAATGCTGTGCGTAGCGGCAAGTTGGCACATGCCTATCTCTTTTGCGGTCCGCGTGGTGTGGGCAAGACCACCTGTGCCCGTATTTTCGCCAAGGCCATTAACTGTGAGCACCCCCTCCAGGATGGCGAGGCGTGCAACGAGTGTGAGAGTTGCCGGTCGTTCAACGAGAACCGTTCGTACAACATCTTCGAGCTTGATGCCGCCAGCAACAACAGTGTCGAGAACATCAAGCAACTCATGGAGCAGACCCGTATACCGCCGCAGGTAGGCAAGTACAAGGTCTTCATCATCGACGAGGTGCACATGCTCAGCTCGCAGGCTTTCAACGCCTTTCTGAAGACGCTGGAAGAGCCGCCTTCGCACGTTATCTTCATCCTCGCCACTACCGAGAAACACAAGATACTGCCCACCATCCTTAGCCGTTGCCAGATATACGACTTCGAGCGTATGAATGTGCCTAATACCATCGCCCACCTCAAGCACGTGGCTGAAAAGGAAGGCATCCGCTACGAAGAGCAGGCGCTTGCCGTCATAGCAGAGAAGGCAGACGGTGGTATGCGAGACGCTCTCTCCATCTTCGACCAGGTGGCAAGCTTCTGCCAGGGAGACATCACCTACGAAAAGGTGATAGAAGACCTCAATGTGCTGGCAAGCGACAACTACTTCAAACTCATAGACTATGCCCTGGAGAACAAGGTAACGGAGATGATGCTGCTGCTCAACGGTATCCTGAGCAAGGGATTTGATGGCGGCAACATGATACAGGGACTGGCTCAGCACGTGCGTAACGTGATGATGGCGAAAGACCCGCAGACGTTGCCCCTGCTCGAGACGAGCGACCAGCAGCGTACCAAGTATGCCGAGCAGGCAAAGAAAGCTCCGGCTTCCTTCCTGTACCAAGCTCTGAAGTTGATGAACGCCTGCGATGTGCAGTATAGGCAAAGTTCCAACAAGCGGTTGCGCGTGGAGCTGACGCTCATAGAGATAGGACAGATAACCCAACCCGAAGACAAAGATGTACCCAGTGCGGGGCGTATGCCCCGTAGATTAAAATCCCTGTTTCGGAAACTTATGGCCCAGCAGAAGCCTGTCGCTCAGGGTGCAGGTGCTGGGCCGGGGAGCGGTAATGGTTCCGCCTCCCAGACTGTTGCTTTGCCTTCTGGTGGGGCACAGCCTGTACAGTCGGCACATGCCGGTTCTTCGGCTGTAGCCTCTTCCTCCTCGACTGCTGCCACTGCTGCGAGAGTCGCAACCGGCAACATCAAGCTGGGGAGCATAGGCATGACCTTCAGTAACCTGAAAAAGAGTGAGGAGCAGATGCGCCAGTGCCAGAATCCCAACGCTGATGTGCAGGCTATCGCCTCCGCCGGTGCTGACAAACGCAACGATACCTTCGATGAGGAGGCCCTGCAGCACCAGTGGGTGGGTATGTGTATACGTATGCAGCAGGCCAACCGCAACCTTATCGGACTGGCGCAGCGCATGATGGCTATTAAGCCCAAACTGTTGGAGTTCCCCGCTGTAGAGGTGGTAGTCGACAACCAGTTGCTGCTCGACAACATGCAGGCTATCAAGAACCGGATACGCAACACCCTCGTCATGTCGCTGAACAACAGCTCCATTACCGTTACCTACCGTCTTGCCCACCGTGACGAGGTGAAGAAGATACTCAACAAGCGGGAACTGCTCGACAAAATGCGTCAGGACAATCCCGCCCTCGACAAGCTATGTACCTCGTTCAAGTTGGTCTTGGCATAAGGTGTGGAAGCTGAGTAAAGAGATAAGGGCAAAGCATAGTAAGTCTTGATAATCTTCTCTATCAAGATGATAGGTCAAGAATTAGAGAATTAAAGAATTTTTCCAGGTATCTTGAAAATATAGAATTACGGGAAGTCTTGACAGGTCAAGCTGAAGCTCTCGAAATTCTTGCGAATTCAGAGAAAATGTATAATTCTTCAATTCTCAAATTCTTGGTAATGTGTAAAAAATAACTTGAACAGATTTGTCCTGCACGCCCTTTCAGCCCGTCGTTGGCACATTTCGCGAATCAAAAAAATGCTCAAGTTATTTTTTACACGTTACATAATTCTTCAATTCTCAAATTCTTGACATAAAAAAATACCAAGTTTCTTGTTGGCAACGTCGCTCTTAGATGAGCGGCATTCCGCACTCCTCGCATTCGTGCCTCATCTCCTCCGGCCAGATACTGGCCTGTATCTCTCCGATGTGTGCCTTGTGCAGCATTACCATGCAGAGGCGGCTCTGGCCAATACCTCCGCCGATGCTCAAAGGTAACTTGTCCTCCAGTAACTGCTTGTGGAAGTACAGTCCCTCGCGTTCTTCTTGTCCTTCGAGGTGCAGCTGGCGCAAAAGGGCTTCCTTGTCCACACGTATACCCATGGAACTCAACTCGAAGCTACGCCCCAGTACCGGATACCAGATCAAAATGTCACCGTTCAAGCCCGGCAGTCCGTTTTCAGCAATTGTGCTCCAGTCGTCGTAGTCGGCAGCGCGCCCGTCGTGCTTCTCGCCGTCGCTCAGTCTGCAACCTATTCCCTCTACGAATACTGCTCCGTACTTTCGGCAGATAGCATCCTCGCGCTCCTTGGCAGTCATGTCGGGATACATATCTAACAGTTCCTGGGCATGCACAAAGTGGATTTCGCGTGGCAGGAACGGTTTTAGCTGTGGGTAGTGCTCGCATGTAAGATACTCTGTGCGAAGAATGGCAGAATAGATGCGGCGCACGATGTCGTGCAGGAATTCCAGATTACGGTCTTCGCGGCCTATCACTGCCTCCCAGTCCCACTGATCCACGTAGAGTGAGTGCAGGTTGTCCAGTTCTTCGTCGGCACGGATGGCGTTCATGTCCGTATACACACCGTATCCCTGCTCTATGTTGTATTCTGCCAAGGTTAGTCTCTTCCATTTTGCCAGTGAGTGAACCACCTCCGCCTTGGCCTCTCCCAAATCCTTGATGGGGAAGGTAACGGGACGCTCCACACCGTTGAGGTCGTCGTTGATGCCCAGTCCTTTCAGTACGAAGAGCGGAGCCGTTACGCGGCGCAGGCGCAGTTCGGTAGCCAGGTTCTGCTGGAAAAACTCTTTTATCAGTTTGATGCCCATTTCTGTCTGGCGCATGTCCAGCAGGGCCTTGTAGCCTTCAGGCTTAATCAGTTTGCTCATTTCTTTTCTTTTTAATGGTGTTGTGCGGTTTTCTGCCCGCTTGTTTGTTTAGTTATCGGTGTCTTTCTGTGTGCGTGTTCTTTTTCGTATGGTTTGCGCAAACACCATGCAAAGGTACGAAATAATTATCAAACTGCAAGCGAACTTCGAAATATTTTTTATAAATTGAAAGGATAATGTTGGTTTTGGTAACTTTTTTGTATATATTATCAGCTTTGTTAAATAAGAAATACGAAGTCGGCAACTGTGTGCCTAAGCTTTCCTTTTAGAAAATACTGCCATAAAAATTTGGCTATTTGAATCAAAATGCGTATTTTTGCAGTCGTATAAGGGTGGTGCGGAAGCCTATGTCATTTTTACACCTTATTATATATATGGGTGTCGCGCCTGCCAATGATTA
Source organism: bacterium (assembly GCA_963601815.1). GTDB lineage: Bacteria > Bacteroidota > Bacteroidia > Bacteroidales > Bacteroidaceae > Prevotella. Next base: position 23,035 of record CAVCGV010000026.1, read on the forward strand.
TACTCCAAATGGCTTCGTAGCTTAGCTGAATAGAGCGTCAGATTCCGGTTCTGAAGGTCCTGGGTTTGAATCCCAGCGAAGTCACTCCTTTTTTCTATGTCATTCTCACTTTTTTACACGTTACAAAAGCGATATGTCAGTGTCATATTGGCATGTTTTTTGAGTCTTCCTCCAACTAATTTGTCCAAAATCTTGCAGCAATAAAAACTTATCGTTAATTTTGCATTTGGGAAATTAAGGGGTAGAGACTCCCTTTTTCCAATATCTCCTGGAGGGACGTACTCCCTATCTTGGGGTGATATGTTCCCTTTGCCGAAAAAAGAAACGATAAGAATATTAAACAAAATTGCCCGCCAGCACTTCCCTGCGCTATAGAGGAGGCGGGGTGGGCTTCTGATACAAATTAATAGATATGGACTTAGTAGAAAGATTTATCAACTACACTAAATTCGACACACAGTCGAGCGAAGACTCCGACACGGTGCCGAGTACGGCGAAGCAGCTCGACTTTGCCAAGTATCTCAAGAAAGAACTCGAAGACGAGGGACTGAGCGATGTGGAAATGGACGAGATGGGTTACATCTACGCCACTCTGAAAGGAAACATGCGCAAGGACACCCCAACGGTAGGCTTCATCTCGCACATGGATACAAGTCCCGATGCCAGTGGCGCGGGCATCAAGGCACGTGTCATCAAGAACTATGACGGTAGCGATATTACGCTGAGCCCCGGTATTGTGACCGACGTCGCTACTTTCCCCGAACTGAAGGCGCACAAGGGCGAAGACCTCATCGTGACGGACGGTACCACGCTGCTCGGTGCCGACGACAAGGCAGGCATAGCCGAGATTGTACAGGCGATGTGCTATCTGCGCGACCATGACGAGATAAAGCACGGAGACATACGCGTAGGTTTCAACCCCGACGAGGAGATAGGTATGGGAGCACACCACTTCGACGTGGAGAAGTTCGGATGCGACTGGGCATATACCATCGACGGCGGTGACTTGGGCGAATTGGAGTTTGAGAACTTCAATGCCGCAGCAGCCAAGATACACATCAAGGGCGTGAGCGTACATACAGGTTACGCCAAGGGCAAGATGGTGAACGCAAGTCGTGTGGCCGTAGAGTTCCAAAGCCTGATACCCGAGGACCAACTGCCCGAGACTACAGAGGGCTACCAGGGCTTCTACCACCTGCTGGGCATAGAGAGCCGTTGCGAAGAGGCTACGCTGAGCTACATCATACGCGACCACGACCGTGACAAGTTTGAGGACCGAAAGACCTTCATGCTGCGCACAGCCGAAGCCATTAACGCAAAGTACGGTGAGGGCACGTGTGTGGCCGAGATACACGACCAGTACTACAACATGAAGGAGAAGATAGACCCCAACATGCACGTCATCGACATCGTGCTGAAGGCGATGCAGGAGAGCGGCGTGCCGCCACGTGTGGTGCCGATAAGGGGCGGTACGGACGGAGCACAGCTCAGTTTCAAGGGACTGCCGTGTCCCAATATCTTTGCCGGTGGTGTCAACTTCCACGGCCCGCACGAGTTTGTGAGTGTGCAGGTGATGGAAAAGGTCGTACAGACCATCGTCAAGATAGCCGAACTCACCGCACAGTACAACGACTGATCTCTCATCACTCCAAACACACGCACACACATATAACACAAGAATAGTTTATGTCGGACATCCCCGTAATGGTAAAAGACCTGGCACTGATGCTGATGGTGGCAGGCATTGTGACTATCATCTTCAAACGCCTCAAGCAGCCTCTTGTGCTGGGCTACATCGTTGCCGGGTTCCTCGTGTCGCCGCACATGCCCTATACCATGTCGGTGATGGACGAGACGGAGGTAGAGTCGTGGGCGAACATCGGCGTCATCTTTACGCTCTTTTCGCTGGGACTCGATTTCTCGTTCAAGAAGATCGTGAAGATGGGAGTCTCGCCCATTATCTCGTGCGTGTCGATCGTGTTCTGCATGATGATGCTCGGTGTGAGCGTGGGGCATGCTTTCAGATGGGGCAGGATGGACTGCATCTTTCTCGGGGGCATGCTCGCCATGAGCTCCACCACCATTATCTACAAGGCTTTCGACGACATGGGACTGCGGCAACAGAAGTTTGCCGGTACGGTGATGAGTGTGCTTATCCTGGAGGATATCCTTGCCATCGTGATGATGGTGATGCTGTCGGCAATAGCCAGCGGCAATAGTCCCGATGGTGAGGAGATGATCGGCTCGGTGGTAAAGATAGCCTTCTTCCTTGTGCTGTGGTTTATCGTGGGCATCTTCGCCATTCCCGTTTTTTTGCGACGCACGCGTAAGTTGATAGGCGGGGAAACCCTCCTCATCGTGTCGCTCGGACTGTGTTGCGGCATGGCCGTGCTCTCCACGCAGGTGGGGTTCTCGAGTGCTTTCGGAGCGTTTGTTATGGGCAGCATCCTTGCAGAGACTATAGAGGCTGAGAAAATCATCAAGGTGGTGGAGCCTGTGAAAAACCTCTTCGGCGCCATCTTCTTCGTGTCGGTGGGCATGCTTGTAGACCCGCAGATACTCGTGCAATATGCAGTACCCATTGTGGCGTTGGTGCTCACCATCCTCGTGGGACAGGCTGTGTTCGGCACGTTCGGTTTCATGCTGGGCGGCGAGTCGCTGAAGTCGGCGATGCGCTGCGGATTCTCGATGGCGCAGATAGGCGAGTTCTCGTTTATCATAGCCTCGTTGGGACTCTCGTTAGGGGTTATCAGCAAATTTCTTTACCCCGTGGTAGTGGCCGTATCGGTCATCACCACCTTCCTTACTCCGTACATGATAAGGCTGGCACAGCCCTCGTACCTTGTTATGGAGAAGCATCTGCCCGACCGCCTTACGGGCATACTTAACCATTTTGCCATGAGCCACCCCTCTACCACCCAGCAGAGCAAGTGGAAGGCACTGCTTAGGCAGATGACGGTCAACACAGTGGCATATTCCATACTCTCGGCCGCCGTAATAGCTTTGATGTTCACCTTTGTGCTGCCCATGATGAGAAGGCTCTTGCCGGAAGGAGAGGACCATTGGATGGCGAATGTGCTGACAGGCATTCTCACCATTCTCTTCATCAGTCCTTTCCTCAGGGCGATCGTTATGAAGAAAAACCACAGCCACGAGTGGAAACGCCTCTGGGTGGAGAGTAGCATCAACCGTATTCCGCTGTTGTCGACCATCGTCGTGAGGTTTGTCATAGCCCTGGCTTTTATTTTCTATATCTGCAATTACCTTACGGAGTTTACCAACGCCCTCATTATCATCATTGCCGTGGCGGTCGTGCTGCTTACCATAGCCTCCAGATGGACCAAGAAACGCAGTATCACCATGGAGCGACTCTTCATACGCAACCTCCGTTCGCGCGACATCGAGGCACGGGTGAAAGGTACCAAGCGACCGCTTTACGCTGAGCATCTCCTGGACCGTGACATACACATAGCCCAGGTGGAGGTGCCCGCCGACTCGGCATGGGCTGGTAAGACGCTGTCACAGTTGCACCTGAGACAGCACTACGGCGTGGACCTGAGCAGTATTCTGCGTGGTGTGCAGCGCATCAATGTACCGCAGGGAAATACCGTTATCTTCCCCGGTGACAAGTTGCAGATAATAGGCAATGACGAACAGGTACAGAAGTTTGACAATGCCCTGCAGAAAGCGTTGATTCCTGAAGACCCGGACATAGAAAAACGTGAGATGCGTCTTAGTCAGCTTGTAGTGAGCGGCAAGGGTGCCTTCTGCGGCAAGACGCTTGTGGAGAGCGGTATACGCAGCAGATACAACTGTATGGTAGTGGGTATAGAAGAGGGGCGCGAGAGCCTTACCAAGGTCTCGCCTCAGTACGTCTTCGCCAAGGGTGACATTGTGTGGCTCGTAGGCGAGGATGCTAACCTGCAGAAAATTATGGAAAAGAATTGAAGAAGGGAAGTTAGTAATGTGTAAAAAATAACTTGAGCATTTTTTTTTGATTCGCGAAATGTGCCAACGACGGGCTGAAAGGGCAAATCTGCTCAAGTTATTTTTTACACATTACTAAACTGGATGCGTTACCCTCGC